>JAFRUN010000001.1 GCA_017438865.1 Clostridia bacterium
AACCACATATTCGGCGAGCGCAAGTGCTATGTCAAAATGTCCCGGATCATGCTGCGTGTGTTCGATTTGCCCTTTCTTTTTTCTGTCAGTCCATTCTGGTGCATCCAGCAGATCTCCGCTTGTAAAGAACATGTACACTTCCAGCCCGCGGAAATCACAGACTGCCTGAACAGCAGAACCTTCCATTTCAACCGAAATGCAGCCGTCCGCCTTGTGCTTTTCAAAGTTATTGACGGTTTCCCGATAGAAAGCGTCTGTAGTCCAGGTTTTGCCCAAAACATACGGGATTCGGTTTTCTTCCATGTAAGCTTTTACGATATCATGGTTTTTGATCCGGATATAGTCAGAGGCAGGCGCATAATGATAGGAGGTTCCTTCATCTCTGTAGGCTTCTGTCGGAATCATGATCTTGCCTCTGGCAATTTCCTTGTCAAGGCATCCTGCTCCGCCATAATGGACGATCTTTTTCGTATCCAGGACAGTTAACAATTCTTCAATCGGGCCGATACAAGCAGGCGCTCCTACCCAGGTTCTGAAAAACCCGATTCTCTTCCCGTGGTGCCTGAGCAGATATGCCGAAGTTGCTCCGCACGCCATCGCGTATTCTCCGACTTTCTCGCAGTCATAGTGAGCGATCACATACTTTTCAACTTCCTCTGAAAATGTGTAAATGACCGCATCAACCTGAACGGCGTTCTCGTTTTTCTTTATATTGATCTTGGCAGGGGATTTATCATCAAAAGAATCTGTAATCATCGGCTTCTCCTTTCTCCGTTATCTGCAGCATTTCAGGAAATTGTCATTTGCCATATACTGCTATACCATCTCGCCAAATTGCGATTTGTTTTGGTCATTATACTATTGTTGACCGACGTAGTCAATTACCTTGCACTTGAGGCAGAAGGAGGCACTTCCTGACGAAGCGCCTCCTTCGGGACGGTTTTTTCTTTGAAAACCGCATGACAGCGCGGACGGTTTGTGGTAAACTGTGTTCGGAAAAGCGGGGAAAGGAGGGGCGCTTCTTTGGAAAGGAACCGGAAGCTGCTCGGCGGCGCGATGGCGTTCATCGTGCTGATGGGCGTCGTCAGTCTGTTTTCGGACATGACGCACGAGGGCGCGAGAAGCATCCTCGGCGAATACCTGAACCTGGCGGGCGCGTCGGCGGCGACGATCGGGTTTGTTTCCGGCGTCGGCGAGCTCTGCGGCTATTCTCTGCGCCTGCTTTCCGGATTTCTCGCGGACAAAACCAAAAAATACTGGACGCTGGTGATCGCCGGATACGTTCTGCAGGTCGCTGCGATCCCCGCCCTTGCGCTGATCCCCGAAAACGGCTGGCTCGTCGCCTGCATCCTCGTCGTTCTGGAACGCGTGGGCAAGGCGATCAAAAAACCCGCGAAAAACACGCTGGTGAGCTTCGCCGCAAGCGAGGTCGGCGTAGGAAAGGGCTTCGCCTTTCAGGAGTTTCTGGACCAGTTCGGCGCGTTTCTGGGACCGGTGATCCTCTTTGCGGTCGCTGCGCTTCGGGGCACGGACGATCTGTTTTCCACCTACCGGATCTGCTTTGCCGTGCTCGGCATTCCGGCGCTGATCACCGTCGCGCTGGTCGTGTTCTCGAAGGTCAGATACCCCGATCCGGCGCAGTTCGAAAAGGAGCCGGAGACGAACGAGCCGTTTCGCATCCGCAAGTCGTTTCTGCTGTTCATGGCGGCGATCTGCCTCTTTGCGTTCGGGTTTGCGGACTTCACGCTGATCACCCTGCACGCGGCGAAAATGCACGCGTTCCCCGATTCGACGCTGAGCTTACTGTACGCCGGCGCGATGGCGGCGGACGCGGTCGCCGCGCTGTTCTTCGGCTGGCTGTTCGACAGGATCGGGCTGAAGGCGCTGACGGTGTCCACCCTGTGCAGCGCGTTTTTCGCCTGTTTCGTTTTCCTGACCGGCAATCCGGTTCTGATCGCCGTCGGCATTCTTTTGTGGGGCGTGGGCATGGGCGCGCAGGAGAGCATCATGAAAGCGGCGGTCAGCGGGATCGTCCCGCGGTCGATGCGCAGCACCGGCTTCGGCATTTTCGAAACCGGCTTCGGCGTCGCATGGTTTCTGGGAAGCTGGCTCCTCGGCGCCCTGTACGACGTCGATCCCAAATGGCTTGCCGCGATCTCCGTCGCCGTGCAGCTCCTTGCCGTCGTGTTTTATCTGCTGTGCATCCGGCAGCGGAAAAAAGAAACGGCATAAGCAAAAAAACGCACCCGCGCGGGTGCGTTTTTGATTGAGATATGACCGTCACATTTCGAGGTTTGCGGCGGTGCGCGGGAACGGCAGCACGTCGCGGATGTTCTGCATGCCGGTGAGGTACATCACCATGCGCTCGAAGCCGAGCCCGAAGCCGGCGTGCTTGACGCCGCCGTACTTGCGGAGATCGAGGAACCACTGGTATTCGCTCATGTCCATGCCGAGCTCCTTGCAGCGCGCGTCGAGCACGTCGTAGCGCTCCTCGCGCTGGCTGCCGCCGACGATCTCGCCGACGCCCGGAACCAGCAGGTCCGCCGCTGCGACGGTTTTGCCGTCGTCGTTCTGACGCATGTAGAAGGACTTGATCTCCTTTGGGTAATCGGTGAGGAACACGGGCTTTCCGAACACCTTTTCGGTGATGTAGCGCTCATGCTCGCTCTGCAGATCGACGCCCCATTCCACGGGGTACTCGAACGGTTCGCCGGAGTTTTTGAGGATCTCGATCGCTTCGGTGTAGGTGAGACGCTTGAACTCGTTGTTCAGCACGTTGTCGAGCCGCGTGAGGAGCCCCTTGTCCACGAACTTGTTGAAGAACTCCATCTCGGCGGGGCAGCGGTCGAGCACGGTCCGGATGATGTACTTCACCATCGCTTCCGCCACGTCCATATCGCCTTCGAGGTCGCAGAACGCCATCTCCGGCTCGATCATCCAGAACTCGCTCGCGTGGCGCGCGGTGAAGGAGTATTCGGCGCGGAAGGTCGGACCGAAGGTGTAGATGTCGCGGAACGCAAGCGCAAACGCTTCACCGTAGAGCTGACCGGACCCGGAAAGATGCACCGGCTTTTTGAAGAAGTCCTGCGAATAGTCCACCTTGCCGTCCCCGGTGCGCGGGAGGTTTTCGAGGTCGAGCGTGGTGACCTGGAACATTTCGCCGCGGCCCTCGCAGTCGGCGTTGGTCAGAATCGGCGTGTGCACATACACGAACCCGCGGTCCTGGAAGAACTCGTGGATCGCCGCCGCCGTGACGGAGCGCACGCGGAACGTCGCAAGGAATGTATTGGTGCGCGGGCGGAGCGTCTGCATGGTGCGGAGATACTCCAGCGTGTGGCGCTTTTTCTGCATCGGATAGTCCGGCGGGCATTCGCCCTCGATCGCGATCGCGTCCGCATGGATCTCGAACGGCTGCGGCGCGTCCGGCGTCAGCACGAGCTCGCCGTCCGCGACGATCGCGCAGCCGGTGGTGAGCCCCTTGCCGAGCTTGCGCTCGTCGTTCGGGTACACGATCTGCACGGGGCGGAACGAGGTGCCGTCGTTCAGCTCGATAAAGCCGACCGCCTTGCCCTCGCGCACGGTGCGCACCCAGCCGCAAACGGTGATCGCGCCGACGTAGCTTTCCGGCGCTTTCTGAATGTCCTTGAGCTTCAGATATTGCATAAACCATCCTCCTGTGGGAAATAACCTGTGTTATGTTTGCGTTTCGTACAGAGAATTATAACATATTTTTCACGTTTTGCAATGGTATTTCAACGGAAGATGCGCTATAATACAAGCATGGGAAACAGATTGTATTACATTTTGGCGATCGCCGTCATGATCCTGTCGGTGATCGCGCAGGGACGCGTGCAGCGCGTCTTCCGGCAGTTCGCGCAGGTCCCCTCGAAAAAGGGCTTCACCGGCGCGCAGCTTGCGAACGATCTTCTGTATAAAAACGGCCTGAATCTTCCGGTGCAGCAGGTTGCAGGCGCCCTGACCGACCACTTCGATCCGAAGCAGCAGGTTGTGGGACTGTCCGAGGCGGTCTACGGCTCCTCTTCTGTATCCGCGCTTGCCGTCGCCGCGCATGAGATCGGGCATGTGCTGCAGTATCAGGAGGACTACCGCCCCATGCGGCTCCGCAGCGTGATTTTGCCCGCCGCAGGCATCGGCAGCACCGTCGGACCGTTCCTGGTGGTCGGCGGACTGATCCTGTCGCTGATCTCAACGCATTCCGGAAACATCGGTTATTATATCGCGCTCGCGGGCGTCGCGCTGTACGTCATGATGCTGCTGTTCCAGCTCATCACGCTGCCGGTCGAGTTCAACGCGTCGAGCCGCGGGCTCTCCATGCTTCTGGAGGGCGGCTACCTTTCCGAGGACGAGCTGCCCGGCGCGAAAAAGATGCTGCGCGCCGCCGCCATGACCTATGTGCTCGCAGCGCTCGGTTCGTTCGTGACCGTGCTCCGGCTGTTCTCGATTGCATCGGGCGCGCGCCGGCGCTGAAAACGCATCAAAAAACAGCGGGGAGCGGTCCCCGCTGTTTTGTTGTTCTCAAAGGTCCAGAAGCTGTTTCTTCTTCGCGTCGAACTCCTCCTGTGTGATGACGCCGCTATCGAGGAGTCGCTTGTATTTTTCAAGCGCTTCGGGGACGTCGACGGGCGCGGACGCTTCTTCGGGCGCCTTTTCGGGCGCTTCCTGCGGCACGCCTTCATTGAGTGCGATCGCGTTGATCTTATCCTGCATGATGATCGGCGGAACGAAGCTCACGAAGATCGCGAGGACCAGACAGGGCGTCGCAATGTCGGAGGCGATCCCGCGCGATTTCGCGATCTTGTCGATGCGCAGCGCGGTCTTGTACGTCCAGTAGATGATGTAGAACGGAACGAACATGCACAGCAGCAGCTTTTTCGCCGGGCTGCGCTCCTCCTCGTCCTCCACGCGGTTCGTGTACCACGTCGTCCGGCAGATCCAGATGTAGTACCAGATGCCGCAGGTAAACAGAAGCAGCAGCACATGCTTTGCCATGCCGCAATACCCGTCTCCGGCTTCCGCAACCGTTCCGTCGGCGCGCGTTATGGTCTTTTTCGGCTTGCCTTCGGGATATAAATAGGCGTTGAGCGCCTTGACCGTGCCGAGCAGCGCCAGTATGCTGACGGCAAGCGAGAGGACGTTCTGTACGAACAGCAGCGGAGGATAGCCGCCGTACCGGTCAAACACAATAAGAACCGCATATATGATAACGATCAAAGCTTTGTAGATGCAGTTGATCAGCAGAAGAATCAGCGGCAGCACAGCCAACTTCTTTGCCGTTTGTTTCAGCTTGTCGTTTCCGTACACGGTAAAGAAAATGATCAGCGTGGCTGCTGCGAATCCGAGCATAAGGCAGACCGAGGAAACGATCGGAAGAAGGAAAGTGATCTTCGTAAATGCCGATACGGTATAGCCGTTCGCGGCCATATCGCGGAAGGACGCCGCGACAGACCGGACGGAAGAAACAAAACCGAAGAACTCCATTACGGCCAGTCCGGCAAAGCCGGCTCCGGCGACCGGGAACGGGACCTTATCGAGGAACAGACCGACAGCGACGGCCGCGTAAAGCAGCACATACAGAATCAGGGAGACCGGAACATAACCGCTATTAACGCGATACATGATGAGATTTACAATGACGATCAGCAGTTGAAATGCCGCTGCGATGACGAACAGGATCGCCGCAGCTTTGCGTTCTTTTTGATTGGTTGAAACAGACTCCATGTTTTACCCCTTTCCGCGCCGCAAACCGTTTTTCCGGCGCCGGATACAGTATACCATCCGAAGGCGGAAACCGCAAGATTTTTCGCCGGATAAAAAACGAACCGCCCGTGAAAACGGGCGGCTTGCGTTTTGTCAATTCTTTTTCGCGGCTTGTTTTTCGCGGAGCTTCATGTTGCGCTGCGCCTGCTTTTGACCGGCTTCGGAAACCGTGTTCCGTCCCAGCGCTTCCTGGTATTTGCGCGCTCTGCGGTCCTGCACGTTTTCGCGGGACGGCTTGATGTCGCCCGCACGGGTCAGCGCCCACTTGGTAAGCAGCGGACCGACCAGCTCGTAGATCAGCACGCTGAACAGGATGATGTTCTTGATCAGCACGCCGTCGGACGTGCCCAGCTTCGCTGCGGTCACGCACATGCCGAGTGCGACGCCCGCCTGCGGCAGAAGCGTGAAGCCCAGGTATTTTTTGACGGTCGGATCGCATTTCGTCGCCGCACAGCTCAGGTAGGAGCCGACGTATTTGCCGGCGGAGCGCGTGAGGATGTAGACGATGCCGATCAGGATGACGGCGCCGCTGGACAGCACGCCGAGCTCCAGCTCAGCGCCGCTGAGGACGAAGAAGAGCGCGAAAAGCGGCGCAGTCCATTTATTCGCGCGCTCCATGAGGTCCTGCGCAAGCGGGCAGATGTTGCAGAACACCGTGCCGAGCATCATGCACACCAGAAGCGTCGAGAAGGAGATTTTAACGCGTCCGATCTCAAAGGAGAGCATGGAAAGCGCGACGGTGAGGACGACGAACGCGATGGTTAAGGAAAGACGGTTCGAGTTGGAGAAGAACGTGCGCTCCAGCATCGTGAGCACCCATCCGAGGAACGCGCCGAGCGCGAGCGACGCGACGATCTCGATGAGCGGCTCCACCAGAATGCCGATAAGGTCGGTCTGCCCGGTCACCATCGAGGTGGCGATGCCGAAGGACACGGAAAACACCGCAAGCCCCACGGCGTCGTCGAGCGCGACCACGGGCAGCAGGATGTCGGTCAGCTTGCCCTTCGCCTTGTACTGCCGCACGACCATCAGCGTGGCGGCCGGCGCGGTGGCGGACGCGATCGCGCCGAGCGTGATCGCCGCTTCGATCGACAGCTTGTCGGGCATCAGGAAATGAAGCGCGACGAGCAGCACGTCGACAAGCAGCGTTGCCGCGAGCGCCTGAAAGATACCCACGACAACTGCCTGCTTGCCGATCGACTTCAGCTGCGAAAGCAGAAACTCGTTGCCGATGGAAAAGGCGATGAAGCCGAGCGCGGTGTTCGTGATCACCGACATGCTCTCCACTTCCGCGGTGCTGGAAAAGCCGACGCCCTCGACGCCGAGTCTTCCGAGGCAATGCGGACCGACGATGAGACCGGCGATCAGAAACGCCGTCACATCCGGCAGATGCAGTTTCAGGAGCTTAAATAAACGCGTCATCAAAAGCCCGATCAGAAGGGCGAGCGCCGCTGCAAGCAAGGTTCCCATAAGTATGCCTCCGTTTTGTCAACAAGATTGTATCATAACACAATGAAGCAGAAAGTCAAGAGGCGGCGCCGTCTGTCCGGAAGAAGATTCGCGGCGGACCGATAAACACGGCTTTCGGCCCGTCTTTTTTCCGGAATCATGCATTTGTAACAAAAAAGTGCAGATTTTGACGCATTTCCGTGATACAATACCGACATGAAGAAATACAGGATAACAATCATCACGGTTCTGTGCGCGCTGCTGCTGCTTGCCGCATGCACGGGTGAACCGCAAAAAACAGCAGAGCCGGTTCAAACGGAGATCGCGGAAGAGATCGTGGTTTTGCCGGAACCGTCCCCTGCGGAAACCGGTCCGGCCGATCCCGACGACTATGTCGGCGTCTACGCAAACGGCAATACCGATTTCGTCGTACTCGAGGAGATCGAAGACTCCTATGTGATGTCGGTCGTGCTGTACCGGCTGATCGGACTGGACGGGGGAACGGTCTCCGCGTCCGAAGACGGCGTCGTATACCGGTCCGTCGATCCCGAGGGCAATCCGATGACGGTCACGTTCTGCCGGGACGGGGAACAGTACGCGCTGCGCGTGGACGAAAGCACATGGGAATATCTCGCGCCCGGAACGGTCGTTTCCGGCTTTGAACGTGTCGAGAGTCTGCCTGCGCCGACGGGCGAATACGGCGAGCAGATCGATCCGGACGACCTTCCGCATACGCCGAAGGGACAATATACGTTCAACCCGAAGGTCTGTTCCGTCTTTATGGAGGAGGTCTTCGGCAGCGACATGTGCGAGGCGTGGTACAATCTCGTCGACGCGGTTTTGAAGGGCGAGGACACCTTTGCCTGCAAGGACCAGTACACCTACGACTGGATGATGGGACAGTTCCCCGAGCATTGCCTGCCGATTTTAAAGGAGCTCATCGACTACGCCTGGGATCGCGAAAACTCCGTCAAGGACGGCGTCGCGAGCTTCACCTATCTCGTTCCGCTCGAGGAAGCGAGAGCGCGGATCGACGAATTCGGGGAAATGATCGAGGGTATGCTGAACGAGATCTTTGAAGACGATTATTCGGATTTCGAGAAGTGTCTCGCGCTGTATGCGTATTTCTCCGATCACTATCAATACGACTGGGATACATATGCGAAGATGTACGACGAGTATGTGGATTATACCTCATGCTACCGCTTCTTCCAGACCGGGATCGGCATCTGCCACGAGATCTCGTCGGCGTATTCCTATCTGCTTCTGCAGGCGGGCGTGCAGGCGACGACCATGAGCGAAACGCGCGCCTACGATCTTTCCGGACACCAATGGAGCTATGTGCGGATCAACGGGAAGGAATATCACATCGATCCGACCTATGTGCTCGGCACCGGCGGCGCGCTGCGCTATTTTATGATGACCGACGAAAAGCGCGAAGAGGAGGACAGTTACGATCCCGCGACATTCTACGCCGTGTCCCATTATTCGCGGGAAAACCCGCATCCCGCCTATGCCGCGGACGACGAAACGTTCTCGCCGCTGTGGGAGTATGATTTCGAATCGTTCGACCACGCGACGCACACCGTGCTCTGCCCGGTCGAGGCGGGAGATTACGGCGAATGGTCGCATTTTGAGTTTGATTATTCCGGGTATTGAGCGGTCAAGATCGGATTTCGGGGAGGAAACGATGGTAGAACTGAAGGCAATCACGGAAAATAACTTTTTGGATGCTTTTCACCTGAAGCTGGCGCCGAAGCAGGAGGACTTTGTGTCTCATCCGATCCGGAGTCTTGCGCAGGCGTATGTGTACCGGAACCAGTGTCAGCCGTTCGGGATTTACGCGGAAGGGAAGATGATCGGGTATGTCATGGTCATTTATGATTACGATATTCCGGAGTATGATATCTGGCACATGATGATCGACGCATCGGCACAGGGACACGGTTACGGCAGCGAAGCCCTGGATCGGGTTCTGGACTATATCAGAACAAAACCGTTCGGCGATTCGGACCGGGTCGCATTGACCTGCAACAGAAACAATCCGATCGCAATCAAACTGTATGAAGGCAAGGGCTTTTCCGCGACCGGAAATGCGGACGAAGACGAGATTGAGCTTGCCCTGACGATTCGGTGAGGGAACAATGAAGGTTTGTGCAAAAGATCAGGCCCGCGGCGACCGCCCTGCCGCGCACGGGAAGCGGACCGGCCCGGACAGAAGAAAGCAAAACGCCGACGCAAGGCCGGTGTTCATCGATCTGGACGACGCGTACGGCGTTCCGTTCTCCGCAGCGGACGTTTCGCTGCGGACATACGGGGAAAAGGAGATCGCCGGGATCGGCGCGGAAAACCGCGCGCCGTTTGTGCGGTGAAGGAGACGGGTTCGATCCGTATTGATCCGGACAAGCCGGTTTACCGCAAGCTCTTCAGATACGCCTTGTGTTCGTCGGTTACCCGAAAGCTCTCGACCGCCTTTTGGATCGCCTTTTTATGCACCCATTCATCCAGCCGGCGGTTTTCAAAGTACGGAACCGTTTCGTCATAGCGCTTGGCGAGCGCCGTCGCAAAGAACCACGCGACCATCATTTTAAGATAGTAATCTTCGCCCCGTTTGGAGGCGGCCAGTTCCAGATATTCCTCTTTGAAGTCCGCATCCAGAAACTCGTTCATCAGCATGCGCAGCCCGAACCGCGCGGTGTAGACGTGCTCCGACGCGATCCACTTTTCGATATACGGCAGCAGCTTCTGATGATTTTTGCGGAACGACTTCGGCGTCGCCTGATCCGACGCCGGCCAGCAGTCGACAAAGGGAAGAAACGCTTCGACGCCGCGGACGCATTCGCCGAAGTCTTTCATCATCGCCAACACGAAGAAGTGGATCAGGTTTTCCTCGTAATATCGGTGCGGCAGATCGGAAAGAAACGCGTCCCTGTCTCCGCTTTCAAACACCTCTTTGGCGATCTTTCGCATCTCCGGCGTGCGCACGCCGAGGATCGTCTCCTTCGGGATGTTCGGGACCAGGTTCGCCTGAAATTCCCGGTATGCGTCGTCCCGGACTTGCATCAGTCTGTCATACAGCGTCATTTTATACCTCCGCGGAATCGGTTAAACGGATTACAGTCCGAAGACGAGATCGTCGCCGTCGCGTTCCGGCAGCAGCCGGAAGCCGAGCGACGTGTACAGCCGCTGCGCCTTTTCGTTGCGCTGCTCCGCTGCGAGCTTCAGCGGCATATCCGGATCCGCCGCTTTCAGGATGCGGACCGCGAGCATTGCCGCGGCTCTTCCGTATCCGTTTCCCTGCCGTTCCCGGTCGATCAGAAAGCTCCATGAATACGCGTCGCCTTCGCCGAGCCATTTGCAGAAACTGATAAAGCCGACCGGCGTTCCCTGCGCGTCGCAGATGATGCACGGGACGTTGTCCTCCGGAAACAGATACGCTCTGCCGATCGAAAACCATGCCGGATTGACCAGTTCTTTCTGTTCTTCGGCAAGCCGGCAGTCAAACCCCGCATAAACGAGATCGTCCTGCGTTGCCATCGGTCTGATGCACACGCGCCCGTCGGACCACAGCGCACGGTCGACGCGCTCCAAAGCAGATCGTAATGACATCCCCTTTTCCTCCTCAGTATTTCAGCCGGTAGGTCCTGCTCCGGGTATTGCCGCTTGCGACGACGATTCCCTCGGCGATCAGCTTTCCGAGCACGGCGCGGACACACCGCGGCGCAAGTCCGGTCGCTTCGGCGATCTCAGACGTCCCGGCGATCGGATGTTCGGTCAGGTACGCGACCGTCTTCCGAATCCGGCCGCGCCCTTCGGGGCGTCCGCTCTCCGCGTCCGCCCGCATTTTCTCCGCGATCACGGCGTCCTCATGCGCCATGGCTTCCAGGTCCTTTTCGGTGCATCGGTAATCGCCCTCGCCGCTGCGCCGGTAGCAGTTTCCCGGGCTGCCGTTCACCCACACCGGACGCGCGCCCGGCTTTGCCCGCGGCACGCGGATCACCACGATGCGCGCATCCCCGACCGGCTCGACGGTGACGTCGCTTTCCGACAGGATGTCGACGCTTGCATTGTCCGGATCGTTGACCGCGGCCCGGAATGCATTGACCAGCCGTTCGGGATCCGGCAGCCGCACCGCGTGCAGGGATTTGTCCGCCCGCTCCTCCACGCCGAGCAGGATCAGCCCGCCGAGCGTGTTGGCAAACGCGGAATACGTCTCCCAGATGCTCTGCGGCAATCCGCCGATCGCTTTCTTTGCCTCGATGCGGTTGTTCTCCCGGTATTGTTCGAGATGGTTGAGATCGATCATACTGCTCCTCTGCAATTCTCCGGTTCCATTATAGCCGAAACCGCGCCGTAAAACAACCGCGCCGGGCGGCCGCATCAAAAAAGGACCTGCGGGGAGGTCCTTGTCGCTTACTCAAACTGTTCCGCCGCCTGTTTTAAGAGCGCGCGGATCGGAAGGTGCTGCGGGCAGACGTCCTCGCACTGACCGCATTCGATGCAGTCGGACGCCTTGCCGCCCTTCTTGGTCGCCCAGCCGTAATGGCTTGTCGGACGGTTCGGGAACTTGATTTTGTCGTTCACGCAGCGGAAGATGCCGGGGATATTGATCTCCGCCGGGCAGCCCTCCGTGCAGTAGCGGCAGCCGGTGCACTCGACGAGCTTCAGCGACCGGATCATCTTCCGCACCTCCCGTATCGCCTGATGCGCCGCCTCGGAAAGCGGCTTTGCGTCCTTCATGAACGCGACGTTCTCCCGCGCCTGCGCAAGCGTCGTCATGCCGGAGAGAATCATCACGACCTGATCCTGCTCCGCAACGAAGCGAAGCGCGATCTCCGCGGGCGAGCCCTCGTTCAGCGCGTTGAGCGTTTCGATCGCCGCGTCCGGCAGGAAGACCAGACCGCCGCCCTTGATCGGCTCCATGACGAGCACGGGCTTGTCGTGCTTTTTGCAGACGTCCAGACACGCCTGCGACTGCACGTTCGGATCGTCAAGGTCCAGATAGTTGTACTGGATCTGCACGACCTCGATCTCCGGATGCTCGGTGAGCACGCGGTCCAGAAATTCCGGCGAATCGTGGAACGACATGCCGACGTGCTTCACCCTGCCCTGCTTTTTGAGCTCCTGCACGATCCCGAACGCGTTGCAGTTCACATATTTGTCGTAGTTTCCGGCGAGCACCGAGTGGATCAGATAGAAATCGAAGTAATCCACGCCGCACGCGTCGAGCTGCGCCTGAAACAGCGGCAGGATGTCCGCTTCGGTTTCAAAACAGCTCGAGGTCAGCTTGTTCGTCAGCACATAGGATTCGCGCGGGTAGCGGCTCGTAAGCGCTTCTTTCAGAGCCAGCTCGCTCTTGCCCTCGTAATAGACGTGCGCCGTGTCGAAATAATTGAAGCCCGCGTCGAGATAGCAGTCCACCATCGCGCGGAAGTTCATAAGGTCCACCTCGCCGTTTGCGTCGAGCTGCATCCGCATACAGCCGAAGGCGAACTTTCCCTTCAAGAGATCCGAAAACCGTTCCATACCGTACCTCCCGTGCAATGGTATATATCTATTGTAACGGGAAACGCGCCGGCGTGTCAAGCGCGGCGCTCACATTCGGCGGATAAGAAAACGCGTTCACAATCCGGACACACTGTCCACGTTCCTTTTCCACCTTATCCACCGACTTATCCACAATCCTTGTATTTATGGGAGTTTTTACCGTCGTTTGTATGTGGAAAAGTGCGAAAACGGGCACAAGCGCGGGAAGAGCGGCGCCCGCGCTGACGTGAAAGATCGCCGTGCGATTCTTTGCGGAGCTTCACACAGCGACCTTTCACGGATTATGAGGTTGGGGCATTCCTGCAGGGAGACGGGGCTTCTCCTTGCAAGTCTTCGCAGATCGCCCATAAAGGGCCAGATCGTTTACGGCGATCAGTTGATGGCTTATCCGGTACGCTGAAAGTGCTTTGCGCACTTTCTTTTTTCGGTTCGCCGCAAACTATCCGCGTTTTTGCTCGGTCGCATACTTCAGTATAGCTCCTTCGCAAAGAACGCGAATTCTGCCTCCTTTCTTGACAATCTGCCCGCGTGTCGGATTCCTCCCGACACGCGGAAATAGTCATCCGGCTTTCTTACTCTGCTCTTCCATCAGAAGTTTGTCCGCGACCAGCGCGATGAATTCACCGTTCGTCGGCTTGTCGTTCTTGCCGTAGATGTTGTAGCCAAAGAGAGCGTTCAGGTTTTCGATCTTGCCGCGCGTCCACGCGACCTCGATCGAGTGGCGGATCGCCCGCTCCACCTTGCTTGCGGAGGTGTTGAACTTCTTTGCAATGCCGGGGTACAGCTCTTTGGTAATGCGGTTGATCAGCGTCTGGTCCTCATAGACCATCCGGATGCCTTCGCGCAGGTAATGATAGCCCTTGATGTGCGCGGGGATGCCGGCGACGAGGAAGATCGCCGTGACCTTTTCGTCGAACGATTTCGGCGCCTGCTGAAAACTCATGACGCCGCCCTTCGCACGGTCGTTTTCCAGCGTGTCCAGCGCGCGGTTCAAAATCGTTTCCGGCTCCACGGGCTTTACCATGAAATACCGCGCGCCGAGAGTGCAGCAGCGGCGGACCATCGTTTCGTTGCGCAGCGCGGAGATCACGATCACCGCCGGCGCCGCCGCGCCGCAAACGGCCGGGAGCTGCTCGAGCACCGTCAGCCCGTCGGTGTTCGGCATGATGAGATCGAGCGTCATGAGATCGTAGTGCTTGTCCTTGAGCTTCACGAGCGCCTCGCGTCCGTCCGCCGCCGTGTCGACCTCGCCGACGCGTTCCTCCGTCAAAAGATACCCTTTCATGAGATCGGTGAAGCGCGTGTCGTCGTCCACCAGCAAGATCCGCAGTTTCGTCATGCCGTCCTCCCTTCGCGCACGTTTTGCGGCGCGCGTTCTTGATTACCTGTATTGTACGATTTTCCGCGCGCACTTTATAGCGTGCGCGTTTCGCTGTTTATGGCGCATTTTTCGCGATTTTTGTCGGAGCGGGCTCGGCTTTGCTCGCGGCGGCGTTGATATGATCGGGAGATATGCGCGGTATCCGGACAACGCCGCCGTTCACCCGCCTCGCCGCTCCTCCTCTCCGCAAAAGGTCCCGCTCTGTTTTTCTGTTCGGTTGTAAACGCCCTCACAACGAAAAACCTTCGCTTACGACCTTTTGCGGGAACCGGCATGAAAATTCTTCTGACGGAGAATTTTCTTTTGATGCGGGCTCGGCTTCGCTTTCGCTCGCGGCAAAACAAAAAGAAAGGGCGTCTCCGCCCTTTCTTTCGTTTCTCTGTCTGCCGTTATCGACAGCCGTTATTCGATTGTGATTGAATGCGTCTCCGGCAGCTTCGGCTGCTCCGCCTTCGGGAACTCCAGCGTCAGCACGCCGTCCTCGTAGCGGCACTTGATCGATTCGGGACGCAGATCGCCCACATAGAAGCTGCGGCTCATGGAGCCGACGTAACGCTCGCTGCGAATGACCTTCTTTTCCTTCTTCTCTTCCTTCTCAAGGTTCTTCTCGGCGCGCAGCGTCAGATAGCCCTCCTTGAGATCAACGTGAATGTCTTCCTTCTTGAAGCCGGGCAGATCCACGTTCATTTCATAACCGTCCTCCGTCTCATGGACGTCGGTCTTCATCAGATTTCTCGCATGCTTGCCGTAAAGCTCGCGCTCATCCGGCCACGGCACCACTTCAAAACTCCTGTCGAACAGGTCGTCGATCCAATTACGATTCCAAATACCGGGCAGCATAGGTCACACTTCCTTTCTCTTTGTCACAAATCCTGATCTTTGTGCCCTCGGACACCCTTTAGGATGCCCTTCTTTCTTCTTTCAATACCCATTATACGCAAGGTTTTAGCACTGTCAATAGGAGAGTGCCAAACGTCACAAAGGAAACACAATCGCCATAATTCCGACAAAATTGCCGAAGCGGACGGAGGCCTTTTTTCTCCCGTTCAATCAACCGGAGGTAGAGTGAAAAAGAATTCGGCTCGCTTGTTTTTTCGGAAAATGCAGATATAATAAAGGCATAAGATCGATCTCATGAAATGAAAAACAAACAACGGTTTAGGAGGATACAACCATGATCGGCATGAATATCAAACAACTGAGACAGGAAAAACATATCAAGCAGGACACCCTTGCGGACGCCGTCGGCGTTTCCGCGCAGGCGGTATCGAAGTGGGAGACCGGCGCGAGCGAGCCGGACATTGCGCTTCTGCCGAAGCTCGCAAACTATTTCGGCGTCAGTATCGACGAGCTCTTTGAGGTGCCGCGCGCAGAGCACATGGAGCGCATTCAGAACATGATCTGGGACGAGCGCCGCATCAAGCCCGAGACCTTCGACCGTACCGTGCGGTATCTCGAAGGCATTTTGAAGGAGGATCCGAAGGATGCGGAAGCGCTTACCATGCTCGCCGAACTTTACAACCACCGCGCACACGGCGATCACGAGAATGCGTCCTATTATGCGGAGCGCGCGCTCGACGCCGACCCGGAGGACGAGAACAATGCATGGGCGGCATATCTTGAAGCGAACCATGCGCCGTGCGGCGACAACTGGCTCGACAACCACTTCTCCGTGATCCGCTTTATCCGCGCGTTCGTCGAAAAGCATCCGGACGACCGCTATGCAAAGATCATCCTTGCGGAGAACCTGCTCGGCGATCACCGGCTCGACGAGGCGGAAGCCGCGATCGCGCAGATGAAGAAGGACGACGCATACCTCACTTACAGCGCAAAGCTGGCGTTTCTGAAGGGTGACCGCGAAGCGGCGCTGCAGCTCTGGGAAAAGGCGGCGAAAGACTATCCGAACCGCTGGCAGGCGACCGACGCCCTGGGCGAGGGATACCTTGCGCTGGGTATGTATGAGGAAGCGCTCGACGCGTTCGAGAAGAGCTTCACCATGCAGAGCGCGCCGCGCTATACCGACGGGCTCTTTGCAAGAGCGCAGGTGCATGAGGAGATCGGTGATTTCGAGGGCGCGATCGAGGATCGCAGACGCATCATCGAATGCCTTCGCACCGACTACGACACCACCGACGGCGAGAGCGTCGACGAGAACCTCCGCGAGATCGAGCGTCTCAAAACCCTGCTCGCAAAGCGAAAGTAAGGAACAACAAAAAAGGATCTCCGCCGGAGGTCCTTTTGCTTATTCAAACAACTGTCCCGGAAGTTTTAATTTCTCCTTCGGCGGGAAGCCGGCGTCGAACGCTTCGGCATCGGCGGGATCCACATAATACCCCTGCGGCGTCTGATACACGCCGGTCACGTCTTTGAGATATCCGGGGATCAGCTCTTTGCACAGGAAGAACGAGTCGTCCTCGCCTTCTTCGAGATCGTGGTAGCGGATCCCGAAGTTCCGCGCGTAGTCGAAGCCGCTTTTGCCGTAAAAGCCGATGTTGCCCTCGAACAGCACGGCGCCGAAACCGAGCGCCTTTGCCCTTTCCAGCGAATAATCCAAGAGCTTTTTACCGTATCCCTGCCGCTTCCGTTCCGGCGCAATGCCGATCGGTCCCATCGTCAGCACCTCGACGCATCTGCCGTCGTCGGCGTCGATGTGCGTTCGCATAAACATATTTTGCCCGATGAGTTCGCCGTCCAGCTCCATGACGAAATCAAGCTCCTTCACGAACGCCGGATCGTCGCGCAGCACGTGGATAACGTAATGTTCGAGGCATCCCGGACGGTACACGTTCCAGAACGCTTCGCGCACAAGGTTCTCGACCGCGCGGAAGTCCGCTTCGGTCTCGGGACGGATGATGAGGTCGGTTCGGTTCATATGCTCTCCTTTATCGGAAGTTATATGCCGTCAGGATGGGCTCGCGCCCCTCGCTCCGGTCGCGATAGTATTCGTACAGACTGACGCCCAAAAACGAGCCGGAGATGTTTATGACGTTCGTATAGCCGTTTCCCCGCAGGATCCGCAGCGCGTAATAGCTGCGCTGCGAGGTGCGGCAGTGCAGGTACACGGGCACATCGCGCGGGATCTCCGTCATGCGGGAGCGGATCTGGGGGAGAGGGATGTTCTTTGCGCCTTTGAGATGTCCTGCGCGGTATTCCGATTCCTCGCGCACGTCGATGATGCACGCCCCGGATTCGACGAGGCGCCGGACCTCGCTCACATGGACCTGCGGCATCTCGCCCGAAAGGACGTTCAGCCCGATCAGGGCGGCAAGATTAACGATATCTCTCGCCGTGCCGAACGCGGGGGAATAGCAAAGCTCCAGATCCTTAAGGTCTTCAAGCGTTCCGCCCTTCGTAAGGAGTGCGGCGATCACGTCGATGCGGCGCACGGCGTCGCCCTTTCCGATCGCCTGCGCGCCGAGAAGCCGCCCCCCCGGACGCTCGAACAGCAGCTTGAACGCCATATAATGGCTGTCCGGCATGATGCCGACCTTGTCGGGCGGCAGCGCGAACGCGAAATCAAAGGACAGCCCCGCCGCTGCCGCCGTCTTTTCATTCAGACCGGTCGCGGCGACGTTGAGATCAAAGAGCTTCAGGCAGCTCGAACCGAGCAGACCGCGGTTTTCCGCTTTTCTGCCGAGGATCGCATCCGCTGCGTTGCGCGCCTGACGCTGTGCCGGTCCCGCCAGCGGAACGCGTCCGGGGCGACCGGTCAGAAGCGAAACGGTTTCCGTGACGTCGCCGACCGCAAAGATGTCCGGATCGCTTGTCTGCCCGTCGGGCGCGACGCGAATGCCGCGCGTTTCGCCGATCGAAAGCCCCGCTTCCGCGGCAAGGCGTGTTTCCGGCGCGACGCCGATCGCAAGCACCGTCGCGTCGACGCGTTCGGTATGCGTTTCGCCGTTGTGCACCGTTTCGATCTCGCCGTCGCGGATCGCGGAAACCGTGGTTGAAAGATGCAGTTCGACGTCGTGATCGAGCAGTTCCTTGTGCAGGATCTGCGCCATATCGAAGTCCAGCGGCGCCATGACCTGATCCGTCCCTTCGATCAGGATTACCTCATAGCTCGCGTGTTTCAGGTTTTCCGCGGTCTCAAGTCCGATGAACCCGCCGCCCACGACCGCCACACGCTTTGCGTTCGTTTCCGTGAGCCGGCGTTTCAGGTTTACCGCGTCCGTGACGGTCTTGACCGTAAAGACGTTTTCGCCGTCCGCGCCTGCAATGGATGCGGGGCGCAGCGCCGCGGCGCCGGTTGCAAGGACCAGCTTGTCATAGGATTCCGTATCAGTCGTGCCGTCGTCCGTTTTTCGTACGGAGACCGTATGCGCCGCGCGGTCGACGGAAACGACCTCCGCATTGACGTGCACGCGCACGTTAAACCGCTTTTCAAACGACGCCGGAGACGTCATCAGAAGACTCTCGCTGCTTTCGACGACGCCGCCGAGGTAGTACGGCAGACAGCAGTTGGAATAAGAAATATGCGGACCGCGCTCAAAGAGCACGATTTCCGCATGTTCGTCCAGCCGGCGCAAACGCGCAGCGACGCCCGCGCCGCCGGCCACGCCGCCTACGATCACGATTTTCATATGATTCCTCCCACCCCGAAGGACCGGGGCAATTTACGATACAATATTGTGTTCACGTACAAACCGGTCGAACAGATCCGCCGCACGCGCTACCGTGTCGATGCAGCGCACGCCCGGAACGAACGGAGCGGGCTTGATGTCGCGACAGTTCACGGAAGCGAATTCCGCTTCGAACGCCTTGACGTATTCGCCGCACAGCGCGGAGAATCCGGACGTTGCGTGCGCGCGTTCCGTGATGCAGAGCTTTCCGAGCGCAGCGAGCGATCCCGCCAGCGCGCCGCAGGTGATGCCGCAGCCCGCGCCGCCGCCCCATGCGCCGACCAGCTTGACGTCCTCCGGCTTTACGTCAAGGCCGTATGCCGCAGCGATTGACTTAAGCAGCGTTTCCGCACAGTTGAAATCCTGTTCGAGATAGAACGATCTGACGTATTCCTTTACCATGATTTCCTTCTCCGCCCTTCTGTATACTCAAAACCCGAACGGGTATTCGTCGACCGTCCGGAACAGCAGCAGTTCGTGCAGACGGAAGACCGTTTCCGCGTCGCCGGTGAACGAAACCGTCCGCGGCGAGATCCGCTTTACGCCCGGAACGAGCGACGCCGTGTCCGCTCCCGCCGAGCAGAAATAGTCAATTTCCATCGTCAGCGGCTCCGTCAGCTTGAGAAGCTGCTTCCGATCCCGGTCGCGGAGCGCCCGCCGGACGCCCTGTTCGATCAGCTCCCGCGCGCGGACCGGATGGATCGAACGCGCGGAGAACCGCGAGATTCCCTCCTTTACGACGATGCCTTCGCAGTCCGGCAAAAACGCGTGCACCTCGTTCACCATCGCGCGATCGCCGATCACGGCAACCGTCGGAACGCCGTAATGCCCCGCGACCGCCGCGTTGAACACGGCTTCCGTATTCATGTTCAGCCCGTTCAGCCGCAGTCCGTGGATCTTCTTGCTGTTGAATGTGTGGTCCAGCACGCCGCCGACGGTCTGTCCGCCGCCCGCGTGCCCGAACAGCACCATGGCGTCGAAGCCGGTTTCGATCTCCTGCATCTGCAGACTCGGACGCATGGCGCCGCTGACGAGATCCGCCGCGGGATCGAGCTCGTCGAACAGCAGGTTTTCCATGTCCGCATGTCCTTCGCAGACGAGGATCTCTGTCGCGCCCTCCGCCTTTGCAGCGGCGATCGCGGCGTTCACGTCCTTCGTCAGCCGCCGGCGCGCAAGCTCGTAATCGCCCTTGCCGCGCAGCGTTTCGTTGTAGCTGACGACGCCCTCCATTCCTTCGATGTCCACCGAAATATAAACGCGCAAACTCATAATTCTCCTCCTCAGGCAGGACGGAGGGTTGTTTCCGCGGCGATCGCACATGCGGCGCGCACGCCCGTCAGGATACAATCCTCATTAAATATAACACGTTCGTTGTGCAAAGGCAATGCCGTTTCCGGACGTTCGCTGCGGCTGCCGACGCTGACCTGCATGACCGGCGCAAACTGCGAAAACCACGCGAAGTCCTCGGAGCCCAGAGACGGCGTTTCGTATTCAAAGAACCGATCCGCGCCGAGCCGGTCCGAGATCGCCTTTCTTGCGTCCTCGAACATTGCGCGCGGCACGACCAGCGCAGGGACGCCTTTTTCATAGATCACCTCGGCGTCGGCGTTGTGCGCCATCGCCGTATGCCGCACGACGCGTTCGATCATGCCGGGCAAACGGTCGCGCAGTTCGGGATTGAACGAGCGGACCGTACCGGTCATCGTCACCTCGGACGGCGTCACGTTGAACACGGTGCCGCCGTGGATCGTGCAAATCGACAGCACCAGCGGATCCGCCGGATGGTGTTCGCGCGCGACCATATCCTGCAGCGCGCCGACGACGGCAGCCGAGGCGATGATCGGATCGACGGTCTTGTACGGGTGCGCCGCGTGACCGCCTTTGCCGATCACACGGATTCTGAGCGTGTCGCTCGCCGCGAGCGCATTGCCGCACTTTGCGCCGATCTTTCCGAGCGGAACGTCCGTTTTGACGTGGAACGCGAACATGTATTTCATGTCTGTTTCGCCGTCCATCAGTCCCGCCTCGATCGCGCGCTTTGCGCCGACAAGCGTTTCCTCGCCGCTCTGGAAGATGAACTTTACGCTGCCGCAGAGCCGGTCGCGCAGACGGTTCAGGACGATTGCCGCGCCGAGCACGATCGTCGTGTTCAGGTCGTGACCGCAGGCGTGCATCAATCCGTCCCGCTCGGAGCGAAACGGCTCGTCCGTCTTTTCCGAAACCGGCAGCGCGTCGATGTCCGCACGCAGCGCAATGCGGCTGCCCGGATGCGCGCCTTCGACCGAGAAGGTCAGGCCGATCTTCTGATCTTTGATGATGTACTCCGGCTCGATCTCGTGCGCGACGAGCTTCTCTTTGATTCGCTCCGTCGTTTCGACCTCCTGAAGACCGATCTCGGGGAACCGGTGAAGCGTGCGTCGGAACGCGATCAGCTCTTCCCGAAGAGCCGCGGCGGCCGCGTCGATGTCCTTTTGCTGCATATGCCGCCTTTCCCTTTACTGTCCCAGGAGGTTGTCGACCGTCCGGAACTTCGTCGCCAGCGCGGCAAGATAGTCGACCATGTCGTCAAACACCTTTTTGCCGATCTCCGCGCTGCCTTCCGCCTTGCCGAAGCAGCCCTGCGGGCAGTAGTCGTGCAGGCGGATGCCGTAAGGCGTCTTCAACCCGTTCAGCATGAAGCCGAAGCCGCTCGGGGAGAAGTCCAGCTCGCCGAGGCGCACGGTCTCGTTCAGCTCTCTACCGCCCTCGATCAGGTCGGTGCGCACCCACTCCGGACACAGATACATGCAAAGCGAGGTGCCCGGCTCGTTTCCGTGCATCAGCTTTTCCGCCGGATTGTCCAGATATTTTTTCGCAAATACGCGGGCAAGCTCGGTCGGCCACAGCGCCGGGAATACCCGGCCGTATTTGTCGCGGATCTTCGCCAGCGCCGCGTCGAGCGGGGGCTTGTTGGGATCGTGGTTGTTGACGAACACGATATGGGTGAAGCCGAGCTTCAACAGACTGTCGGTGATGTCGAACAGCAGAGCGGACAACGTTTCCGCCGAAATGGTAACGGTGCCGGGGAACCCCCAGAGCTTCTGCGATTCGCCGTATGGGATGACGGGCACGATCACGGCGTCGCATTTTACCGCCGCTTCCTCGCAAAGCCGCTGCGCCACAATATGGTCGTATCCGAGCGGCAGATGCCTGCCCTGACATTCCGTGGTCCCGATCGGTACCAGAACGACCGGATCCCGTTTGATTGCTTCCTCCGCTTCCACCCAGGTCATATGCGACAGATAGTATTTTTTCATGCCCTTACTCCTTTTTCTCTGTTTTGATATGTCTGATGCACAGCACGCCGTCTCCGTCGGCGACGATCATATCGCCCGGGCAGACCGCCGCGCCGCCGCAGGAAACCGGCACGCCGATCTCTGCACGGGACGCCGCGTGCAGGAACACGGGGCGAATGCCGCGTGCAAAGACCGGAATGCCGACGGTCGCCTCCTCTGCCGGTTCAAACAGCAGTCCGTCAACAACGATCCCCGCCGCGCCGCAAAGCGCGAGCGCTGCGCAGTCCTTTCGATCGAGGACCGCAAAAGTTTCATTGCCCCCCGCGGAGATGACGACGATATCGCCTGCGTTCACGCATTTTCCGAGCGCGGACACATATGCGTGATCGCCGGGATGCACGCGTGCAGTAACCGCCGGTCCGGCGATCCGGTCGACGGGACCGTTCGCAGCGATCCGCGCGTCCATGCCGCCGAACGGCGCAAAGACGTCGCAAAGCTCCGAAAGCGGCTTTGTTCCGAAGTCCTCTTTCATGCTTTTTCCTCCAATCTGGCGATCGTTTCATCGATCTCGGCAAAGGGGATTACGACGATCCCGCTGTCGTCGGCGACGACCAGATCGCCGGGATGCACGGCGACGCCGCCGCAGCTGATCGGAACGTTGATCGCGCCCGGACCGATGGCGCCGAAGAGCTTGGGATCCGCCGCGCGTCCGAAGAACGGGATCTGCAGGTCCAGCACGCCGTCGGTGTCGCGGAACGCGCCGTCGACAATGATGCCGGCGCATTTGCGCACGATGCAGATATAATAGGACAGCCGTTCGCCGATCACGGAAAGCGCGTCGCATCCGCCCGCGTCGGCGACGATCACGTCGCCGGGTTCCGCCGCATCGCCCACGCGCTGCAGCATCAGCGTGTCGCCCTGCCGTCCGTACACGGTGCAGGCAGGACCGACGACGCGCATGCCGGGCTTCAAGGGACGGATCGCGCCGTCCAGCACGCCGTCGCCGTTCCGAACGGCGGCGATGCGGCTTGCCGGAACAGCCCGCAGTCTTTCCGTTTGCTCCTTTGTCGGGCGGACGGGCATCGTATTGATTACGCCGTAAGTATAATATCGTTCCATACCGTTTCCCCGCTATTTCTCACGCCATTTGTCGATCTTCGGCTCGCAGCCGAACAGCTCCGTCATGGTAACGCCGGCGTCAAATTTCGGCTGCCAGGTGTTTTCCGTGCGGAGATGCGTGTCGGTCATCGAAAGCACACGCGCAAGGTCCGTGCCGGGCACGACGGCAACGCCGTCGTCGTCGCCGACGACCAGATCGCCCGCATGGATCAGAAGTCCCGCGCAGGAGATCTCGCCGTTGATCCGACGCGGTCCGTGCGTCTTGACGTACGCAAGCGCCGTTCCGCGGCAGAACACGGGAAAGCCGTCCGTGCGCCAGGCGCTTTGATCGCGGACCTGCCCGTCGAGCACGACGCCCGCGATCCGCTTTGCCCGGATCGCACTCAGGATGCCGCGGTCGATCGAGGCGAGACCGGTTTTGCCGCCCGCCGCAATGACCAGCACGTCGCCGGGCTCCGCGGTTTCCATGGCTTCAAAAATGCTCTCCTTGTCGCCCGGCTCGCAGGCGACCGTGATCGCGCGTCCGCAGACGTGCGTGCCGCGCGAGAGCGGATACACGCCGCGCAGGGTTCCGTATTTCGCCATCGCGTCGGAGATCTTCGCCGTGTCGTGGATCGAAAAGCCGGCAGCGATCGACGGATCGATCTTCGGCACGCACGTTTCGATCGTTTTTCGTTCCATCATTCCGAAGTCCTCCGCGTTCACCCCTGCGGCTTATCCAGATGCATATCGGACTGCTGCATCAGCCGGATGTACGATGCCGTGACGTTCACCAACGCGTCGACGATCTTCTTGCCGCCCTCGGCGTCCGCGATGTACGGATCGCCCAGCGAGCCCTGCTTCGACAGGTCCGCCATATTGAACGGCAAAAATGACGGCATGCCGCAGATCTCCGTTTTGCCGAGCCCCTTCGCCGGGAACTGCTCCCACTGCTTTATAAGCTCCTCTTCCTCGATGAGATCCATGCGCATTTCGTCGGGGACCAGGTATTTCATGACGGTGTCGACCGGACCGCCGCCGTGACCGACCTTGTTGATCTTGTCTCCGTAGACCTCCTTCTTGACGTCGGCGGAGATCATCTGCCAGATGTCCAGCCGTCCCGTGAGAATCCGTCTTTCGCGGCGGATCTCGCGGCACAGGCATTCCACCGGATACGCGTTGCCCGCATGCCCGTTCAGAAACAGGATCTTGGTGACGCCGTGCTCGAAGAGACAGTCCGTGACGTCCCGGAGCCAGTTGATCAGCGTTGCCGGACGGACCGAGATCGTGCCGGGAAAATCCCGGAAATATTCGGAGCAGCCGAACGGCGCGATCGGAACCGTGTATGCGCCGGTCAGCTCCGCCGCGCGGTCCGCAATGACTTCCGCGGCATAGTAGTCGCCGACGATCGAATGGGGACCGTGGACCTCCATGGAACCCATCGGGATAACGATGACCGGATCGGTCGCGAACGCGTCGCGGACCTCCTTCCACGTCATTCTGTGCAGCTTGTTTTTCATTGCTTTTCTCCTTCCGCGCTATTCGTTTTCATAGAGGACGCAGGCGACCTTGTGGTTGTCTGCGATGCCGTGGAGCGGAATATCCTGCCCCGTGCACTTTGCCGACGCATACGGACATCTCGCCGCAAAGCGGCAGCCCGCCGGAGGGTTGATGGGGCTTGTGATCTCGCCCTTGATGATGTCCTTCATCCGGTCCTCGGGCGCGATGCTCGGCAGCGGGATCGCGGACAGCAGCGCCTTTGTGTACGGATGCATGGGGTTTTTGAAGAGCTCGTTCGTCTCCGCGTACTCCACGCACTGCCCGAGGTACATGACCATGATGTTGTCGCTGATGTGCTTGACGACCGAAAGATCGTGCGTGATGAAGATGTAGGTCAGGTTCATCTGCTCCTGCAGGTCCATCAGAAGATTCAATATCTGCGCCTGGATCGAAACGTCCAGCGCGGAGACCGGCTCGTCGCAGACGATGAACTCCGGATTGACCGCAAGCGCGCGCGCCACGCCGATGCGCTGCCGGCGTCCGCCGTCCAGCTCGTGCGGATAGGCGTTGACCAGACGTTCCGCGAGGCCGACCGTCTTCATCAGCTCCTTCACGCGTTCCTGCAGCTCCGCGCGCGTTCGGACCGTTTTGCAAACCTTCATCGGCTCGGCGATCAGGTTGGTGACGGAGAGACGCGGATTCAGCGAGGAGAACGGATCCTGAAAGATGATCTGCATCTTTTTGCGCATCTCGTTCATCTGATGCCGGTTGTAGGAGAGGATGTCCTCGCCGTCATAGAAGACCTGCCCGGAGGTCGCCGGGATCAGACGGAGCAGCACGCGTCCGAGCGTCGTTTTTCCGCAGCCGGATTCGCCGACGATGCCCAGCGTCTTTCCGCGTTCGATCGTGATGCTGATGTCGTCGACTGCATGCAGCTTGCCGCGCGGCGTGTCGAAATACTTTTTCAGATGCTTCGTTTCGATTAACGGCGTACTCATTGTGCCTGCACCTCCGTTTTACTGGACGCTTCGCCGTCCTCCGCAAAGAGGAAGCAGCGTACCTGATGCCCGTCGCGGTCGACGAACGGCGGCTTTTCGTTTTCGCACCGCTCCGTGCAGTGCGCGCAGCGCTCCGCAAACCGGCAGCCCTTGAACCGGATCGTCGGATCCGGCATCATGCCGTTGATCGGACTCAGCCGCGGCGCGTCCGATTTGATATTCGGGATCGAGTTGAACAGACCGACCGTATAGGGGTGATGGAACGGATCCTTTGAGAAGATGTGTCTGAGGTCGCCGTATTCGACGATCTCGCCGCTGTACATGACGGCGACCTTGTCGCAGGTCTGCGCGACAATGCCGAGGTCGTGCGTGATGAAGATCGTCGCCGTTTTGAACCGTTCTTTCAGACTGTTCATAATGTTCAGCACCTGCGCCTGGATCGTCACGTCCAGCGCGGTCGTCGGCTCGTCGGCAAGCAGCAGCAGCGGCTCGCAGGCAAGCGCCATCGCAATGACGATGCGCTGCTTCATGCCGCCCGAGAACTGATGCGGATACTCGCCTTTGCGCTCCGGCGAGATGCCGATCATTTCAAGCATCCGGTCCACGCGCTCCTCGCGTTCCTTTTTGGATAGCGTCGTCTTGTGCAGCTCCAGGATCTCGGCGATCTGTTCCCCGATCGTCACGACCGGGTTCAGACTCGTCATCGGATCCTGGAAAATCATGGAGACGACCTCGCCGCGCAGATCGCGCATCGCTTCCGGCGACGCCTTGGTGACGTTGATGCCGTCCAGAATGATCGTGCCATTTTCGATGAAGCCGATCCGTTCGGGCAGCAGCTTCATAATGCTCAGCGCCAGCGTCGTTTTGCCCGCGCCGGTCTCACCGACCAGTCCGAGCGTTTCGCCGGCGTTCACCTTCAGACTCAGTCCGTTCACGGCATAGACGGTTTCCTCGTCGGTCCGATAGACGACCTCGAGATCCGATACCTCAAGGACGGGGTTCGCAATCGTTTTTTCTTCATCCATTGTCGAAATCCTCCTCTCAGTTCTTCAGTCTCGGATCGAGCGCATCGCGCAGACCGTCGCCGATGCGGTTGAACGCAAAGACGGTCAGGATGATCGCGATGCCCGGAGCGAGGACCTGCAGCGGCTCCTGCCGCATATAGTCTTTGACGTCGGAAAGCATGGAGCCCCACTCGGGCGCCGGCGGCTGGATGCCGAGGCCGACGAACGAAAGACTCGAGATGTTCAGGATCGCGTTGCCGATCTGAATGGTCGTCTGGACCACGATCGGACCGAACGCGTTGGGAATGATATGCTTGAGAAGGATGCGCGCCGTACTCGTGCCGCAGGCGCGTGCCGCTTCGACGTATTCCATGTCGCGGAGCGGCATGACCGAGGCGCGGACGACGCGGGCGAACTGCGGCGTTCTGGCGATCGCCAGCGCCAGCATCAGGTTGGTCAGCGAGGTGCCGAGCGCCGCCACGATCGAAAGCGCCAGAACGAGACTCGGGATCGCGAGCAGGATATCCATGAAGCGCATCAGGATATCGTCGACCTTCCCGCCGAAATATCCCGCGACCGCACCGATCGTGCCGCCCATGAGCAGAGAGAAGAAGACCGTTTCGATGCCGACCGACAGCGAGGTCCGCGCGCCCCAGATGATGCGCGCAAACACGTCCCGTCCGTAGGGATCCGTTCCGAAGATGTGTTCCGCGGACGGCGGCTTCATGCGCAGCGAAGCGTTCTGCTTCGTCGCCTTCTCATAGGAGACGATCAACGGCGCGATGAGCGCGAGGATCGCCATGACGATCAGAACGATCAGGCCGATGAGGGCGAGCTTGTTTTTCCGGAAGCGATACCAGATCATACCCGCGCGGGAACGCTTTTTGCTGTTTTTCACTTGTTTTTTCTCCTTACGCATCGCCGGTCACTTCCTTCTTCGCTTGATTCAGCCGTTTGCGGTCGCGCTTTGTTCCGACGTACCGGCTCTTGAGACGCGGATCGATGTACGCGTACAGGATATCGACGAGCAGGTTGACCAATCCGCCGACGAGCGCGATAAACATGACGCCGCCCATGACGACCGGAATGTCCTTCGTTTTGATGCCGCTGATGATCATCGTTCCGAGACCGGGGATCGAGAAGACCGTCTCCACGATGATCGCACCACCGAGCTGGACGCTCAGCTGCGTGCCGATGACCGTGATGACCGGCAGCAGCGCATTGCGCAGCGCGTGACGGAACACGATACGACTCTCCTTGGCGCCCTTGGCGCGCGCGGTGCGGATGTAATCCTGCCGGATGACCTCCAGCATGGACGAGCGCGTCATGCGGATCAGAACCGCCAGCGTCATGCAGGACAGCGTGATCCACGGCAGCACGAAGTGCTTCAACGACGTCGCGCCGTATGCCGGGAACCACTTAAGCTTTAAGGAGAGCGCCAGCATCAGCACCAGACCGAGCCAGAAGTTCGGGATCGCCGTCAGGACCATGGAAAAGATCGTGCTGACGTCGTCCATGAGCGAATACTGCTTGACCGCGGAGATCAGTCCGACGGGCACGCCGATAATGATCGCAACCAGCGTCGCGCCGATCGCCAGATAGATCGTCGTGGGGAAGCGTTCCAAAATCTGTTTCATCACCGATTGCCCCGTCTGGTACGATGTGCCGAAGTTTCCGCGCGCCGCCCTCCACATATAGCGTCCGTACTGCACCAGGAAGGGATCGTTCAGCCCCATTTCTTCACGCAGCGCGTCGACCGCTTCCTGCGCCGCGTTGTCGCCGAGGATTTCGCGGGCGGGATCGCCGGGCGTCAGCTGCATGATGCTGAAGATGATAAATGAAATGCCGATGATAACGGGTATGAGAAGCAAAAGCCTTTTTAGTATGTACTTCAGCATGTACCGCACCTCTCCTTTCATGACAGGGGGCGAAAAATCGCCCCCCGTCCGTTGTTTTCTTTACCGGAACCGTCAGTTTGCCCAGTACCAGTTGTAGAAGTAGTATTTCTGCTCCGGACTCGCCACGACGCACATCAGCTTCGCGTTGTGCGCGACGTTGCGCGGCGGATTCTGCACATGGACGACCGCGACTTCTTCGTTGTCGATGATCTCCAGCGCTCTGCGGTAGATCGCGGTTCTTTCCGGACCGGTCTCCAGCGCACGGCCCTTATCCAGCAGCTCGTCCAGCTCAGCATTCTTCAGATTCCAGTAGTTGCTGCTGTTTTTGCTGCTGAACTTGTACAGCGCCGCGTCGGTGTCGTCATAGTCGAGAACGATTGCCCAGTAGGTGATGCCGTAATCCTTTTCGGTCAGGATCTTCTGGTTCCATGCCGCGCGCTCGATCAGCTCGATATCGAGATTGATGCCGACCTCGGCAAGCTGGTCCTGCAGCGCGATCGTCGCCTTGGAATAGATGGAAGAGTCGATCGTGGGGATCTTGACGGTAACGCCGTTCGGGTAACCGGCTTCCACAACGAGCTCCTTCGCCTTTTCGGGATCATACGGAATGCCCTCCCAGTCGGTCGGATATTCCGGCATCGTTTCGATCATCGTGATCAGAGCCGGTTCGCCGATCCCGTCGTATGCGAGGTCGATGATCGCCTGACGGTCGATCGCGTAGGCAACCGCTTTCCGCATGCGCACATCGGAGAATACGCCCGAAGGATCCTCGGTGTTGAACAGAATGCAGCGTCCGCCCGCACACGCCGTGTCGGAGAGCTTCAGCTGAAGATCCGGATTCGCCTCGATCAGCGGGAGGTCCGCGCCGCTCAGCGTCTGGGTGATGTCGACTTCACCGTTTTCCATTGCGATCAGGGAAGCGCTGTTGTCCGTGATGACGACGAACTTGCCGTAGGTGATCGCAGCTTCGCCGCGCCAGTAGTCTTTGAACGCGTGGAAGGAAACGTGGTCACCCGCAACCCACTCGTCAAACACGTAAGGACCGGTGCCGCAGGGATTGCGTCCGAAATCATCGCCTCTTTCCTCACAGTGCTTCTGGCAGACGATCGAAAGCTGACCGGTGCCGAGCACGCGAAGGATCGCGCCGTATGCCTGCGTCAGGTAGATATTCACCGTGAAATCGTCCACTTTCTCAACGTGATCAAGGAAGTTGGTGACGACGTCGCAATAGCCGCTCGATTTCGCGCGTTCCAGAGAGAACACGACGTCGTCGGCCGTCAGATCTTCGCCGCAATGGAACTTGACGCCCTTGCGCACATGGACCTGCAGGACGGTCTTTGCATCGTCCAGATATTCGCAGGACTCGCAGAGTGCGTTGTTGACTTCGGATACCGGGGAACCTTCAAAGTTCTCGATCCGGAAGAGGGATTCATAGAACTGATACTGTACGAAGCGCTCGTTGCCGGTACCGGACGTCTTATGCGGGTCCAACGTAGCGATTTCCGCATTGATACGGAACACCAGCGAATCTTTGGCGCTCTTGACGGCTTCGGAACCGCCGCCGCTTACGCCGTGGAACGTGGTCGGAACGGCATCCGGTGCAGGTTCGCCGGACGTACTGCCTCCCTGCTGATTGCCGCCCGAAGGCGTGCCCTGTTCCGGCGTTTTGCCCGTGCAGCCGAACAACATACATACAATCAGCAGCAGTGCAAGTACCGGAAGCCATTTTCTCTTTGACAGCATTGTTTGTTTCCTCCTTTTATTTTATCGAGTCGATTCAAGGACTCAATTTTCCAAATATTGTTAACCGTTACACGTTTTATTGATAAAAAAGAGATCAAATTTCTCCTGTTATTTCGGGATATTTTTTGGATCTCTCACAACTGCTGAAGACTTTTTTCACAAAATGTGAAAAATATCTTGTTTATCGGTTAACATAGCTATATAATATATTCATCGATAAGGTTTGTCAAGAGGTTCCGTGCATAATTTTGCAGAAAAGGAGAATATCCATGCTGATACGACATTTTGTTCCCGATGCGGACGCCGATCTCATCAAGCGCCTCCTGTCGTTCGACACGGCGACGGTCGACGAAGCGCTCGGCCGCGGACATGCGATGTCCCGCTCGATCCGGCCGCTGACGTCGGGGATCCGGCTTTGCGGCAGGGCGATCACGGCCGCCTGCTACTACGGCGACAATCTGATGCTGCACTGCGCGCTGGAGCTTGCGAGACCGGGCGACGTGATCGTCTGCGACACGGGCGGCGGGACGGACGTCGCCGTATGGGGAGATATCATGACGCTGCAGGCGCAGAGAATGGGCGTTGCGGGGCTGATCACGAACGGTTCCGTCCGCGATACCCGCACGATCCGGGAATCCGGGTTCTCCGTTTTTCATGCGGGCATCTCCATGCGCGGCCCTTCAAAGCCTGCGCTCGGGGCCGTCAATCATCCGGTGTCGGTCGGCGGCGTGATCGTCAATCCGGGCGACGTGGTGTTCGGAGACGACGACGGCGTCGTCGTCGTTCCGCGCGAGCGCCTTTCGGAAGCGGTGCAGAAAGCCGGCGAGCGCGCGGAGGCGGAGCAGCGGATGCGCGAAGCGATCAAAAACGGCGCGCGTCTGTACGATCTTTTACAGGTGGAGGAAAGTCTCAAAAAACTCGGGTGCACGGAAAGCGCGCGGGAAAAGCTATAAATACAAAAAAGGAGAAGAAACAAGATGTACGACGTAATCAAGCATTATGAAAAGAACGATCCGGCGGTCATCGAAGGGTATCGGCAGATCGGGGAAAGCGCATCGATTCTCGAAAGCATGCCGCATAAGGACGGCGCGCTGCATTCGCGCATCCGCGCAGTCTGGAAGGGCGCGCGTGCCTGCGGCAACGCGCTGACGGTCGTTTGCGGCATCGGGGACAACGTGATGCTGCACAAGGCGATCTCGATGGCGGGTCCGGGAGACGTTCTGGTCGCCGTGAACGGGTTTCACGACGAGGCGGGCGGCATGTTCGGCGAGATGATGGCGACGTCTTTGAAAGCGCGCGGCGCGGAAGGCATCGTGATGGAGTTCTGCAACCGCGATTCCGTTGCGATCGAAGAGATGCGTTTTCCCGTCTTCTCCACGGGGCTCAGCATCAAGGCGACGACCAAGTGCTGCCCGGGGCTCATCAATCACCCGATCGTGATCGGCGGCGTGCGCGTCTGCCCCGGCGATTTGGTGTTTGCCGATCAGGACGGCGTTGTGGTCGTTCCGCGCAAGGAGGCGCCCGCGGTTCTGGAAGTCGCCCGCGCAAGGGAAAAGCGCGAGCTGGAGATGCGCGAAAATCACATTCTGAAGGGCGAATACACCACATTCAGGATGTTTGAGAAGAACTATCTTGCGCTCGGACTGTCCGAGGAAGAGTGATTCCTCCTGAATAGAACGGAGACCTCTATTCTTCAAGGTCTCCGTTCGCTTTTTCATTGAATTTTCCGGCGAGGTTTGTTATAATCATACAGGGCGAAAGTCGATCCGTAAAAATCGACAGCAATACAACGGGGAGAGAGCATGCAAAACAAGAACAACATCACCATCCGTGATATTGCCGACCGCGTCGGCGTGTCCAAGACAACGATTTCACGTTATCTGAACGGCAAGTATCAGTACATGTCCAAGGAAACGCAGCTTCGTATCAAGGAAACGATCGAGTGTGCGAATTTCCGGCCGAACAAGCTGGCAAACAGTCTCAAAACCTCCAAGAGCGGATTGATCGGGCTGGTGCTGTCCGACGTTACTGCGGTTCTTGCGCCGTACATCATCGGATCGGTTTCCACGACGGCGGCAAAGCACGACAAGCAGGTCATCGTCGTCAACACAAACGGGAACCCGGAGCGCGAGATCAGCTTGGTCAACGAGCTTCTGGATCAGCAGGTGGAGGGACTGCTCGTCGGAAGCGGGTACAACTCCGATTACTATCTGCATTTGAATGAAACGCGCTGTCCGGTCGTGCTGATTTCGCGCGTCAAGGAGAGCCGCAGCATCGATTCGGTCTATATCAATCACCGCGAAGCGACCGAGCTTCTGATCGAGCATCTCATCGCATCGGGATTCAAGCGGATCCTGATCGTTTCCACCCTGGGACACGATGAAAGCAGTACGATCACCGACCGCGAGCGCGCGGCGGTGCACGCCTGCGAGTGTCATTGCGGAGAAGGTGTGGAGAACCGTCTGTTTCTGATCGAAAACAACAAACCGAACGCCTCGCTCGGCTCCCTGCAGGCAAAGCACGTCGAACAGATCCAGGACATTCTGAAGCTCGCCAACGCGGAAAGCCGGAAGGAAAAGACGGCGATCTTCGTCGCCGCGACCGTCCTGATGGGCGAATTCCTCTGCTGCTGCTATCAGCTCGGCATGGCGCTGTCCGACCGGTTTACGATCGCCGGCTACGATACCTATCATTACGCCGCGTTCGCAACGCCTCACATCAACGTCATCGAGCAGCCGATCATGGAGGTCGGCAGACTCGCGACCGAGCGGCTGCTGGAGCAGATCAAAACCGCGGAGCCGCTCCCGATTCAGGAAACGATCCTGAAATGCCGCCTGTCGCTGCAATAAGCGCTTCCATCGAAAAACCGCCCGGAAAACGGGCGGTTTTGCTTGCTTTTTTTCGACGCTATTTCAGGCCGAAGAAGGCGCAGATCTCCGCAATCGCACGGTCCATCTTCTCCGGCGACTGGAAACGGTGGTCGGTGTGTTCGACCGGCGTGAACTCGATCACATTGTTCTCGGCGAACGCCTTGACCGCGTCGAACGGCACGATCTCGTCTTCCGTGCCGTGCACGATGAAAAGCTCGTCTGCATACGGCAGAAAATCCCGCTGCGAGATGTCCGCTTCTTTGACGCTGTCCAGAAACGTCCTGTCGATCGCGACCTTGCGGTCGAAGCCGACGGATACCGGCTTGCCCTTTCCGATCCGCGCAAGCTCCGTTTCGGTCATGATCGAGCGCGTAAACACGTCGTACAGCACGACGGCGGGACAGCGCAGCGCAACCTTTTTGAACGGATCGCCGTGTTCGGAGACGTATTTCAGAAACAGGTATCCGCCGAAGCTGGCCGCATAGCCGAACAGCGCGGCGCCCGGATATCGCGCGCCGATCCATGAAAGGATCGCGGAGAGGTACAGATCGCAGTCGGAAAGCCGCAGCGTCTTGCGGACGTCGTTGCCGTGGCACGGCCAGTTGAAGGTCATGACGGCGACGCCGCGGTTCTTCTCCAGCACATGTTTTGCAAAGCGCGCCGCCGATCTGTTGTCCCTGTCGCTGCCGAAGCCGTTTCCGTACAGAACGACGGTCTGTACGTCGTTCACGTCCTTTGCGCAGAGCTTGCAGTGAATGCTTGCGCCCGATTCGTTGATGTTGAAGTATTTTTCCATAGCTTGCACGAAAAAGAGGGCCGGAGCCCTCTCAAAGATCAACCGACTACAAGGTTGATGATGTTCTTGACGACGATCGTCTTGCGGATCGTCTTGCCCTCGACAAACGGCTTCACGTCGTCAAGCGCGAGCGCGGCTTCGACGATCGCGGCGCTGTCCATGCCGACCGGGAGTTTCACACGCGCGCGGATCTTGCCGTTGACCTGCACGCCGTACTCGATCGTGTTGACGGCGAGCGCGTCGGGATCGAATTCCGGCCACGCGGAATGGTGCAGCGGTGCAAAGCCGAGCCGTTCGTTGAGCTCCTCGGAGATATGCGGCGCGACCGGGTACAAAAGCAGCAGCAGCGCGCGGAATTCGTCCTTCGTGAGCGAGCCCTTCGCATAGAAGTCGTTGACGAGCGACATCATCGCCGCGATCGCGGTGTTGAACTTCATGCGCTCATAGTCTTCCGAGACCTTCTTGATACAGGCGTTGACCTTCGTGCGCAGATCGGCGTCGGTGAATCCCTCGCCCTTTACCATGTCCTGCAATCTCCAGACGCGGTCGAGGAAGCGCTTGCAGCCGTTCGCGGAGTCCTCGCTCCACGGCGTCGCCGCCATATAATCGCCCATGAACATCACATAAAGACGCAGCGTGTCCGCGCCGAGATGCTCGATGACGCTGACCGGATCGACCACGTTGCCCTTCGACTTGCTCATCTTGTCGCCGTCAGGTCCGAGGATCAATCCCTGATAGGTGCGCTTTGCATACGGCTCCGGCGTGTTGACCTCGCCGATGTCGTACAGAAAGTGATGCCAGAAGCGCGAGTACAAAAGATGGCGCGTCACGTGTTCCATGCCGCCGTTGTACCAGTCGACCGGCATCCAGTATTTCATTTCCTCCGGATCGCAGAAGACCTTGTCGTTATGCGGATCGATGAAACGCAGATAGTACCAGCTCGATCCCGCCCACTGCGGCATAGTGTCCGTCTCGCGCTTCGCTTTCCCGCCGCACTTCGGACAGGTGCAGTTGACGAACGATTCGATCCGTGCAAGCGGGCTCTGTCCGTCGGTGCCCGGCGCAAAGTTTTCCACGTCGGGGAGCTTAAGCGGCAGTTCTTCATACGGAACGCCGACCGTGCCGCACTTTTCGCAATGAATCAGGGGGATCGGCTCGCCCCAGTAGCGCTGGCGGTTGAACGCCCAGTCCTTCATCTTGTACTGGATGCCCTTCCTGCCGAGCTTGTGCTCATCCAGATAGGCGAGCATCGCCGCGATCGAATCCTTTTTGTTGTCGTACGCGTTCAAAAAGCCGGAATTGATCATCCTGCCGTCGCCGGTGTACGCTTCCTTTTCGATGTCGCCGCCCTCGATGACCGGAATGATCTCCGCGCCGAACTTTTTCGCAAACTCCCAGTCGCGCTGATCGTGCGCGGGCACTGCCATGATCGCGCCGGTGCCGTAGCCCATCATGACGTAATCCGCGATAAAGACCGGGATCTCTTTGCCGCTGACCGGATTGATCGCCGTAAAGCCGTTGAGCTTCACGCCGGTCTTTTCCTTTGAAAGCTGCGTGCGCTCGAACTCGGTTTTCTTCGCGCACGCCGCGCGGTACGCCTCGACCTCGTCCCAGTTTTCGATGCGGTCGCGATACTTGTCGAGCATCGGGTGCTCCGGCGCAATGACCATGAACGTCACGCCGAAGAGCGTGTCGCAGCGCGTGGTGTAGATTTCGAGCGCTTCGGGAACGTCCTTGATCTGGAAATTCACGAACGCGCCGACGGACTTGCCGATCCAGTCGATCTCCTGCTGCTTGATCGAGTCGGGGTAATCGACGTCGTTGAGACCTTCGAGCAGCTTATCGGCATACGCCGTGATCTTCAGATACCAGACGTCTTTCGGAAGCTGGATGACGTCGCTGTGGCACACGTCGCACTTGCCGCCCTGCGAATCCTCGTTCGAAAGAACGACCTTGCAGTTCGGGCAGTAGTTGACCAGCGTCTTTGCGCGGAACACGAGCCCGTGATCGAAGAGCTTCAAAAAAATCCACTGCGTCCACTTGTAATAATCGGGCACGGACGTGGCGATCTCGCGTGACCAGTCGAACGAATAGCCGACGCGCTTCATCTGGTCCTTGAAATGCTCGATGTTTGCGGTCGTGATGACGTGCGGGTGCGTGTTGGTCTTGATCGCGTAGTTCTCCGCGGGCAGACCGAACGAGTCGAATCCCATCGGGAACAGCACGTTACAGCCCTGCATGCGGCGCTTTCTGGAAAGCACCTCCAAGCTCGTGTACGCCTTGATGTGCCCGACGTGCATGCCCGCGCCGGACGGGTACGGAAACTCCACGAGCGCGTAGAATTTCGGTTTTGTATGGTCCTTTTCCGCCTCGAAGCAGTGATGCGCATCCCAATACGCCTGCCACTTCCGCTCGACGGCGTTGAAATCGTAAATATCCGCCATGAAAAACTCCTTTCATGCAATGCCTGATAGATACAATAGAATATAACTTTTTCACGGTGTTTGTCAATCGCTTTACATTAAAAAGAAGATATGATAAACTAAAATATACCGAATTGCGGCGGAGACGCCGCGAAAGGAGTTTTTATGCTCGGCACGTTTTTATTCAGGATCGGAAACTTCGGCGTTCCGACGATGGGCGCTTGCGTGCTCGTCGGCGCGGTGCTCGCCGTACTTTTAAGCTGGCTTCTCAGAAAAAAGTCCGCGCTGGACTGGAACGGCGAGGTCGTCGACGCGATCATCTACGCGGTGCTTCTGGGCTTTGCGGGCATGAAGATCCTCTATTGGATCGTCACACCGGATGTGTTCAAAACCGCTTTTTCCGACGGGTTTTTCCGCGGGATCCTGAGCTTGCTCATGGAGGGCATGGTCTTTTACGGCGGGCTTCTGGGTGGCATTCTGGGCGTTTTTCTGACGGCGCGGAAGAAGAAAAGGAACTTCTTTGAGTTTACGGACCTGATGGCGCCCTGCTTCTGCGTGGCGCACGCGTTCGGACGCATCGGCTGTCTTCTGACCGGCTGCTGCTACGGCGTGGCGGTCGGCGAAACGACGCAGTTCGGCGTGCTGACTTACGGCGGCGCCTGCGCGGTGAAATATCTGAACGGCACGATGCGGCTGCCGGTCCCGCTCTTTGAGGCGATCTTCCTGCTGCTGCTGTGCGCTGCGCTGGTGCTGATCTTCCGCAAAGAAAAGCACCTCGGCACGACGACCGGCTGGTACCTCATTCTGTACGCCCTGTGGCGGTTCGTGATCGAGATGTTTCGCGGCGACGCGGAGCGCGGCAAATTCGGTCCGCTCTATACCTCGCAGTGGATCAGCATCCTGATCCTTCTGGCGGGCGTCGCGATCCTGATTCTTTCGCGGCGTTTCGGATGGAAGAAGGGCGCGCCGTTCAGGGTGTTTCACGAGGAGGACGTGACCGTGCCGGAACCGGAAGAGAAGAAAGAACCGGAAAAGCCGGAGGAGCCGGAGCGCATCGATGAACAGGAGGTCGAAGCGTCGGCGAAGGCGGAAGCCGAGAACGCGGGCGACGATGACGACGAGGACGACGGCGACGAAGCGGAAGGCGAATCGGACGGCGAATTCGGCGGCGAGACCGGCGGAGACGCAGGCGGCGGCGACGCGGAATAAACAATATGCGGCGGGCAAACGGCCCGCCGCTTTTGCGTTTCGGTTTTTATTTTCCGAGCCGGACGTACTTCGCGGGATCCTTTGCGACGCCGTCGATGCGGATCGCAAAGTGCAGATGCGGCGGGAGCGCGCATTCGGAGATCGCGCTCGTTCCGACTGCGCCGATCACGTCGCCCGCGTTCAGCCGGTCGCCGACCTTGACGCGGACGTTCTCGCCGAGATTGGCATAGAGCGTGGTTCGCCCGTTCGCGTGGCTCACGGTGACCGACCAGCCGAGCGCATCGTCCTTCCAGACGCGTTCGACCGTGCCGGCGAACACGCATTTGACCGGCGTGCCGGCGTCCGCCTTGATGTCCACGCCGTCGTGCGTGGTCCACTGATCGAGCGTCACAGAGTACAGTAGTTTATCGGTGGCAAAGCCGAACACGATCTCGCCCGAAACGGGCGGCGCCGCCTTGCTCTGGGAGCTCGAGGGACGTTTTGTCGGCTCCGGTTCCCCGGTGGGCGCGGCGGTCGGAAGCGGCACGGGCGTGGGGACCGGCGTCTTTGCGGGCGCGGGGCGTACCGTCGGCGCGTGCAGCAGGTCCTTGAGACGTTCGTCGTTCGACTGTCCCACGATCACGATCGGATCGGAGGGCTGCGCCTCCGCCTCCTCTTCCGCGGGCCGGTCGAGCGCAAGCAGCAGGATCGCGCCGCCGATCACCACAAGGCAGACGACCAGCGCGATGTAGAATCCGTTGTTCCGGAGGAACAGACGGAAGCGGTCCATACGGGCATTCGTTTCATTCTTCGGTTCTTCCATTTTTATCACCTCGGCTGTAGTATGGACGCGTGTGAAAAAATGTATACCGTTTCGATTGTCAAAATTTTTCGGGTATGATATGATCGGCATATGAAGCTGCGGACGTTTCGATTTTCATTGCTGCAGGGATTTTACTGGATGGGCGCGTGCATGGTGTATGCCTATGCCGAGCGCATGCTGCTTTCGTGCGGTTTTCAGACCGGCACGATCGGCTTGATCCTTGCATTTTCCTATCTCTCGGCGATTTTTCTGCAGCCGGCGCTCGCCGCGGCCGCGGATCGCGCGCGGCGCGTGACGCTTCGGCTCGGGATCACGGTCTGCGCTGCGCTGTCCGCGGCGTTCGCTCTTGCCGCGCTGTTCGGATCGCGGGTGCTTGCCGTGTTCGCGGCGCTGCTCGGTGCGCTGTCGGGCGTGACGCTTGCCGTGCAGCCGCTGATCAATTCGGTCGGGTTCCATTATATCGACAGCGGACAGGACCTCAATTATTCGTTCGCGCGCGGCGTCGGAAGCGTCGCCTACGCGCTCGCCTCGCTGCTGTTCGGCGCGCTTGCGGCGCGGACGAAAACGATGCTGGCGGTCTACGTCGTCATGCAGGCGGGTCTGTTCGTCGTCGCGTTGACGTTTGCGCCGCACAAAAGCGGCGCTGCGGTGCTGGAAACGCCGGGAAGCCCGTTCGGCGTGCTCCGCCGTTATCCGGCGTTCGTTCTGTTCTGCGTCGGTACGCTTGTGCTGACCGTGCCGCACATGGTGCTGAATTCGTACCTTGCGAGCATTACGAAGATCACGGGCGGCGATATGAGCGTGATGATCGCGATCGCCGCGCTGGTGGAGTTTCCGGCGATGACGGCGTATTCGTACATCCGCAAGCGCATTCCGGACCGCGTACTGCTGGTCGCGAGCGCGTCGGTCTATCTTCTCAAGACGGGACTCCTGCTGTTTGCGGCGTATCTTCCGATCGGCGCATGGGCGGTGTATGTCTCGGCAGCGCTGCAGATGCTGTGCTATGCGGTCTACGCGCCTGCGTCCATGTATTTCGCAAACGACAGCGTGCGGGAGACCGACCGCGTCAAGGGGCAGATGCTTCTGACGGAGGCGGGGCTGTTCGCAGGCGTGCTGAGCATGCTTCTGGGCGGATTTGCGATCGAACTGTTCGGCGTCGGGATCACGCTGATCCTCTGCGAAGCCCTGGTCGCCGCGGGCGTTCTGCTTGTATGGCTTGCGCTGCGCAAACGCGCATAAAAAGAAAGAAAGCGAAAAAAAAGACCGCGGCTGCGGTCTTTTTTGCTGCGGTTTATTTTGCCGGAATGTAGTACAGCGGATTATAGGGGATGCCGTCGATCAGAAGCTCATAGTGCAGGAACGCTTCCTTTTCGCCTTCGTTTTCGGGCAGCGCGGCGAGCGGTTCGCCCTTTTTGACGTGCTTTTCCAGGACAAGATCCGTTTTGACCGCTTTTGCGCCGAAGGAGAGGCGGGAAACAAACCCTTCCTCGTGCCGGATCTCGATCACAAAGCCGAGTCCCGGACGTTCGCCGAGGAAGATGACCGTTCCGGATTCCGGCGCGACCACGCGCGTGCCGGGCGCGGCGGCGTAGTCGACGCCGTAGCGCATTTCTCCGGATGCAAGTCCGTATTTCGCGGCGATCCTGCCGCGGACCGGCGCGGAGAACGACAGCGATGCGGGAACGGGACCGGGCTCGCCCTCCCGCGCCTCGGGATCGTTCGGATCGAACGTTTCGGGCAGACGGTAGACGCCGGTCAGCGTGAACCGCGGGATGCCCGTCTGCATCGGAATGCGGAGCGTTTCGGTCTCGGATACGGCAAGGCCGTCCTTATAGAGCGTTTCGACGTAGATCAACGTGCGCGAGAAGACGCCGAGGCGGCGGAACATACGCGCGCCCTCGGGCAGCAGCGTCGTCTGCTCGTTCTGCGGCGCGGGCGTTTCCGTGATCGCGTCGACGCGCGACACGGTACGGCGCACGGGGATCAGCGAACGGTTTTTGCGCAGACGGTTGATCGCCACGTCGAATTCCGCGTATTCGATGGAGCCGTCCGCCGGTACGGTCGAGATCGCCGCATCGATCGAAGCCGTCAGAAGGACCGCGTTATCCGCAAGGTTTTCGCGGGCGCATTCGTCCAGATAGATGCGGACAAGCTGCTCCGCGACCTCGCGGTTGGCGACGGCGAACAGCGGCGTGCCGTTGACGAGGAGGTTCACCGCTTTTTCGGGGTAGTCGGGACGCGGCGTCGCAACGGTGCGGGCGGGCGTGGGGACCGGCGTTCGCATGACGACGTCGTCCTCCTCGGTCGTCGGTTCGGGCGTGATAACGGTCAGCGGTTCCGCCGACACCGGCTTCAACGCGCCTTTCCGGAACAGAAGCGGCAGCGTCACGGCAAGCGCCGCAAGCACAAGCGCAAAGCTCAGAATGAGGATCATTCTTTTGGTCGTTTCCTTCATGGTCGCCGCTCCTTTCCTGTTTTGTTGCAGTATACCACATCCGGGCGGCAAAAGAAAACCGTTCTGCAACTTTTTTTACGGTTTTACAATAAATTCACGCGCGGAAACACTTTCCAACGACGCAAATATATGATATGATGTATCTGTATCAGTATGGAAAGCGGGAAAGGATCCTGCAGTCCGGAAATGAGGTAAAACAGATGTCGCATTTGACGGATGAAGAACTGTATTATTTCAACGAGGGCACAACAAAAACGGCATACCGGTCGCTCGGCTGTCATAAGGTCGATCTCAACGGCGAATCGGTATGGCGTTTTGCCGTTTGGGCGCCGAACGCGAGGAGCGTCGCGGTCGCGGGCGACTGGAACGGCTGGAACCCGAACGCGGACCGGATGACGCCCGTCGGCTCGACCGGCGTATGGGAGATCTTCATCGGGATCGCATACGAAGGGCAGCTCTATAAATACGCGGTGCAGGGGCCGGACGGCAACGTCTCGATGAAGGCGGATCCTTACGCGCAGCGCTGCGAGGTCGGCGGAACGGCGTCGATGGTCTGGGAAGCGGGCGAATTCCCGTGGACGGACGCGGCGTATCTTGATCGCTGCACGAAGCGGCACAACGAGCCGATGAACATCTACGAGGTGCATCTCGGTTCCTGGCGCAAGGGGCTCGGCTACCGCGAGCTGGCGCATGAGCTGGTCGATTATGCGGCGGACATGGGCTACACGCACATCGAGTGCATGCCGTTGATGGCATATCCGTTCAATCCGAGCTGGGGCTATCAGGTCACCGGATACTATGCGCCGACGACGCGGTACGGCTCGCCCGACGATTTCCGGTATTTCGTGGACTGCGCGCACGCAAAGGGGCTCGGCGTGATCATGGACTGGGTTCCCGCGCACTTCACGCGCGACAGCTACGGACTTGCGCGGTTCGACGGCACGCCGACCTACGAGCATCCCGACTGGCGGCGTTCGGACATGAAGCAGTGGGGCACACTGCTGTTCGATTACGGCCGCACGCAGGTGCAGAGCTTTCTCGTAAGCAACGCGTGTTACTGGCTCAGGGAGTTCCACATCGACGGACTGCGCGTCGACGCCGTGAGCTGCATGCTGTATCTCGACTACGGACGCAATGACGGCGAATGGCTGCCGAACCAGTACGGCGGCAAGGAAAACCTCGATGCGATCAATCTGTTCCACAAGATCTCGGCGGCGATCAAAGAGATCCCCGGCAACAAGATCCTGATCGCCGAGGAGAGCACCGCGTTCCCGCGCGTTACGAACAAGCACGACGACAGTCTGGGCTTCGACTACAAGTGGAACATGGGCTGGATGAACGATATGCTGCGCTATATGCAGATGGATTCGCTGTACCGGAAATGGCACCACGACAAGCTGACGTTCTCGCTCATGTACGCGTTCTCCGAGCATTACATCCTCGCGTTTTCACATGACGAGGTCGTGCACGGCAAGCTGTCGATGCTGAACAAGATGCCGGGCGATTACTGGCAGAAATTCGCGCAGCTCCGCCTGCTTTACGCCTATCAGATGGCGCACCCGGGCAAGAAGCTGACGTTCATGGGCATGGAGATCGGTCAGTTCATCGAGTGGCGGTTCGACGAATCGCTCGACTGGATGCTTCTGGACTATCCGAAGCACGCGGAAATGCAATGCTTCGTGCGTGAGATGAACAGGTTCTACCGCCGCACGCCGGCGCTCTATCAGCGCGACGACGACTGGAACGGCTTTGACTGGATCGTGGTGGACGACGCCGTGCATTCGATCGCGTCGTTCGTTCGCAAGGACGCGGACGGCAATCCGATCCTTTGCGTGTTCAACTTCACGCCCGTCCCGTGGGACGATTACTGCCTCGGCAGCGAGAACGAGGGCGTCTATCAGGAGATCTTCTCGACCGACGCGCCGTACTTCGGCGGCGGCGGAATGTCGTTCAACGAGCCGGTCAGGACGGTCGAGGAGCCGTTCGGCAAGTTCCGTCACCGGCTGCATGTGAAGCTGCCCGCATACGGCGCCGTTTTCTTCCGATTCACACCGACCAAAACAACAGTCTCGAAAGGAGCGAAAGAATGAAAAAGAAAATCGTTTGCATGCTGCTTGCCGGCGGACAGGGCAGCCGACTCGGCGTTCTGACTTCCAGCATGGCAAAGCCGGCGGTTCCCTTCGGCGGGAAGTACCGCATCATCGATTTCCCGCTGAGCAATTGCGTCAATTCCGACATCGACACGGTCGGCGTCCTGACGCAGTACCGGCCTCTGGCGCTGAATTCCTATCTCGGAACCGGCCAGCATTGGGACCTCGACCGTTCGAGCGGCGGCGTGTTCGTGCTTCCGCCGTACATGACGGAGCATGACGGACGCTGGTATTCCGGCACGGCGAACGCGATCTGGCAGAACCGGGCCTTCGTTGACCAGTACGATCCGGATTATGTGCTGATCCTTTCGGGCGACCACATTTATAAGATGGACTACACGAAGATGCTGAAGTTCCATATCAAAAACGCGGCGGCGGCGACGATCGCGGTTTTGAGGGTTCCGATGGAGGAAGCGCACCGCTTCGGCATCATGAATACAGACGAGAACGGCACGATCGTTTCGTTTGAAGAGAAGCCGAGGGTCCCGAAGAGCAACAACGCCTCGATGGGCATCTATATCTTCAACTGGAAGCTCCTGCGCGACTACATGGAACGCGACGATGCGAACCCCGAAAGTGAAAATGACTTCGGCAAGAACATCATTCCCGCGATGCTGAATGCGGGCGAAAAGATGGTCGCCTATCCGTTCGAGGGATATTGGAAGGACGTCGGAACGATCCAGAGCTTGTGGGAGGCGAACATGGATCTTCTGGGCGAGCCGCCGGTGCTGGATCTCAACGATCCCGCATGGCGCATCTACACGCGCAATCCGGTCATGCCGCCGCACTATACGGACGCATCCGCGGACGTAAAGAACAGTCTCGTGGCGGAGGGCTGCGTGGTGCGCGGAAAGGTGACGCATACCGTGCTGTTCTGCGGCGCGAAGGTCGAAGCAAAGACCGAGGTCGCGGACACCGTCGTGTTCCCGAACGCGGAGATCGGCGAGAACTGCCTCGTGAAGAAAGCGATCGTCGGCGAGAACGCGATCGTCGGAAACGACGTGCAGATCGGCGTGCCGCCGAAGGAGGGCGAAACGGTCGACAACCGGCTGACCGGCGATATCGTGCTGATCGGCAACGACGTGACGATTCCGGCGGGCACGGTGATTCCGCGCGGCGCTGTCGTGACGGCGGAAACGATCGGACAATTTGTGAACGGAGGTAAAAACGCATGAATCAGGAAGCATTCGGACTGATCTTCACGGGCGAACCGAACCCCTTTATGCGCGATCTCGTTCTGAGCCGCGCCGTCGCCGCCGTTCCGTTCGGCGGACGCTACCGCTGCATCGACTTCGTTCTGTCCAATCTCGTCAACACCGGCATCCGCAACGTCGGACTGATCGTTCAGAAAAATTACCACTCGCTGATGGACCATCTCGGCACCGGCAAAGAATGGGACCTGAACCGCAAGCGCGACGGTCTGTTCCTTCTCCCGCCGTTCTCCACGAAGGACAACACCGGCGTGTATCGCGGCGATATCGACGCGTTCCACTCCATCATGCAGTATGTGCGCCGCTCGAGCCAGAAAACCCTGATCATCTGCGGCAGCCACACCGTGTTCAACACGACGTTCGACGCGCTTTTGAAGCAGCATCAGGAGACCGGCGCCGACATTACGATCATGTATAACGAGGATCCGCGGTTCTTCCCCGAGGAACAGAACCGCGATCTCCGGCTTCTGCTCGACGACGACGGCATGACCGTGAACGGACTCGAGTGGAATCCGCGCACGCCCGGCTCCGACTATCGCTCCTGCGAGATCACCGTCATCGACAAGGATCTTTTCGAGGATCTTGTGGAGGAGGCGTATTCGCGCGGCAGCGTCGACTTTGTGCGCGAAGTGATGCTTCCGCGTGCAAAGGATCTGAAGGTCATGGGCTGGCGGTACGACGGATATGTGGCGCGGATCGACTCGATCAACACATATTTCATGCACAATATGGAGCTTCTGAACGCGTCGGTGGCGAAGGACCTTTACAACATGCGGCATCCGATCTACACCAAGGTCAAGGATGAGGTCGCAACGAAGTACGGCGAGCACGCGAACGTCAAAAACGTCGTGATGGCGGACGGCTGTATGATCGACGGCGCCGTGGAGAACTCGATCCTGTTCCGCGGCGTTACCGTGGAGCGCGGCGCGGTCGTGAAAAACTCGATCCTGATGCAGGGCGTCACCGTCAGAAGCGGCGCGGTGCTCGACCACGTCATTCTCGACAAGAACGTTACCGTCAACGCCGGACGTCAGCTCACGGGATACGACGGCATTCCGCTTGTATTCCGGAAGAATCTCACCATCTGAGAAGCACACGAAAGGAGAATCGTCATGAAAATCCTGTTTGCGGCAAGCGAATGCTTCCCGTTCATCAAGACCGGCGGTCTTGCCGACGTCATCGGTTCGCTTCCGAAGGAGCTTGTTCGCGAGGGCGCCGAGGTATCCGTCATGCTGCCGAAATATACGCAGATCGACGAGTACTACATCTCCCGCATGCAGCACGTCTGCCACTTCAACGTGCAGTTCGGAAGTTATTCCGTGTTCTGCGGCATCGACAAGCTCGAGCAGGACGGCGTGAACTTCTATTTCATCGACAATCTGGCGGTCTTCGGCGGCGACAAGATTTACACCGGCGACGAGCAGGAGGGCTTCCGGTTTGCGTTCTTCTGCCGCGCGGTGCTCGAATCGTTCAAGCACATGAACTATTATCCGGACGTCATCCATTGCCACGACTGGCAGACCGGTCTCATCCCCGTGCTTCTGAACGATCAGTACCGGCAGCTCGACGGCTACCGCGACATGCACACCGTGTTTACCATTCACAACCTGAAATTCCAGGGCATTTTCGACTGGCACCGCATCAACAGCGTACTCGGTCTGAACGAGGGATATTTCTCCGTCAACAATCTGGAATTCTACGGCCTGCTGTCGTTTATGAAGGCGGGACTCGTGTTCGCAAACCGCATCACGACCGTCAGCCCGACTTACGCAGAGGAGATCCGCACCGGCTATTACGGCGAACGCCTCGACGGTCTGCTCCGCGCAAGACAGAACGTTCTGTCGGGTATTTTGAACGGAATCGATGTTATTTCGTTCGATCCGAGTACGGATATTCAGCTTCCCGTTCATTTTAATGCTGCCGATCCGTCCGGAAAGAAGCTCTGCAAAGCGGCGTTGCAGGAGGAGCTGGGGCTTCAGAAGCGCGACGTGCCGCTGGTTGCCATGGTCACGCGTCTGACTGCGCAAAAGGGGCTCGATCTTGTCACCTGTGTCCTGAACGACATCATGCGCATGGACATTCAGATGGTCGTTGTCGGCACCGGCGACAAATATTTCGAGAACGCGTTCCAGGACGCGCAGTACCGCTTCCCCGGCAGATTTGCCAGCTGCCTCCGGCACGACGAGCAGATCGCCCGCCGCGTGTACGCCGCGAGCGACATTTATCTGATGCCGTCGCAGTTTGAGCCGTGCGGGCTTTCGCAGATGATCGCGATGCGCTACGGCTCGATCCCGCTTGTTCGCGAGACCGGCGGATTAAGGGACAGCGTTCTGCCGTACAACTGGTACACCGACGACGGAAACGGGTTCAGCTTCCACGACTACAACGCGCACGACATGCTGCATGTGCTCGAGCATGCGGTCGGATACTGGTATGACGACCGCGATATGTGGCAGCGGCTGATGAAGCGCGCCATGAAGACGGACTTCTCGTGGGCGGTTTCCGCGCGCAAGTATATGGAGCTGTACCGCGGACTGCTCGGCATCCCCGAGGAGCCGAAGCCCGTTCGCAAACGCGCACCGCGCACGGCAAAGCCCGCGGCGGAGAAGAAGCCCGCGGCAAAGAAACCCCAAAAGACGGAATAACAGGTATTGCACCGAACGGAGCCGCAAACGACGGCTCCGTTTTATGTTTCACGTGAAACAATGAAACGGGGCGAAAACGGATGTTTCACGTGAAACATGAAAAGCACGGGCTTGCGAAATCGAAACGGTCGGGGTATAATGGATGCGAAAAGGAGTTCATATGGGCAAGATCATTTCGATAACGAATCAAAAAGGCGGCGTCGGCAAAACGACGACGGCGATCAATTTAAGCGCATGCGTCGCACAGACAGGCAGACGCGTGCTGCTGGTCGATCTCGATCCGCAGGGAAACAGCACGAGCGGGCTCGGCGTATCAAAGAAAAAAGGCGCGCCGACAAGTTACGACGTACTGATCCTCGATACGCCCGTAAACGAGGCGATCCGCAAAACGATGATCGAAACGCTTGACGTCATGCCGTCACGCATCGAGCTGGCGGGCGCGGAGGTCGAGCTCGTATCGCTGGAGTCGCGCGAGCACCGGCTGAAACGCGTTCTGAAGCCGCTCGCGGACGCATACGACTATATCTTCATCGATTGTCCGCCGTCGCTGGGACTGTTGACGCTGAACGCATTGACGGCGTCGGATTCGCTGCTGGTGCCGATCCAATGCGAATACTACGCGCTCGAAGGGCTGTCGCAGCTGATGAATACGGTCAAGCTGGTGCGCCGCGGGCTGAACGGCCGCCTCGATATCGAGGGCGTCGTATTGACGATGTTTTCGTCGCGGCTGAACCTGTGTGTGCAGGTCGTTGAGGAGGTCAAAAAGTATTTCCGCGAAAAGGTCTACAACACGATCATTCCGCGCTCCGTCCGCATGAGCGAGGCGCCGAGTCACGGATTGCCGATCACGCTGTACGATCCGCGAAACATCGGTGCAAAGGCGTACACGAATCTGGCGGAGGAATTCATCAAACGGGAGGAAGGAAATGGCAAAGAATAAAGGACTTGGGCGTGGACTGGACGCGCTTCTGGACGAGATCGACGTGCCGGAGACCGTGGAAGACGGCAGGATCGAGGTCGATCTTTACGATATCGACACCAATCCGGATCAACCGAGAAAGACATTCGATCCGGAAAAACTCAAAGAACTTGCCGCTTCGATCAGACGTCACGGGATCGTGCAGCCAATCCTTGTCAAGCGGAACGGCTCGCGCTACACGATCGTCGCGGGCGAACGGCGTTATCGCGCCGCGCGGCAGGCGGGGCTCAAAAAAGTCCCCGTCATGATCACCGATATCGACGAGGAGACGGTCATGGAGCTGTCGCTCGTTGAAAACATCCAGCGCGAGAACCTGAATCCGATCGAAGAGGCGGCGGCGATCAAACTGCTGATGGAACAGCATGATCTCACGCAGGAGGAGGTTTCCGAACGCGTCGGGAAGAGCCGTCCCGCGATCGCGAACGCGCTGCGCCTGCTGACGCTTGCAAAGCCCGTACAGAAGCTGATCAAGGAGGGACGTCTTTCCGCGGGGCACGGCAAAATGCTTGCCGGCGTCGATCCGAAGACACAGACGGCGCTTGCGGAAAAGTGTATCGAGGGCGACTGGTCGGTGCGGCGGCTTGAGGACGAAATCCGCTTTGCGGAGATGCCGAGACGGGAACGGAAAGAAAAACCGGAACCGACGGCGGAGCTGCGCAGCGCCCTGCACCGCATGCGCTCGGAGCTCGGCACGAAGATCTCCGTGCAGGGCAACGAGGACAAAGGCAAGCTGATCATCCATTATTATTCAAAGGACGATCTCGACCGCATCTATCGCACCATCGTCGGAGACGAATGACCGAACGAAAAAGACAAAAGGAACGGTATCCCGTTCCTTTTTGTTTATATTCTTTGCTTATCGCTTATTTCTTTTCCTGCGCGGCTTTCCACGCCTTGATTTGCGCAAGCCGCTCCTTGAATCTGCCTTCCAGTCCCTGCTCGGTCGGTTCGTAGTATTCTTTGCCGAGCAGCGAATCGGGCAGACAGCGCATATCGGTCATCTTTTCCGCGTAATCGTGCGCGTACTGATATCCCTTCCCGTAGCCGACGTCCTTCATCAGCTTCGTCACGCCGTTGCGGATATGCAGCGGCACCGGTTCGGCAAGCTGCGTGATCGCGTCGCGCTTGGCGTTTTCGTACGCCATATAAAGCGCGTTCGATTTCGGCGCGAGCGACAGATATACGACCGCCTGCGTCAGGTGTACGGAACATTCCGGCATACCGATCAGATGACACGCCTGGAACGCGGCGACCGCGAGCTCCAGCGCGCGCGGATCGGCAAGCCCGACGTCCTCGCTGGCAAAGCGCGTGACGCGCCGTGCGATATAGATGGGATCCTCTCCCGCCTCGAGCATCCGCGCAAGCCAGTAGACCGCCGCGTCCGGATCGGAATTGCGCATCGACTTATGCAGCGCGGAGATCAGGTTATAGTGTTCTTCCCCCGTCTTATCGTACAGCAGCGACTTTTTCGAGGTGCATTGCTCGACCGTATCGACCGTAACCGTCGTGACGTTGTTTTCATATTCGCCGTTCAGCACCGCCATTTCGAGCGTGGACAGCGCCGTGCGCGCGTCTCCGTTCGCAAACACCGCGATCATTCGAATCACGTCGTCCGAAATAACGATATCCTGATTGCCAAACCCTTTCGGACTCGAAACAGCGCGTTTCAGGAGCGTAACGATCTCGTCCTCCGAAAGCGCCTTCAGCACAAACACCTTGCAGCGCGAAAGAAGCGCGCCGTTGACCTCAAACGACGGGTTTTCGGTGGTCGCGCCGATCAGGATGATGCTGCCCTTTTCGACGAACGGCAAAAAGGCGTCCTGCTGCGCCTTGTTGAAACGGTGGATCTCATCGACGAACACGATCGTCTTTTCGCCGAACAGCCGGTTTTCGTCCGCCTGCTGCATGACGGTGCGGATCTCCTTGATGCCGCTTGTGACCGCAGAGAAGTTGATGAACTTCGCCCTGGTCTGATTGGCGATCACATGCGCGAGCGTGGTCTTGCCGACGCCCGGCGGGCCCCAGAAGATCATCGACGAAACCGCGTCCTGTTCGATGATGCGGCGAAGGATCCTGCCCGGACCGAGAAGATGCGTTTGCCCGACGACCTCATCGATCGTTTCCGGGCGCAGCCGCGCAGCAAGCGGCTGCCCGATCTCGGCGCTCAAAAGCGTCCGCTGCTCCGTCATATGCCTGTCCTCCTTCGGGTTCCTTACTTTTTATTATAGCAAAAATACAGCATCTTTTCAACAAAAAAAGCGCCTCGCATGAGGCGCTTTGCGTATAGATCGTGATCAGCCGATGACGGTGGTGTAGGTGGTGGTTTCGCCGCTGCCCGCGAGCTTCCAGAAGAAGATGCTGTCGCTTGCGCTGCGGTTGACCATGA
>JAFRUN010000025.1 GCA_017438865.1 Clostridia bacterium
AAGAGCTCGCCGGTCAGCGCCGTGCAGGTCGTTTTGCCGTTCGTGCCGGTGACGCAAACGAAGTCCGCCTTCGAATAGCGGTAGCCGAGCTCGATCTCGGAAATGACCTCGATGCCGCGGCGCTTCGCCTCGACGATGAAGTTGCGCGTCATCGGAATGATCGGACTCGGGATCAGAAGGTCCACGCCGTCCAGAAGATCCATCGGGTTCGCGCCGAGCTTGACCTCATAGGCGATGCCCGAAAGCTGCTCGAAAAGCCCCTTGATCTCGGGTTTCATATCGTTGACGATGATGCGGTAGTTGTCCTGATACAGAAGACGCGCCGCAGCGATGCCGCTCTTTGCCATGCCGACGATCAGCGCCGTTTTTTGCTTTGCCATACCCTTCCTCCTTATTTGCAGAACCAGAAGATGATCAGCGCGCACGCGCTTGCGATCGCGGTCACCACGGTATACATCGAAACGATCTTCGTTTCCGGCGTGCCGCCGAGCTCGAAGTGATGATGCAGCGGCGCCATGCGGAAGATGCGCTTTTTGCGGAGCTTATAGGAGCCGACCTGCAGGATGACCGACACGGACGTCGCCACATACAGGATCCCCATCAGCGGCAGCAGCAGCGAGGTGCGGGTTAAAAGCGCCATTGCCGCGACCGCGCCGCCGAGCGTGAACGCGCCGAGATCGCCCATGAAGACCTTTGCGGGATAGGTGTTGTGCACCAGGAATCCCATGCAGCCGCCCGCGACGGCGAACGCGAACACCGCGATCCCCGAAAGCCCTTTGAGCGTATCCGCGGCGGCGACGGCGGCTTCGCCCTGCAGCGAAGCGGACGGATAGGTCAGCACAAAGAGGATGATCATCAGTCCGCTTGCAAGCGAGTAAACCGACGTGACGGAGCTCGATAACCCGTCCAGACCGTCGATCAGGTTGACCGAGTTGACCGTCGCGATGATCACGAACATCGCAAACGGGATATAAAAGATGCCGAGGTCGAGCTTATCGAACCAGATCGTGCTGCCGACCGACGGGTGGAAGTACAGCGCGAGCGCGAACCCGAGCGACAGGAGGAACTGCGCGGCGATCTTCTGCCATGCGCGAAGTCCCAGCGAGCGCTTTTTGACGATCTTGATAAAGTCGTCCAGAAATCCCACAAGCCCGAACAGCACCGTGAAGAGCAGCGCCCAGACCGCGAGCGAATAGTTCCTATGTGCAAAGATCAGCGTTGCCGCGATCACCGCGACGAGGATCATCACGCCGCCCATGGTGGGCGTGTTCTGCTTCTTGAGGTGTGTTTTCGGTCCGTCGTCGCGCACGTTCTGTCCGAACTTCAGCCGGTGCAGCACCGGAATGACGAGCGGCCCGAGCAGCGCCGCGACGCCGAACGCGACGAGCAGCGCAAGCAGTGAATTCAGTACAATGGTTTCCATACTCCGTCCCCTTTTAATCCTTCAGGAGCTCTTCCACGATCTCGCGGTCGTCGAAATGGTGCTTGACGCCGTTGATCTCCTGATAATTTTCATGTCCCTTGCCCGCAATGACGAGAATGTCGTCCGGCTCGAGGATCGAAAGCGCGTATGCGATCGCCTCCCTGCGGTTGACGATCGAGACGAACGGCGTGCCGCTCTTCTGCACGCCGAGCTCCACGGCGCGGACGATGTCGTCCGGATTCTCGGTACGCGGGTTGTCGCTTGTGACGACGACGAAATCCGAGTGCCGCCCGCCGATCTCGCCCATCAGCGGACGCTTGGTGCGGTCGCGGTCCCCGCCGCAGCCGAACAAGCTGACGACGCGCCCCTTTGCGAACGCGTGCACCGAGTTCAGCACGTTTTCGAGCGCGTCGGGCGTGTGCGCGTAATCGACGTAGACCGAGAACGGACGCCCGTTCGTGTCGACCGACTGGAGCCGTCCGGAAACGCCGGAAAGCGATTCGAGGCCCTTGATGATGTCGCCGAACGACGCGCCGACCGCCTGCATCATCGCCGCCGCGCCCATGGCGTTATACACCGAGAACAGGCCGGAGATGTGCATGCGCACGGGGCCTTCGCCGTTGGGCGTGCGCAGATGGAAGCGGACGCCGTCGGTGCGGATGTCGATGTTGATCGCGGTGTAATCCGCGCGGTGCTGGATGCCCATCGTTCTGATCGGCAGGGTAAGCCCGTCCGTCATGCGCTCCGCATAGGCGTCGTCGATGTTGATGATCGCCATGTCGCTCTGTCTGAACAGCAGCTTTTTCGCTTCGAGATAGCGGTCGAACGTCTTGTGGTAGTCCAGATGGTCCTGCGTGAGGTTCGTGAACAGACCGACGCGGAACGGAATGCCCGCGACGCGGTCCTGCACGAGCGCGTGGCTCGAAACTTCCATAACGACGAGGTCGACGCCTTCGTCCGCCATGCGGCGAAGGAGCGCGAACAGGTCCGCCGATTCCGGCGTGGTCCTGCCCGTTTCGAGCATCGTGTCGCCGATCATGTTGCGGATCGTGCCGATGAGCCCGACCTTCATGCCCGCGGCTTCGGCGATCGACTTGACCATGTAGGTCGTGCTCGTCTTGCCGTTCGTGCCGGTGACGCCGAGCATGATCATCTCGCGCTCGGGATGCCCGTAAAACGCGGCGGCGGCGTGCGCCATGGCGACGCGTCCGTCCGGCACCACGATCTGCGGCACGTCAAGCGGCAGAAGCCGTTCGACAAGCAGCGCCGCGGCGCCCTTGTCCACCGCCTGCGCGGCGAAGTTGTGCCCGTCGGAAACGAGCCCCTGCATGCAGCAGAACAGACTTCCGTCCCTGACCTTTCTGGAATCGTATTCGACCGACGTGATCTCGGCGTCCCCGCCGGTGACCGTCATGCCGAGATCTGCGGCAATGCCCGATAACAGCATTCTTGTTTCCCCCGTTAATGTGGTCTTATTTGCTCTTCGGTTCAAGCTGCACATGGATGACCGTGCCGACCGGCACCTTGAACCCTTCCGTGATATCCTGATACACCACATACCCCGCGCAGTGGTGCTGATCGTAATCCATCAGAAGCCCGACCTTCTTCAGCGCGTCGAGCGCGTCGATGCGGTCCTTGCCGATCAGCTTCGGCACCTCCACCATCTCGACCTCCTCCGTGAGCTCGGAGAAGAAGGAGTATCCCGTGGAATACAGCATGACCGTGCTGCCGCGCACGACCTGCGTGTTCGGCGCAGGCGACTGGTTTGAAACGGTCGACTGCAGCTCCGCTTCGACGTAGATCGACGTCAGCCCCGCGTCCTTCAATACCTGGTTCGCCTGTTCCACGGTGAGTCCGCGCACGTTCGGAACCGTTGTGATCTGGCTTTCGATGTCCGGCGTAATGCCCGCATACGAGAGCGCCGCGGCAAGCACCTGCTGCACGAACGGCGCGGCGACCGTGCTGCCGTACACCTGCGGCACCTGCGGCTCGTCGACGATGATCAGGCAGATGAACTGCGGATCGTCGACCGGCGCGAAGCCGACGAACGACGCGACGAGCTTCGAGGACGACACCTTGCCGTTTTCGTCGTATTTCTGCGACGTGCCCGTCTTGCCGCCGACCGAGTAGCCGGGAACCTGCGCGTTTTTGCCGCTGCCCTTCTCCACAACGCCGCGCAGAAGACTGCGGATCGTTGCGGACGTGCCCGGCGAGATCACGCGGCGCACGACGGTCGGTTCGTTTTTCAGAAGGATGTTGCCGGACTTGTCGACGATCTCGGAAACGACGTACGGCTTCATGAGCTCGCCGCCGTTGATACAGGCATTGACCGCCGTGATGAGCTGCATGCCCGTGCAGCTGATGCTCTGTCCGAAGCCGATGCGCGCGAGATCCGCGTCGCGGATGTATTTCCGGTGCGTGACCGTGCCGCTCGTTTCGCCCATCACGCCGCTGCCGGTGGATTCGTCGAAGCCGAATTTGAAGATATAGTCGTAGAACGTGTCGACGCCCATTTTCAGCGCCATCGACATGAACGCCGGATTGCAGGAGTTTGCGACCGCCTCGGCGAGCGATTCCTCGCCGTGACCGCCCGATTTCCAGCACTTGATCTTTTCTCCGTGCACCAGAAGCGAGCCGCCGCAGCGGAACCGGCTTTCGGTCGTGACCGCGCCGGACTCCAGCGCCGACGCAAGCGTGATGACCTTGAACGTCGAGCCGGGCTCGTAGGTGTCGGTGACGATGCGGTTTTTACTTAGCTCCAGAAGCGTCTTTGCGTCGGAACGCGGCGGGTTCGAGGACTCGAACGTCGGGTATGTGCCGATCGCAAGGATCTCGCCGGTTTTCGGCTCCATCAGGATCCCCGCAGCGCTCTTGGCGTTGTTGATGCTGCACGCCTCCTGCAGCGCGTTTTCGAGGATGCCCTGATAGCCGGTGTCGACGGTGAGAACGACGTCCGCGCCCGGAATGCTCTCGACGTATTCCTCTTCGCCGCCGGGGACCGGGTTGTTGTCGCGGTCGGTGTCCGCCTTCTGATAGCCGTCCTCGCCCGCGAGATATTTGTTGTACGTCAGCTCCACGCCGGTCTGTCCGTCGCCGTCGATGTTCGTGAACCCGATGAGCTGCGCGTAATAGCCCGACTCCGGATAGTCGCGCTTGACGTCGCTGTAGTAGCTGACGCCGCTGCCGAGCTGCATGGAGTTGAGCTTACTGATGACCTCTTTGTCGACCTGGTCCTTGAGCTTGATCTGCGAATACAGCACGCGCTCGTGATTGTCCGGGTTCTTCGGATCCTTCGGACGCGTTTTCGTCATCTTCGTATAGACCGTGTCGTAGCTCATATTGAGGTACATCGACAGGATCGACGCGATGCGCTCGCGGTCGGATTCCTGGATGTTCTGCGGGTTCAGACAGATCTGATA
>JAFRUN010000026.1 GCA_017438865.1 Clostridia bacterium
CGCCGCGTTGACCTTCTCAAAGAAATAGATGGACATGCGAAGATTGACGTCGCCCACGCCGTCGATCGTCAGACCGACGCTGTTCTCGCCGGGATCAAAGACGCCGTCCTTGCCGGTGCAGTCGTCCTTGAATTTCAGCAGGTAGTTGCCGTTGGGCAGCGCATAAACGTTCTTGGTTTTGCCGGTGTAAACAAGCTTGTTTTCCATGATAAAATACCCCTTTTCGATGAATTTCGATGATAAATGTCGGTTCGGATTAAGACAGTTCTTTTTTAAGCTGCGCGTCCTGCTCCAGGACCGCGGCTGCGGCTGCTTCGCGTTTTTTCTGAAGCTTACAGGCAAGCTCCGGATCCTCGACGGACAGGATCTCCGCCGCCAACAGCGCGGCGTTTGCGCCGCCGTTGACCGCCACGGTCGCCACCGGAATGCCGGAGGGCATCTGCACGGTGGACAGCAGCGCGTCCATTCCGTCGAAGACGGGTCCCTTGCAGGGCACGCCGATGACCGGCAGCGTGGTATTCGCGGCGATCGCGCCCGCAAGATGCGCCGCCATGCCGGCAAACGCGATCACGCAGGCAAAGCCGTTCTCCCGCGCGGCGCGGGCAAACTCCGCCGCCTCGACGGGCGTCCGGTGCGCAGAATAGATGTGCGCTTCAAAGGGGATCTCCAACTCGTTGAGCACGTCGATCGCCTTCTGCACCACGGGAAGATCGCTTTTGCTTCCCATGACGATTCCGATCTTCTTCATCGCAGCTCCTTTCCGTCAGATGCCCGCCTTGGTCTCGCAGTAGATGCAGCGATAGACCTTGTTTTCACGGTCCGTCAGCCGGAAGACGTGCTTCAGCTCCTGTTCGGTGGACGTGATGCAGCGCGGATTCTTGCAGGTCAGAACGTCGGTCAGCATTTCGGGAAGCTCCATCTGCCGCTTCTCCACCAGTGCGCCGTTGCGGATGATGTTGACGGTGGCGCCGGGATCCACGTACGCGATGACGTCCAGGTTCACGGGGATGTCGGCGTCGATCTTGATGATGTCCTTCTTGCCCATCTTGCGGCTCACAACGTTACGAATGATCGCCACGGACAGGTCGGTTTCGTCAAGCTTGAGCAGATGATAGAGCTTCATGCCCTGTCCTGCGGTGATGTGGTCAATGACCACGCCGTTCTGGATGGAATCGATGTTCATATGGTGCCTGCCTCCTTCAGAAGTTTCAGAATCAAAGCCATTCTCATATATTTGCCGTTCAATACCTGCTTGAAATAGCAGGCTCTCGGATCGTCGTCGATGGCGACGCTGATCTCATTGACGCGGGGCAGCGGATGCAGAATGGCAAGATCGGGCTTCGCGTTTTTCAGCTTGTCCGGGGTAAGGATGTAGCTGTCCTTCAGGCGGAGGTAATCCTCCTCGTTGAAGAAACGCTCGCGCTGGACCCTGGTCATATAGAGGATATCGAGCTCGGGCATGACTGCTTCGAGATCAGTCGTCTGGGTATAGGGAATATTGAACTTTTTCAGGCTGCCCTTCTTCACGTAGGAGGGCACTTTGAGTTCTTCGGGCGAGATCAGCACGAACCGGTTGCCGTTGTACCGGGACATGGCGTTGATCAGGGAATGCACCGTGCGCCCGAACTTCAAATCGCCGCAAAGACCGATGGTCAGCCCTTCGAAGCGGCGCTTTTCACGCCAGATCGTGAGAAGGTCCGCCAGCGTCTGCGTGGGATGGCAGTGTCCGCCGTCGCCTGTATTGATTACGGGGATCGTGGCGTTGGTCGCCGCCACGTATGCCGCGCCCTCCTTGGGGTGGCGCATGGCGATGATGTCCGCATAGCAGGAGACGGTCTTTGCGGTGTCCGCCACGCTCTCGCCCTTGGCTGCCGAGGACGACATGGCGCTGGACACGGAGATCACGTGTCCGCCCAACTCGTACATCGCCGCTTCGAAGCTCATGCGGGTGCGGGTCGACGGCTCAAAAAAGAGGGTCGCCAGCTTCTTGCGGTCGCATGCGTGCGCATACTTGTCGGGGTCGGCGATGATGTCCTCCGCCGTTGCGATGAGCTCCTCCAGTTCCTGAGTGCTCAGATCCAGAATGTCGATGATGCTTCGTTTCATTTGATACCTCCGATCCAGCTTTCATCCGATGGGTTATCGCGGAAGGCGATCAGCCGTTCCACGTCTTCTGCCTTGATATAGTGTTCTTCGGCGGCGACCGCGACGATGCGGTCGAAGTCCGTCAGGGAATGGTTTTCGACCTGCGCTTCAGAAAGCCGGTCCAAGCCTTTTTTCATGCCGTAGGTGAAGATGGATACGACGCCGAGGACCTCTGCGCCTGCGTCGCGCAGCGCTTCGACGACCTCGATGACGGATCCGCCGGTGGAGATCAGATCCTCCACCACGACGACCTTCTGTCCGGGTTCCAGCCGTCCCTCGATGCGGTTCTGACGGCCGTGATCCTTGTTCCCGCCGCGGACGTAGCCCATCGGCAGACCCAAAAGGTGTCCGACGATGGCGGCGTGCGCGATGCCCGCAGTGGACGTTCCCATCAAAACTTCGACCTCCGGATAGTACGTCCGGACAAGCTCGCAGAGCCCGTTTTCCACGTCGTTGCGGACCGCGGGCGCCGTGAGCGTCAGGCGGTTGTCGCAGTAGATGGGGCTCTTGATCCCGCTCGCCCAAAGGAAGGGCTGCTCCGGGCGGAAGAAGACCGCGCGGATGGACAGCAGGTCCTTTGCGATCAGCGTTGACAATTCCATGCCTTTCGTTTCCTTTCTTAATCTGTAAACTCCGCGCAGCAGCGCGCATATGCTGCCGCCGGATCGGCTGCGGCGGTGATCGGACGGCCTACGACAATGTAGTCCGCGCCTTCGATCTTTGCCTGCGCGGGCGTCATGATCCGCTTCTGATCCCCCTTCTCCCCGTCGGCGAACCGAATGCCCGGGGTGACGGTCAGAAAACCGGAGCCGCAGCGGCGGTGGACTTTTCCGGCTTCCAGCGGCGAGCAGACTACGCCGTCCAAGCCCGCGTTTTTTGCATTCTCGGCGTAAGCAAGAACCACCTCGTCCATCGGATGGTCGATCAGAAGCTCGCGTTCCAATGCGGTCTGATCGGTCGAGGTAAGCTGCGTAACGGCGATCAAAAGCGGTCGGGTGCCGTCGGCTCGCGTCAACCCCTCCAGCGCGGCGCGCATCATCTCTGCCGTTCCCGCGGCGTGGAGATTCACGATATCCGCGTCAAGTCCGGACAGTACCGCCATCGCTTTTTTGACGGTGTTCGGAATATCATGCAGCTTCAGGTCCAGAAAAATCCTGTGACCCCGCGCCTTGATCTCGCGCACGACGGACGGACCTTCGGCATAGAAGAGTTCCATGCCGATCTTCACAAAGGGCTTCCGTTCGGGAAAACGGTCCAGAAAGGTCAGAGTTTGCGCCGCGGTCGGAAAATCGCAGGCGATGATGACGTCTTTTCCCATGTTATGCTCCTCTCAGTTCACGAAGATTGCGAATGCAGTACCGGTCCATTGCTTCCGGTAAAGCCTCGATGATCTTTTTGCACGCCAGCGGATCGACCAGGTTCGCCGCCCCCACCTCAACGGCGGCGGCGCCTGCCGTCAGCATTTCCAGCACGTCCTCGGCGCAGGAGATCCCGCCCATGCCGACGACGGGGATCTTCACGGCGTGCGCGACCTGCCATACCATGCGCAGGGCGACCGGAAAGACCGCGGGACCCGAAAGCCCGCCGGTCACGTTGGCAAGAACGGGCTTGCGGGTTTTAAGGTCGATCCGCATGCCCAGAAGGGTATTGATCAGGCTGATCCCGTCCGCGCCCGCCTGCTCGCAGGCTTTCGCGATCGTCACGATATCCGTCACGTTCGGCGTCAGCTTGATGATAACGGGCTTTGTCGTCACCGCCTTGACCGCGCGCACCACAGCCGCCGCCTGCTCGGGATCGGTGCCGAAGCTCATGCCGCCGCCGTGCACATTGGGACAGGAGATGTTGACCTCCAACCAGCCCACCTGCGGCTGCGCGTCCAGCTTTGCGCTGACCTCCGCGTATTCCGCAACGGAGAATCCGCTGACGTTTGCCATGACCGGCTTATGAAAAACCGTTTTCAGCTTCATTAGTTCCGTGTCGATGACCCGGTCCACGCCGGGGTTCTGCAAGCCCACGGCGTTCAGCATGCCCGCAGGACAGTCCGCGATCCGCGGCGTCGGATTGCCGAAGCGCGGTTCCCGCGTGGTTCCCTTAATGGAGAACGTACCTAATATATTGATATCGTACAGCTCGGCAAACTCCCAGCCGTACCCGAACGTACCGGACGCCGGGATGACAGGGTTATCCAGCTCGACGCCGCAGAGATCGACGCTCAGTCTTCCCATAGGATCTCCTCCTTTTCCAGCACGGGACCTTCCTTACAGATGCGCTTGTATCCGGCGATCGTTTTGCAGGTGCAGCCCATGCACGCGCCGAAGCCGCAGCCCATGCGCTTCTCAAAGCTGAACGAACCGCCGGTCGCGATTCTGCGATGCACGGCGCGCAGCATCGGCTCCGGTCCGCAGGTATAAACATGGGTGTAATCCTCCGGCAGCGCGTCGGTGACGAAGCCCCGGATCCCGTAAGAACCGTCCGCCGTGGTCACGGCGACCGTGCAGTCGAGCGCCCGGAACTGCTCTTCATAGAAGATCTCCGCGGCGGTATTGAAGCCGAGGACCGCCGAAACGGTCTTTCCTTCGGCGCGCAGGCGCTTCGCCAGCAGGTACAGCGGCGGTACGCCGACGCCCCCGCCGATCAACAGCGGTCTGTCTCCGGAAAGCGCCGTGTCGTAGCCGTTGCCCAGGCCCGTCAGCACCGGGATCGTCTGCCCCGGCATCATACCGCTTAAAAGCGCCGTGCCGCGACCGACGACCTTATAGATCAGCGTCAGCGCGTCGCCCTCGAGATCGCAGACGGACAGCGGTCTTCGAAGAAAAAGCCCATCCAGCTTCAGATTGACAAACTGTCCCGGTCGGGTGATCGCCGAAGTGTCGCCCGTGAGCCGGATCTCATATACGTTGTCCGTCAGACGCTTCTGCGCCGCGACGGTAAAAATCACATCGTTCATATCGCGCCGTCCTCCGCCGTGTAGACCGGCTTGCCGCCGCATACTGTCAGCAGACACTTGCCGCGCACCGGCATGCCCGCAAACGGCGTTGCGCGGCCTTTGCTCAAAAAGGTATCCGGATCGACGGTATACGCTGCGTCCATATCCCAGACCGCGTAATCATTTTCCGCAAGCGGGATCCCGAAGCGCTCTCTCGGACGGTATACGAGCAGATCGACAAGCTTTTCGAGGGGCAGTACGCCCGGAACGACCAGCTTGGTATAGAGCACCGGAAAAGCAGTCTCCAGCCCGGCGATCCCGAACGCGCTTCCGCGCAGTCCCTTTGCCTTTTCTTCAGCGCTGTGCGGCGCGTGATCGGTGGCGATCATGTCGATTGTGCCGTCTAAAAGTCCCTCGATCAGCGCTTCGCGGTCTTTCGGACTCCGCAGCGGCGGATTCATCTTGAAGCGACCGTCCTCCATAAGATCGGTTTCATCCAGAACCAGATAGTGCGGCGCGGTCTCGCAGCTCACGTCCAGTCCGTCCCGCTTTGCCTGCCGGATCAGCGCCACGCTCTCCTTTGTCGAGATATGGCAGACGTGATAGGCGCAGCCGGTCTCACGGACCAGATTGAGGTCCCGGCGGATCTGCCCCCATTCGCTTTCAGAGCAGATGCCCGCATGCCCGTGCGCCGAAGCGTACGCGCCGTCGTGAATATAGCCGCCGTGCAAAAGCCGGTTGTCCTCGCAATGCGCGGCGATCAATTTATGAAGCCGCTTTGCCTCCCGCATCGCCTCGCGCATCAGATCGTCGTTCTGTACGCCTCTTCCATCGTCGGAAAAGGCGATCACGCGCGGCGCCAAATCCTCAAGATCGGCAAGCTGTTCGCCCCGTTCGCCCACGCTGATCGCACCGTAGGGGTAAACGCGAACGCGCGCCTGTTCGGCAATCAGCTCTTCCTGAATCGCCAGATGCGCAATACTGTCCGGCACGGGGTTCAGATTCGGCATGGCGCACACGGCGGTATACCCGCCTCTTGCGGCCGCCGCAGTGCCGCTTGCAATCGTTTCTTTATAAGAAAAACCCGGCTCGCGAAGATGTACGTGTACATCGCAGAAGCCGGGTAGTATGATCGTGCTGTGGTCGGAATGGGGCACCAAGCCCGCTTCCACAAGAGGGACGTGTCCCTTGGCGTTTCGGAGAAATGCGTTGATAAAACGGTTCTCTGCCATGGTTTGTCCTCCCGTGCCCGTAGGGGTTCGCTTTCCAATCAACGTTGCTACTCTACCATAAGCGGATATGTCCTGTCAACCCCGAAATACGTTATATAAAATCGCGGTTTGCGCCTTTTCTATCGCGGTATCGGCTTTTCACCGGATCGAAGCAGCGGCCCTTTGCGCTCGGTCAAATTGCGGGAAAACATCTTGCTTTTTCCGGCAGAATAGGCTATGATCGGGTGTATAATGAATGTATACGCAGTATTCTTTTGACACAAGGAGAAACAATTATGGTGCTTTCCGATTTGACTCTGCGTTCCTTCTTTGAGCTCCTCGGTTCCGATGCGGCAGCTCCCGGCGGCGGCTCCGCTGCTGCTATGACGGGTTCTTTGGGTTCTGCACTTGCCGAAATGGTGGGCAATCTGTCCCTCGATCGTCCGCAGTATACCGCTTTCTCGGAGGAGATTCGCATCTGCAAGGAACGATGCTCCGCGCTGCGCGCTGCGTTTCTCGACGCAATGGAACGCGACGCCGACGCGTTCCACCGGTTTACGGCGGCGCTGAATCTGCCCAAAGGGACGGCGGAGGAAAAAACCGCCCGCACCGCCGCGATCCAGAACGCGCTGATCCTTTGCATCGAATCGCCGCTGCACACGATGGAGCTTTCTCTCGATGCGGCGAAGATGATCGAGCGCATGCCGGGAAAGACCAACGTCAACGCCGTCAGCGACCTCGGCGTCGCGGTCATGATGCTGGAATCGACCGTCCGCAGCGCCTGGCTGAACGTGCTGATCAACCTCGGCTATCTCAAGGACAGCAACAGAGCCTCGCTCTACCGCTACAGAGGCGAACAGCTGCTCAACGATACGCTTGCCTGCACCGGCGCAGTTTACGAGCAGGTGCTCGGCATGCTTTGATCCGCGCGTCGAACGTTTCCGGAAGTCGACCGCACGGCAAGGGAGCAGATCGAAGCCACGGTTTCCAAAATGGCGCCGCTTGAGGGCGTCACCGCGCGTTTGAAAGCCGAGAATCAACCGGAAGGCTTATCCGCATGAACAACCTCCGCGCCCGTGCGGAAGAGCTTGTCCTCCCTAAGATCGTCTACGGCGAATAACCGCAGCACGCAACACCCAAGCCCGAAGCGCTCTCACGCCTCGGGCTTTGTCATTATATACATATTTCGTTGGACTAAATATGGGCGGCTGTTTTTTGGCAGCGGTGACGGATCTGGTTGATTACGCAAGAACTCATCTTCCGATCCTTTTGGGAACGCAGGTCACCGTTTCCCGGAAAGAGATACCGCGCCCGGTCCACCGGATCCATTGAAAATCAAAGCGCTCCCAAGCCGGGAGCGCTTTTGATCTGCGTATATCGATTAACCCAGCCGCGACTTAATCATCGTCGTCGAAATCGTCGTCATCGTCGTCGTCAATATCTTTCCGGTCGTCTTCTTTTTCGATCTTTACGATCTCTCCGGTCTCGGCGTCGACGGTGTATTCGTATTCGATTCCGTTCGCCTCGAACTCGACCTCATAGACGAGCTTGCCTTTTTCGCGATCCAGCTCACATTTCAGCTTCTTGACCGCACCGGCGCTGAAGCCCGCATGGCGCAAAGCGATCTCCTTTGCCTTTGCTTCGCCGATCAGCTCGGCGCTGTGCTCCGGCGCTTCCGAATGTGTGCCGGGCGCATCGTCGTCGCGCTCCTTGTCGGCTTTGATGATCGCACCGGTCGCGGCATTGACCTTATACTCGTACTCAAAGGCGGAATCGATAAACTCGATCTCATAATACGTTACGCCGTTGTCGGATTCCTTTTCGATCTTCCTGATAACCGCTTCGTTCTGCGGTACGTTCGCGTGGGAAAGCGCGATCGCAACGGCGCGTTCCTGCCCGATATCCGCGGCAGGCGGTGCCGGCGTGACCGGCGGCGTGACCGGTTCACCGCTTGGTTTCTGCTTTTGCCCGAAAGAAACGATCTCTCCGGTTACGGCGTCGATATCGAACTCATACTTGCAGTCGTCTTTGCGGAATTCCACGTCATAGACCATCTTGCCGTTTTCGTATTCCAGCTCGATCGCCTCCGTCAGCGTCACTTCGGACGGCTCAAGCCCGACATAGAGACAAGCGATCGAAAGCGCCTGTTCCTTGCCGATATACGCGCTTGTGCTTGCGCTGCCGGATGTGTGAATGGCGTCGGTATTTACGGGCTCCTTTGCAAGCAGCACGTTCAGCTCGTTGATGGACAGCTTTGAGAGCGCGTCGAACGAGTAAAGCGGATTGCGGCTGACCAGCGCTTGGATCAGCTGTGCTTTCCCGACCGTGATCGAGTGTTCGTCGGCAAGCGATTGCAGCGCTGCATCGTGCTGTACCGTCTGGCTTAACACCGATCCGGTAAAGCCGGCGTTCAGCTGCGCTTCAATATCCGAGGAAATACGTTCTGTAAGAGTGCTGCTTCGCGCGGCGTCAGAACCATCCACCGTAACAAGGATCGAGTTTGACATCTCGCTCAAATATCCGTTCTTCATCATGGAGCCGATCAGTGCGTTGACCGCGACGTCGAGGTCAACGTTCTTCAGCCGCATCGTACCGATCACCTTTTCGCCGTCTGCGTTGAGCGGCGTGACGCGCAGAACGCGGTCATACCGGTTGACGCACAATTCAATGCTCGGGTTGACGTCAAGCGTTACGGTCGTATCGACCTTGTTGTAGCGCGTAAAATTGACAGCGGCGACGATCCCGACCGTCACAAGAACGAATACCGCCGCGATCGATCCGACGCGCAGCCAGAGATTTTTCAGATTGCGCTTTTTGCCGGCAGGTTTTTGCACCGTATCGATATCTTTGAGCATCGATTCCGCATAATCGGGCGTCAGTTTTGCGAACAGATCATCCACCTTTTTTTCCAGTTCTTTATCAGACATCATAGGTATCTCCTTTCAGCATTGCGGTGCGCAGTTTCATGAGCGCCCGCCGGTATTTGGAAAGAACGGTTGACAGCGGCAGATCCAGATCGTCTGCGATTTCCTGATGCTTGAATCCGATAACAGCATGCTGCACGATGATCATGCGCTCCTCATCGGAAAGTCTTTTCATGCACTCGTCCAACAGAAGACGCTCGTCGTTCGATAAGTGCTTTTGTTCTGCAAGCTCCGCGACCCAATCTCCGTCCGGAAGGGGATCGGTCTTTTTTCGCTTCCGCATCGCATCGCGGCAGAGGTTCTTCACAATCGTGAGGATCCACGCCATAGGCTTTCCTTCACTTCTGTAAAAACGCGCTTTCTGAAATACCTGCACGTAGCAGTCATGCAAAACGTCCTCTGCGTCCGCCGTGCTTTTCAGCATGGACAGCGCATAGCCGTACACGTTCTTCGCGGTACAGCGATACAGCAACTCCATGGCGTGCCGATCTCCGTCCTTGATGCGTGACAGCAAAGAATCGATCCTCTCGCGATCCGGGTCTTCTGCTTTTTGTGCATTTATCAACATGTCATTTTCCGTCCTTTCATCATAACAACGCACGAACACCGCAAAATATTGCATCCGTTTTTTATCATACCATTTTTTCTCATTCTGATATAAGCGGTCTTTTTATTGTACCGGTTTTTACCTGTACAGACAAGTTCATTTATCGGATCCACTGAAGGAACCTGGTTCCGGCACGGTCAGTATGCTCCATTCAGCATGAAAAAACATTGTAAACACTGCTGCCTTCGGCTATAATGTATATGGAGATTTTCGGAGGTATACCATGATCGACCTGCAGCATCTGGAACAGTACAGAGAAAACAACCGAATCGAAGCAAAGAAAGCTGTCGGCGGACTTCCGCAGAGCATTTGGGAGACATATTCCGCATTCGCAAATACGCTAGGCGGAATCATTCTGCTTGGTGTCGAAGAGCATCCGGACAAATCTCTCCACACAGTCCATCTTCCGGATCCGGAAAAACTGGTAAAGGATTTCTGGGACGCCGTCAACAATCCCAATAAAGCCAGCGTCAACATTCTTTCGAGCAAAGATGTTACGATTGAACCTGTCGGCGAGGAAAGCATCGTCGTTATCAATGTCCCGCGGGCCGATCGCACCTATAAACCGGTTTATGTGGACGGCAATCCGCTGAACAGCTATCGCCGCAACGGAGAAGGCGATTACAAGTGCACCGCCGACGAACTGCATGCAATGTACCGCGACGCCTCAATAAAGACGCAAGATATGCTCGTTCTGCAGGAAATGACTCTGGACGTCATCAACGCCGAGAGCTTGCGCGCTTATCGGCAGCGGATGCGTCTCAGCAAGCCCGGGCATGTCTGGGATACTTTGGACGACGAGCATTTTCTCATCAAACTCGGCGCAGCGGCAATCGGCGAAAACGGTTCGGTTCATCCCACCGCAGCAGGCTTATTGATGTTTGGAAACGAATCGGATATCGTCCGTGAATACCCGCGCTACTTCCTGGATTATCGCGAAGAATACGATGACGTCCATCGATGGACAGATCGGGTCATCTCTTCTTCCGGAGATTGGAGCGGAAACGTCTTCGATTTCTATTTCCGGGTCTATAACAAGCTTCAACTTGATCTGAAAGTCCCCTTTGAGATGAACGGGATTTACCGCGTCGATGATACGCCTGTTCACAGGGCGCTGCGCGAAGCGTTGGCAAATTGCCTGGTCAACGCCGATTACTACGGCCGGCAGGGACTGGTCATTATCAAGAAAAAAGATGTGATCACCATGACCAATCCGGGTGATTTCCGCATCGGTCTTTCCGCCGCGCGTTCCGGCGGTATTTCCGATCCGCGCAACGGTACCATGATGAAGATGTTCAATCTCATAGATATCGGCGAACGCGCGGGCAGCGGTATTCCAAATATCTTCGAAGTCTGGAAACGGCAGGGATGGAGCGAACCGACGATCCTGGTCTCCTCCGAACCCGATCGAAGCACGCTTGTATTGCCGCTGTTCAAAAGTGACGGTAAAAAAGTGACGATAAAAAGCGACGATAAAAAAGTGACGATAAAAGCATCTGTGCAGAAGGCTTTGATCATCGAGCACTTAACAAATCAAGGCAAATGCAGCGTATCGCAGCTTACTCAGGTGTTGGGGGTGAAATCAACGAGAGTAAAGCAACTGTTGTACGAGCTCGTTTCAGAAG
>JAFRUN010000027.1 GCA_017438865.1 Clostridia bacterium
CGGCAGCCATGTTATCGGGATGCAGGGTACGTCCGGTGCCGCCGCCGGAAGCGACGGAGAAGTAATTCTTGCCGTTCTCGGTAGCCCACTTCTTATAGGTACCGGCAACGGGGTGCTGGAAGCGGGTGGGGTTGGTGGAGTTGCCGGTGATGGAAACATCCACCTGCTCGTAACGCATGATAGCAACGCCTTCGTTGACATCATCCGCGCCGTAAACACGGACTTTGGCCTTGTCGCCGTCAGAATACGGGGTTTCCTTGACAATCTTCAGTTCGCCCGTATAGTAGTCATACTGGGTCTGCACATAGGTGAAACCGTTGATACGGGAGATGATGAAAGCGGCGTCCTTGCCCAGGCCGTTCAGGATGACACGCAGCGGCTCTTTACGGACCTTGTTGGCGGTACGTGCGATGCCGATGGCGCCTTCGGCGGCAGCGAAGGATTCATGGCCGGCCAGGAAAGCGAAGCACTTGGTGTTCTCACGCAGGAGCATGGCGCCCAGGTTGCCGTGGCCCAGACCGACTTTGCGCTGATCGGCGACGGAACCCGGGATGCAGAACGACTGGAGACCGATGCCGATGGCTTCCGCCGCTTCCGCAGCGTTTTTGACGCCCTTCTTGTACGCGATCGCCGCGCCGACGGTGTACGCCCAGCCGGCGTTTTCAAACGCGATCGGCTGAATGCCCTTGACGATGCCGTACGGATCGATGCCGTGCGCGTCGCAGATCGCCTTTGCTTCTTCGAGATCCTTGATGCCGTATTCGTTCAGCACCTTTGTGATCTTGTCGATTCTTCTTTCATAACCTTCAAACGTAATCATGGGGCACCTCCGTTATTCCTTGCGCGGGTCGATGACCTTGGCGGCGGTTGCGAACCGACCGTAGGTCCCGATGTTCTTTTCGAACGCTTCCTTGGGATCCATGCCCTTCTTGATCGCGTCCATCATCTTGCCTAAGCTCACGAACTGGTAGCCGATGATCTCGCCCTCTTCGTCGAGACCGACCTTCAGGACGTAGCCCTCCGCCATTTCGAGGTATCTCGGTCCCTTTGCCTTCGTGCCGTACATCGTGCCGATCTGCGAACGGAGTCCCTTGCCGAGGTCCTCAAGACCTGCGCCGACGGTCAGACCGTCGTCCGAGAACGCGCTCTGGCTTCTGCCGTACACGATCTGCAGGAACAGCTCGCGCATCGCCGTGTTGATCGCGTCGCACACGAGGTCGCTGTTCAGCGCTTCGAGGATCGTCATGCCGGGCAGGATCTCCGCCGCCATCGCCGCGGAGTGCGTCATGCCGGAGCAGCCGAGCGTTTCGACGAGCGCTTCCTCAATGATGCCTTCCTTGATGTTCAGCGTGAGTTTGCAGGCGCCCTGCTGCGGCGCGCACCAGCCGATGCCGTGCGTCAGACCGCTGATGTCCTTGATTTCCTTCGCCTTTACCCACTTGCCCTCTTCGGGGATCGGAGCGGGCTCATGCTTCGCGCCTTTTTTGACGCATACCATTTCTTCCACGTCACGGGAATACTGCATGGATTGTCCTCCTTTTTGTTCGGGTGAAAATCGCCCCGGAATGAAAATAGTATATCATACAAAATTCTTCTTCGCAAGACGCGATTTCCGTGCTATACTGTATATCGGAGGTGAATTTTACGCACCCGACACCGATCATCATCCTCGGAGCGCTGTTTGTCGGCGTATCCGTATTGCATCTTGCGGCCTGCTATCGCCGTATGCCGAAGATCCGCACCGTGACGAAGACGCTTCTGATGCCGCTTCTCGGCGCGCTGTACTGCGTTTCGGCGAAAGAGATCAGCCCGCTCGTCGTGACCGCGCTCGCGTTCGGCTGGCTCGGCGACGTCTTCCTGCTGTTCAAGGGAAGCAAGCTCGGCATGCTGCTCGGCATCGCGTCGTTCGCGCTCGGTCATGTGTTCTATATCGGCGCCATGCTTTCGGGCTATCCTTCTCCGCATGTGCTGATGCTCGTTCCGCTTGCGCTGTGCGCCGTGTGGCTCGTGTTCGTGTATAAGAAGCTCATTCCTTACGCGCCGAAATCGCTCCGAAAGCCCGGCTTCCTCTATGCGCTGCTGCTCTCGTGGACCGGCCTTTCCGCGCTGTATCTGCTTCTGGTCACGCAGAAGCTGCCGTATCTCGTCGCATTTATCGGCGGACTCTTCTTCATGCTCAGCGATACGATCCTCACCGGAAATCAGTACCGGAAAGAACTGAAACACGGAAACTTTTATGTGATGCTGACTTATATTCTCGCACAGTCCCTGCTGATCCTCGGATTTGTGCTGAACGGAGGTATGTAAATGGAACTTGCCGCTTTGATCCTTTCGGGCATTTCGCTCGTGCTGCTGCTCGTGCTGTTTGTGTTCATTCTTCTGAACGCAAGGAAGGACAGCTCGTCGGAGCTTCGCATGGAGCTGAACAACAGTTTGCAGGCGTTCGGACAGACGATCTCCGAAAACCAGCGGACCGCTGCGGAAGCGCAGGACAAGCGTCTTTCCGGCATGGAACAGAACAACGCGCTGGATTTCGAGCGACTCCGCAAATCGCAGGAGGACCGCATCCATTCGCTCGAGCAGAACAACGAACAGAAGCTCGAAGCGATCCGCCAGACGATGGAGCGCCGGCTGACCGCCATCCAGACGGACAACGCCGAACAGCTTGAAAAAATGCAGAAGGTCGTCGACGAAAAGCTCGAGAAGACGCTGGAAAGCCGCATCTCCGAATCGTTCAAGCTCGTCTCATCGCAGCTCGAGCAGGTCTATAAGGGGCTCGGCGAGATGCAGGCGGTCGCCGCAGGCGTCACGGACCTCAAGAAAGTCCTGTCGAACGTCAAAACGCGCGGCATCCTCGGCGAAACGCAGCTAAGTGCCATCCTTTCCGAGATCCTTTCGCCCGAACAGTATGAATGCGATATCGCGACCAAGCCCGGATCCGGCGAACGCGTGGAGTTTGCGATCCGGCTCCCGGGCGACGGCGAAACGCCGGTGTATCTGCCGATCGACGCCAAGTTCCCCGGCGAAACGTTCGCGAGCTTGCAGGACGCGTATGACAAAGGCGATCCCGATGCGATCGCGCAGGCGGCGAAGATGCTCGAGATCCGCCTGAAAGCCGAAGCGAAGGACATCCGCACGAAGTACATCGATCCGCCGCACACGACGGACTTCGGCATTCTCTTCCTTCCGTTCGAGGGGCTTTACGCCGAGGCGGTCAACCGCGGCTTCATCGAGGAGCTGCAGCGCACCTATCACATCAACGTGACCGGCCCGTCCACCATGGCGGCGTTTCTGAACTCCCTGCAGATGGGCTTCCGCACGCTTGCGATCCAGAAGCGTTCCGGCGAGGTCTGGCAGGTACTTGGCGCAGTCAAGACCGAGTTCGAGAAGTTCGGTGAAGTGCTCGAACGCTCGCAGCAGCGTCTGCAGCAGGTCAACAATGAGCTGGATACGCTGATCGGCACGCGCACCCGCGCCATCACCCGAAAGCTCAAGGACGTCGAACGACTCGACACGCCCGATGCCGGCAAACTTCTGGATTCCTGAATCCGCAACAGACGGTTGCTTGTCAGAACTGCCTTCCGATAGTAGAATATAAGCAGCAACAAACCGGAGGTATTTATGTGTACAAAAGATGTCATTCTCGAGCTGCGGACAAAGAACGGGCTTTCGCAGGATGAGCTTGCAGAAAAGGTCTTTGTCACCCGTCAGGCGGTCTCGCGTTGGGAAAACGGAGAAACCGTTCCGAATACCGAAACGCTGAGGCTGCTTTCAAAGCTGTTCAATGTCTCCATCAATACGCTGCTCGGCTCTCCGCGTCAGCTGATCTGTCAATGCTGCGGCATGCCGCTCGAGGATGAGATCATCGGCAAGGATCAAGACGGAACGCCGAATGAGGACTACTGCAAGTGGTGCTATGCCGATGGCACGTATACCTACCGCGATATGGACGATCTGATCGACGTTTGTATTCCGCATATGGTGAAAGAGGGCTTTTCGGAGGAACAGGCACGAACCTACATGAAGCAAATGCTTCCGAATCTGGATTACTGGAAGCGCTACGAAGAACTGAGCGACGACGGACAGTTTGAAGCATTTAAGCAGCAGTTGATCAATGAAATCAATGATCTGCATATCGAAGGCATGCCGAAGGTTAAAAAACTCAACGCGCTCGTCGGAAGCTACGTAAACCTTGCTTATCCCCTTCCCTCCGGCGCAAGCGTCAAGTTTTTGAACGACGGAGCAACCTATCTCGGCAATCAGCTCGAATCCGAATTCGGCGGCGACCGGTGCTTCGGCGTGCTTGCCAATATGGATTTCATACTCATCTGCACCTATGAATGCGAGGGGAGAAACCCCGAACTGGTGCTTTATAAGAAACGGTAAGTTTGAAAAGCGGAAACGACCGGGTTGATCTCCCCGGTCGTTATCATTTGCGGATTATTCCTTTGCGTACTTCTCAAACCAGTTTGTGATCTCTTCGAGGCGGCGTATCCGATGCTTCGGCTTGCCGGAGCGGGACAGCTCGTGGTTCTCGCCGTGGAACACACAGATGCGCGCGGGGATCCCCCGGTCGACCAGCGCTGCGTACATCTGCAAGCCCTGATCGATCGGACAGCGGTAGTCCTCGTCCGAATGGATGAAGAGCGTCGGCGTCTTGACGTTCTTCGCGTATTTCAGCGGGCTGTGTTCCCACAGTTTCGCGTGATCGGTGTAGAAATCCGCCTTGTTCTGATCGCCGACAAAGTAATATCCGATGTCGCTGATGCCGTTGAAACTGAGCCAGTTCGAGATCGACCGCTGCGACGCACACGCGCAGAACCGGTCGGTGTGCCCGATGATCCAGTTCGTCATAAAGCCGCCGTAGCTGCCGCCCGTTTCGCACACGCGGTTCGGGTCGATCGCGGGATAGCGGCGCAGGACCTCGTCGCAGAAGTCCATAAGGTTTTGATAATCCGTCTCGCCGTAGTGTCCCATGATGTCCGCAAACGCGTCTCCCCTGCCGTCCGAGCCCTTCGGATTGCAGAAGAACACGAAATAGCCGAGCC
>JAFRUN010000028.1 GCA_017438865.1 Clostridia bacterium
ACTGCGCGCCGGTCAGGAGCTCCGTCTCGTCGTAGACACGCACCGGCGGGAGCGCGTCCAGCATCTTTACGATGCAGTCGAGCATCGGTCCGAAGCCCTCGGTCGTCGCCGCGGATACCGCGAACACCTGTACGCCGTCCGGCTCCAGCGCCGCCCTGATGCGCTCGAAGCCCTCCTCCGCGCCCGGAATGTCCATCTTGTTGCAGACGACGATCTGCGGCAGCGCCGCCAGCGCGTCGGAGAATTTCGAAAGCTCCGCGTTGATCTTTTCATAATCGTCCAGCGGATCGCGCATCTCGCTTCCCGAAGCGTCCAGCACGTGCACAAGGATGCGCGTGCGCTCGATGTGCCGCAAAAAATCGTGTCCGAGTCCCGCGCCTTCCGCCGCGCCCTCGATCAGTCCCGGGATGTCCGCCATGACGAACGAACGGTCGTAGCGCGTCGCCACGCCGAGGTTCGGCGTCAGCGTCGTGAAGTGGTACGCCGCGATCTTCGGCTTTGCGCTCGTCAGAACGGACAGGATCGTGGACTTGCCGACCGACGGCAGTCCGATGATGCCGACGTCCGCGATCGTCTTGAGCTCCAGCTCGACGGTGCGTTCCTCGGTCCTGATCCCGTTCTGCGCAAACCGCGGCGCCTGCTTCGTCGCCGTCGCGAACCGCGCGTTGCCCTTGCCGCCTCTGCCGCCGTACAGCACGACGCGGCTCTTTCCGGGCTCGTTCATGTCCGCCACGATGCTGCCGGTCTCCGTGTCGCGCACGACCGTGCCGACCGGGACCTTGATGATCAGGTCTTCTCCGTCCCTGCCCGCCTGCAGCTCCGCCCTGCCCGGCTCGCCGTCCTGCGCGCGGAAGTGCCGGTAGCGTTTGAAATCCAGCAGCGTGGACTGCTGCGGATCCGCGACGAACACGATATTGCCGCCCCTGCCGCCGTCGCCGCCGGAGGGACCGCCCTTCATCACATATTTCTCGCGGTGGAACGCGGCGCATCCGTCGCCGCCGCTGCCCGCCTTGATATGAATGGTCGCCTTGTCAATGAACTGCATGTTCGCAAATCTCCTTTAAGGGACAGATCCCGCATTTCGGCCGCTGTGCGGCGCAGACCTGCCGTCCGTGATAGATGAGCCAATGGTGCGCGTCGCCCCAGTCCTTTTCCGGGATGTGCGCCATCAGCTGACGTTCGGTCTTTTCCACATCCTTCGCCTCGGTGAGCCCGATGCGGTTCGCCACGCGGAACACGTGCGTATCGACCGCGATCGCAGGGACCTTGAACGCGTTGGACAGCACGACGTTCGCCGTCTTTCTGCCGACGCCCGGAAGCTGCGTCAGTTCTTCGCGCGTTTCGGGCACTTTGCCGCCGTATTGTTCGACGAGGATCCGGCTCATCTCCAGAATGTGCATGCCCTTCATCCGGTAAAAGCCGCAGCTTTTGATGTACGGCTCCAGCGTCTCGAAGTCGAGCGACGCAAACTGCTCCGCGGTGTTGTAGAGCGGAAACAGCACGTCCGTACACTTGTTCACCTGCTTGTCCGTGCACTGCGCGGAAAGCATCGTCGCCACGAGCAGTTCGAACGGCGAGGAAAAATGCAGCGCCGGCTTTGCGTCGGGATACGTTTCTTTCAGAATGCCGAGCGCTTCGGCTCGCTTTGCTTCACTTAACACGGGCTGCCTCCAATGCATAGGTTGCGGCGATCGCGCCGTCCGCACACGCGGTGACGACCTGCCGGAGCGGGGTATTTCGCACGTCGCCCGCCGCAAACACGCCGGGGACGTTCGTCTGCATATGTTCGTCGGTCGGCACGCTGCCGTTTTCGGCGAGCGCGACCTGACCGGAAAAGAGTTCCGTCCGCGGGACCACGCCGACCGCGACGAACGCGCCGTCCGTCGGAAGGTCGCAAAGTTCGCCGGTGACGCGGTTTCTGATCCGGATGCCCGAGAGCTTCTTTTCGCCGAGGAACGCTTCCGGCACGCTGTTCCAGACGAACGTGATGTTCTCCGTCTGTTTTGCCGCGTCCGCAAGGATCGCGCTTGCGCGGAGTTCGTCGCGCCGGTGCACGACGTAAACCTGTTTGCAGAGCTTGGCAAGATACAGCGCGTCGGAGATCGCCGTGTCGCCGCCGCCGATGACCGTCGCCGTGCGGTTTTTATAGAACGCGCCGTCGCAGGTCGCGCAGTAAGAAACGCCGTGTCCGGTCAGCTCCTTTTCGCCGGGAATGCCGAGCGTTTTCGGCGACGCGCCTGTCGCGAGGATCACGGTCTTTGCCTCGACCGTTTCGCCGTTGAACGTAAACCGTTTCGGATCCCCCGTCAGAACGAGCTCCGAGACCGCGCCGTATTCGATCTTCAGCCCGAACGCCGCCGCGTGCTCCTCGAACCGCGCCGCGAGCGCGTACCCGTCCGGCCCGTCCGAAATGCCCGGATAATTGTCGATCCGGTGCGTTTTCACGATCTGTCCGCCCGCGAACATCTCCTCGTAGAGGCAGACGTTTCCGCCGCCGCGCACGGCGTACAGTCCCGCCGCAAGTCCCGCGGGCCCGCCGCCGATGATCGCAACATCCAACATGGTTTTTTCCTCGTTTCCGTAAAATCTCACAAATACAGTATACCGAATAACCGGTCTCCGGTCAAGGGAAACCGCCCGACAAAAGACTTGTTTCACGCTGTGTTTTCAACAAGTTTGCAAATAAAAAGCGCCCGTTTCCTCCGGGCGCGTTTTCTTCATTTCCCGATCTTCTTGTACCGGTAATCCTTTCCGTACTCGATCGGTCCGGCGCTGCTTAAAAGCTCGGTCACGGTCACGATGTCGTAGCCCTGCTCCGTAAGCCACGGGATCAGCTCGTCGATCGCCTTCAGCGACGCGTCCAGCCGGTCGTGGAACAGAATGATCGAACCGTTTTTGACCTCTTTTTTCACGATCTTCACGATCTTCGACTTGTTCCGGTTGCTCCAGTCGCGCGTGTCGACCGACCAGCGGATGCAGGCGAGCTCCTCGTTCTTCGCCGCTTTCAGCACCGTCTTGTTCATCGTGCCGTAGGGCGGGCGCATCAGATGCGGAACGGTTCCGTCGCCGATGATGTCCGCAATCCTCTCCTTCATTTCGGCGAAGCGCTGCTCGTTCTTTTTTTGATTGTACTTCGTCATCTTGTCGTGCGTCAGACCGTGGATGCCGACCTCGCAGCCGAGCGCGTGCATGCGCCGGATCACCTCGTCCGCACCCGAGAGCTTCAGGTTGCTTCCGACCACGAAGAACGTCCCCGGCACGCCGTATTTCTCCAGCACATCCAAAAAGAGCGGCGTATACTTCATGTTCGGACCGTCGTCGAACGTGAGCGCGACCATCTTCCGGTTCGGATCCGGCGTCGGTTCCGGGCTGGGCGTCGGCTCGGGCGTCGGCGTCGGCGTTTCGGTGGGCGCGGGTGTAGGCGCAGGCGTGGGCGTCGGCGTGGGCGTCGGTGTCGGTGTCGGCGCGGGGATCTCCGTCGGCTCCGGCGTGACGATCTCGATCGTCTCGGAAACCGGCTCCTCCGGC
>JAFRUN010000029.1 GCA_017438865.1 Clostridia bacterium
GAAGACGCATGCAAGAGCTGCGGGCTCTGCGTGCGTGCATGTCCCAAAGACGTGCTGGCCATCTCGAAACGCCTCAACACCAAGGGCTACTATGCCGTTGAAGTCGCGCATCCGGAGGCCTGCATCGCCTGTGCGTCCTGCGCAAGAACCTGCCCGGACGTTGCCATTGAGATCGAGAAATAAGGAGGAACAGTATGGCTAAGAAACTGATGAAGGGCTGCGAGGCCATTGCCGAAGCCGCCATCCAGGCGGGCTGCCGTTACTTCTTCGGCTACCCGATCACGCCGCAGAACGACATTCCCGAGTATATGTCGCTGCGTTTGCCGCAGGTGGGCGGATGCTTCCTGCAGGCGGAGAGCGAGGTCGCCGCGATCAACATGGTTTACGGTGCGGGCGGCGCGGGTGCGCGCGTCATGACGTCCTCTTCGAGCCCGGGCATTTCGCTCAAGCAGGAAGGCATCTCCACGATCGCGGGCGCGGAGGTTCCGTGCGTGATCGTCAACATGATGCGCGGCGGTCCCGGCCTCGGCAACATTCAGGCGAGCCAGGGCGACTATTTCCAGGCGGTCAAGGGCGGCGGCCACGGCGACTATCGCTGCGTCGTCTATGCGCCTTCCTCCATTCAGGAAACGGTCGATTTGATGCCGAAGGCGTTCGACACCGCGGACAATTACCGCATTCCGGTCATCATCCTTGCCGACGGTCTGATCGGTCAGATGATGGAGCCGGTCGAGCTGCACATGAATCCGAACCCGGTGCTCCCCGAAAAGCCGTGGGCGGCGCAGGGCTGGGATCCCAAGGGCACCAGACCGCGTGCGGTCATCAATTCCCTGTATATCGAGACCGAGGATCTGGACGGACTGATGACGCGCCTCAATGCGCGCTATGACGTGATCCGCGAAAAGGAAGTCATGGTCGAGAAGTACCACACCGAGGGCGCGGAATACATCCTCTGCGCATACGGCACGGTCGCGCGCGTCTGCAAAGCGGCGGTCCGCATTCTGGAGGAGAACGGCGTCAAGGCCGGTCTCGTCCGTCCGATCACCCTGTGGCCGTTCCCGACGAAGGAGGTCCACGAGGTCTTCGCGCAGGAGAGCGTCAAGGGCGGTCTCACCGTCGAAATCAGCAACGGCCAGATGGTCGAGGACATTCGTCTTGCGGTCAACGGCATTAAGCCCGTGGAATACATGGGCAAGGGCGGCAGCGTCATTCCGTCGGCGGAGGACATTGCCGAGCGCATTATGCAGATGAGGAGGGCGTAAAAGATGGCAACCGTTTTTAAGAAAACTCCCGTTTTGACGGACGTACCGTTCCACTACTGCCCGGGCTGCGGTCACGGCATCGTGCACCGTCTCGTGGCTGAGGTCATCGAGGAGCTGGGCATTCAGGAAAAGTGCGCGGGCGTCGCTCCCGTCGGCTGCGCGGTCTTCCTTTACAACTACATGAACATCGATATGTACGAAGCGGCGCACGGCCGCGCGCCGGCAGTTGCAACGGGCTTCAAGCGCGTCCATCCGGATAAGTACATCTTCACCTATCAGGGCGACGGCGACCTCGCTTCCATCGGTACGGCGGAGATCGTTCATGCGGCGCACCGCGGCGAAAAGATCACGACGATCTTCATCAACAACGCGATCTACGGCATGACCGGCGGTCAGATGGCGCCGACGACGCTCGTCGGTCAGAAGACCACCACGAGTCCTTTGGGCCGCGATCCCGAGCACTGCGGCAAGCCGATCCGCATTGCGGAGATGCTTTCCACGATCGAGGGTTCCGCCTTCATCGCGCGCTGCGCGCTGAACAGCACGCCGAACATCATCAAGACCAAGCAGGCGATCAAAAAGGCGTTCCAGGCGCAGATCGACCGCAAGGGCTTTTCCATGGTCGAGATCCTCTCGCCCTGCCCGACGAACTGGGGCAAAGCGCCCGGCGAAGCGATGCAGTGGCTTGAGGACAACATGATCCCGTATTATCCGCTCGGCACGTTTAAGGAGGTATAACCATGGTTGAGAGAAATATTTTCGCAGGTTTCGGCGGACAGGGCGTCCTGCTGATGGGCCAGCTCCTTGCGGCAGCCGGCATGATGGAGGGCAAGAACACCTCCTGGATCCCCTCGTACGGTCCGGAAATGCGCGGCGGTACGGCGAACTGCAGCGTCATGCTGTCCGATCAGGAGATCGACTCTCCGCTCGTCACGCGTCCGACGTCGCTGATCGTCATGAACCGTCCGTCTCTCGAGAAGTTCGAGGATAAGGTCGTGCCCGGCGGCTCGATCTTCGTCAACAGCTCCATGATCGACATCAAGGTCAAACGCACCGACGTCAACGCATACTATGTGCCCTGCACGGAGATCGCGTCGGAGCTCGGAAACAGCAAGGTCAGCAACATGATCATGCTCGGCGCATACCTCGGCAAGTCCAAGTGCGTCGAGGTCGAGACCGTTCTTGCGGCGCTCCTCGAAAAGCTCGGCGAAAAGAAAGCCAAGCTGATCCCGTTGAACCGTGAAGCGCTGCTGCGCGGCGCGTCCTGCATCGAATAACCGAACGAAACAAGGGGTTGCCGAAACCTTCGGCAGCCCCTGCGGTTTTTCTGTATGAATTGCGCTTACGCGCATGAATTGTCCTACGGACATGAATTGCCGGACGGCATACATTGCGGCGTCGCCGCATGAATGGACCTGACGGTCATGAAAAAGGAGAATCATATGGCACAATTTATGTCTGCCGCGGAGGCAGTCAAGCTGATCCGGGACGGAGACTGCCTGATTTACAACAACTTTCTCGGCATGAACAACGCCGAACAGCTTTCGATCGCTTTGAACGAGCGCTTTGAAGCCGAGGGGCATCCGAAGGATCTGACGCTGTACTGCACGGCGGGTCTGGGCGGATGGCTGCCCGGTCAGCCCTGCGAAAAGATCGTGCCGCTCGGCGGCGTCAGGACCGTGATCATGTCGCACTACGGCTCCATGCCGGATACGGCGAAGATGATCCTTGAAAACAAGGTCGAGGCGTACAACCTGCCGTTCGGCGTCATGTCGCACGCGGTCCGCGCGGGCGCGGCGGGGCATCCCTATTACATTTCCGACGCGGGATTGAACCTGTTCGTCGATCCGAAGTACAAGGGCTATCAGCTCAACGAGCAGTCGAAGCAGGAGCTTGTCGAGGAGATCGTGATCGACGGCAAGCGCCGTCTGAAGTACGCGACGCCGCGTCCCGACGTCGCGCTTTTGAAGGGCTCGAGCGCGGATGCGTACGGCAACATTTCGTGGGAGGACGAGCCGGTCATCGGCGACGCGCTTTCCATCGCGCAGCTCGTCAAGCGTCTCGGCGGCAAGGTCATCGTGCAGGTCAAGCGCAAGCTCGACACGCCGCGCCGTCCCACCGAGATCGTCATCCCCTCGGTGCTGGTCGACTGCATCTGCGTCTGCCCCGAGCAGGATCAGATCCAGGGCATCAAAGGCGCCGATCCGCGCTATGCGGGCGACGTCCCGATGACGGATGAAGAGCTCGAAGCGTATGTGCGCGAGAACGCGAAGGACGATCCGAAGGAGCTTGCGAAGCGCCTGATCGCAAAGCGCGCGGCAAAGGAACTGAAGCCCGGGCACGTCGTGAACATCGGCGTCGGCGCGCCGGAATTCGTCGCGGTCGAAGCGGCGAAGAGCGGCATGCTCAGCAAAGTCGCGCTGACGGTCGAGGCGGGTTCCATGAAGGGACTGCCCGCAGGCGGGTTCGCCTTCGGCGCCGCGATGGGCGCGCAGGCGTGCTGCACCACCGCCGAACAGTTCGATCTGTACGACGGCGGCGGTCTGGATATCTGCTTTATCGGCGCGCTGGAGATCGACGGCGAGGGCAACGTCAACGGACACTACCATCCGAAGAAGCTGAGCGGCATCGGCGGATTCATCAACATCACGCAGTTCACGCACAAGGTCGTGTTCTGCACGACGTTCTCTGCGGGCGGCCTGGAGATCGAGGACGGCGAGGACGGTCTGAAGATCGTAAAGGAAGGCAAGTTCCTGAAGTTTGCGGAGCATGTCACCGCGCTGTCGTTCTCGGCGCAGAACGCGCACGAAAACAAGCAGGAGGTCACCTATGTGACCGAGCGCTGCGTGTTCAAGCTCGGCGAAAAGGGACTGATCCTTTCCGAAGTCCGCAAGGGCGTAGACGTAAAGAAGCAGATCCTGGATCTGCTTCCGTTCGAGGTTGAAGTTGCAAAGGACCTGATCGTTTACTGATCAGTCGAGGGGTATGTGGAACGCGCGCATCGTGTTGATGATGTGCAGCTGCATCGCGGTTTTCGCGCCTTCCGGATTGCGCTCGCGTAAATACTGCGTGAGCACCCGGTGATCGTGCAGCGTCATTTCCGCCACCTCCGGCGCCTCGTTGGCGAGCAGGATGCCGTGGTGGATGGCGCGGTTGAAGATCGGCAGCAGCGCGGTGATGAACGGGTTGTGCGTGGCGGACGCGATCGAGTTGTGGAATTTCTGCTCGGTTTCGTCCCACAGCGGATCGGCGGAGCGGATCATCTGTTCGTTCAGCTCGCAGTAGCGGAAGATCTCGTTGAGTTCTTCATTGCTGGCGCGCAGGGTTGCGTAATACGCCGCCTGCGGCTCGAACATCAGGCGCATTTCGTAGAGATCCTTCGTGTTCACGTTCGTGTTCTGGATCTTCAGAACGTCGTAATCGGCGTGAATGTTGCGGCTTTCGGTCACGAACGTGCCGACGCCGCGGCGCACCTCGACAAGACCGCGCGTACTGAGGATGCGAAGCGCTTCGCGCAGCGTCGTGCGGCTGACGTCGAGATCGGCGGAAAGCTCCGGCTCGCTGGGCAGCTTGTCGCCCGGCGCAAACCGTCCGTGCACGATCATTTCGGCAAGCCGGTCCGCGATGCGGACGGACAGCGCGTTGTTTCCATAGGGCATAACTCTCACCTCCGGTAACCGGATTATACCGCATTTTTCTGCGGAAGACAATAAAATATCAGAAAAGAAGGAGAATCATAATGGAAGGATTAACCATCATCAAAACGGAGCATCCGAAAGCAAAGCCCGAAAAAGGCGCAAAGCTCGGTTTCGGCGTCGTGTTCACCGATCATATGCTGATCATGCAGTGGGACAGGGGACAGGGCTGGCATGACGCGAAGATCGTTCCGTACGGACCGATCTCCATCAGCCCCGCGAGCACGGTCCTGCACTACGCGCAGGAGACGTTCGAGGGCATGAAGGCGTACCGCGCCGAGGACGGCAGAGTGCTCCTGTTCCGTCCGGAGGAGAATTTCAAGCGGTTGAATCTTTCGAACGAGCGTATGTGTATCCCGACGCTGGACGTCGATTTCTGCGTGGAGAGCTTGAAAGAGCTCGTCATGCTCGACAAGGACTGGATCCCCTCGGATCCCGGCGCGTCGCTGTATATCCGTCCGATGGTCATCGGCAACGAGTCCCGTCTCGGCGTCAAGGAAGCGGACAGCTACCTCTACATGGTGCTTCTGAGCCCGTCCGGCGCATACTACGAGAGCGGCTTGAAGCCCGTTCCGATCTATGTCGAGGAGGAATACGTCCGCGCAGTCCGCGGCGGCACCGGCTTTGCCAAGACCGGCGGCAACTACGCGTCCTCGATGCTCGCGCAGGAGATCGCGCATAAGAAGGGCTATTCGCAGGTCCTCTGGCTCGACGGCGTCGAAAAGAAATACGTCGGCGAGGTCGGCGCAATGAACATCTTCTTCGTCATCGACGGCGAGGTCATCACGCCGGAACTGGACGGCAGCATTCTTTCGGGCATCACCCGGAAATCCATGATCGAGATCCTCAGGAATAAGGGCTATAAGGTCACCGAGCGGAAGATCGCGATCCAGGAGGTCGCCGACGCGTACGACAGAGGACATCTTCAGGAGGTCTTCGGTACCGGCACCGCGGCGGTCATCAGCCCGGTCGGCAAGCTCGAATGGGGCGACAAGGTCATGAACATCAACAACGGCGAGATCGGCCCGATCGCTTCGTATGCCTACAAGACGCTCACCGACATCCAGTGGGGCCGTGCAAAGGGACCCGAGGGCTGGTCGGTCGAGATCGGTCATATGTGAGGCGAAGCCAATGCACCGCAAGGTGCAATTCATGACCGAAGGTCTTCCCCAACGTCAACATGGGGAAAGGGGACGCTTGCGGCGGGCGAGGTTTTCTTTTGATTTGCGCCGAAGGCGGCGCAACAGCCGCAAGCGATTGGCAGCGCAGTAAAGGCGTCGTGAGCGCGTTTACAAGCGAGCAGCCGAAACAAGCGTGATCGCTTGCGGAGACGAGGAGCGGCGAAGCAAATAAGCGGCGGCGTTTCAAAAGACCGACAAACAGAATAAAATTCAAACACCGCCGCGGGAAAAGCTGAGCCCGCGACGAGGAGGAGGAAAAACCATGATACCGAAAATGATGGATGCGCTGGTCAAACCGACCGCTGCGCCGGGACTGGTCCTTACCCAGGTCCCCGTGCCCGAAGTCGGGATCGGCGAGGTGCTGATCAAGATCCACAAGACGGCGATCTGCGGCACCGACGTACATATTTACAACTGGGATCCGTGGGCGCAGACGCACATCCATCCCGCCATGACGATCGGTCACGAATACGTGGGCGAGATCGCGGCGCTCGGTCCGGGCGTCACCGGGTACCACGTCGGGCAGATCGTGTCCGGCGAAGGGCACATCGTGTGCGGACGCTGCCGCAACTGCCGCGCGGGCAACGGGCAGTGGTGCAAGCACACCAAGGGCGTGGGCGTCGACCGCGACGGCGCGTTTGCGGAATATCTGTGCATCCCGGCGACGAACCTGATCGTCATTCCCGAAGGCATCGACGAGGACGTCGTGTCATTCTTCGACGCGTACGGCAACGCGTTCCACACCGCGACCATGTTCGACGTCATCGGCGAGGACGTGCTGATCACCGGCGCGGGCCCGATCGGCGTGATGGCGGCGGGCATCTGCGCGCACAACGGCGCGAAGCATGTGGTGATCACCGACATCAACGACTACCGGCTCGATCTTGCGAAGAAGATGGGCGCGACGGCGACGGTCAACCTCAAAAAGCAGGATCTCGACGAGACCATGAAGGAGCTCGGCATCATCGAGGGCTTCGACGTCGCCTGCGAAATGAGCGGCAACGGCGCGGCGCTGAACCAGCTTCTGAAGCATATGCGCAACGGCGGCAAGGTGGCTCTCCTGGGCATTTCCGGTCCGGGCACGGTCATCGACTGGAACGACGTCATCTTCAAGGGACTGACGCTGCAGGGCATCTACGGCCGCAAGATGTATGAGACCTGGTACAAGATGATGAGCATGGTCGAATCCGGATTCGATCTGCATCCGGTCATCACGCACCGCTTCTCCTACAAGGACTTTGAAAAGGGCTTCGAGGCAATGAACTCCGGTCTGTCCGGCAAGGTCATCCTCTCCTGGGAAAAATAAAGGAGGCACACATGAAGAAAGCATATTCGATCTACCGTGAACAGCTTGACGCGATCCGCGAGGCGGGTACGTACAAGGACGAGCGCATCATCACCACGCCGCAGAGAAGCCGCATCGATACCACGAAGGCAAAGGGCGTCGTCAATATGTGCGCGAACAACTATTTGGGACTGTCCGACAACCCCGAACTGATCGCCGCGGCAAAGGCGAGCTACGACGAGTGGGGCTTCGGTCTTTCGTCCGTCCGTTTCATCTGCGGCACGCAGGACATCCACAAGCAGCTCGAAGCGCGCATCGCGAAGTTCGTGGGCACGGAGGATGCGATCCTGTATTCCTCCTGCTTCGACGCGAACGGCGGTCTCTTTGAGACGCTTCTCGGACCGGAAGACGCGGTCATCTCCGACGAGCTGAACCATGCGTCCATCATCGACGGCGTGCGCCTGTGCAAGGCAAAGCGCCTCCGCTATCACAACAACGACATGGAGGACCTCAAGGCGAAGCTCGAGGAGGCAAAGGACTGCCGCATCAAGCTGATCGCCACCGACGGCGTGTTCTCAATGGACGGCTATATCGCAAACCTCAAGGGCATCTGCGATCTCGCCGAACAGTACGACGCACTGGTCATGGTCGACGATTCGCATGCGGTCGGCTTCATGGGCGAGCACGGCAGAGGCACCGCGGAATACTGCGGCGTCATGGGCAGGGTGGACATCATCACCGGCACCTTCGGCAAGGCGCTCGGCGGCGCGTCCGGCGGTTATACCGCGGCGCGCAAGGAGATCATCGACCTTCTCCGTCAGCGCTCTCGTCCGTATCTGTTCAGCAACACCCTCGCGCCCGCGATCTGCGCCGCGACGATGAAGACGATCGACCTTCTCGAAGCGTCCACGGAGCTTAGAGACCGCGTCCACGCGAACGCAAACTATTTCCGCAAGGAAATGGAAAAGCTCGGTTTCGATCTGCTGCCCGGCGAGCATCCGATCGTTCCGATCATGCTCTACGACGCAAAGGTCGCACAGGAATTCGCAAACCGCATGCTCGAAAAGGGCGTGTATGTGACCGGCTTCTCCTATCCGGTCGTGCCGATGGGCAGGGCGCGCGTCCGCACCCAGATCTCCGCGGGCCACACCAAAGAGGACCTCGACTTCGCCGTCAAATGCTTCGGCGAGGTCAAGAAGGAAATGGGCATCTGAACGTTAAAAAGAGAGAGCGGATTTCCGCTCTCTCTTACTGTTTTTCATTTGGATAATCATCAAGTAAGAATGGACAATTATCACATCCACGTGATCGTATTTTTGATTTTTATTCAAAAAGGTCTTTACAATGCTTGCATAACATAGTATAATCATAAAAAAGAACCTCCTTGAAAGAGTTTCTTTTTGAGTCTCATATTGGATCTGGCACGGTACACTAATATTTTAAAAAAAGAAGTATCATTATGGCATTTGAAAAACTCACCGGTCTTGTGAATCTGGAAGAACTTGAAAAAGAGTCTGATTTGAACAGCGTCGTCGGTGGAACGAAAGTGTGGGCGGTAATTCGATTGCGGCTTGCGATACGATAGTATTTCCTACACTACCGGGACGTGTCACCAGGAATATCTGTATAAAATGCGTAAAGCCGGTCAATATCCCGGATGAGGATTAATTAGGTTAATGTATTTAGACATGTGTTTTTTAGGACCAACGATATGAACAAATGAATTAAAAATTGAAAAGGAGAATCAGTTATGTCATTTGAAAAACTCACCGGTCTTGTGAATTTGGAAGAACTTGAAAAAGAGTCTGATTTGAACAGCGTCGTCGGTGGAACGAAAATTTGGGGCGGAAATACGTGTGCGGCTTGTGACACGGTAGTATGGGATAACACCAGACAATGCCGTAAATGCGTAAAGCCGGTCAATATTCCCGACGAGCGTTAAAACGACACAGACCATTTCATCGGAGAGAAGTATTTGTCTTCTCCTCGTTTCTTGGTGGGCGTCTCTTTCGTATTGATAGAGAGGGATTAGCATTTCCCAGTTACAACTGTTGGCCCTAAAATATGAGGCGTCACTATAGGTTTATAGTGACGCCTCTGTATGAAAAAAGGGCATTTATTACGCGGACAAAAACGTGTTGCATATATCAAGCAATCATAGCGTTGTATACTTTATTTCTGTATCATTGAAACAGAAACAATAGATTCAAAGTAAAAACGGAGGATCAAAATGAAGTATTCTCATTGTGTAGAACAAACGATCACTAACGTTTTCCGAAGTAACCTCGGGTTGTTTGAATCCGTGTTCAGGGACAGTATGTACGAGTTTTTGGCGAATGCGGAGAAACATTTAATCGATGAAGATGGCTTGATTTGGAACCGAAGACGTATTTTAGAGTGTCTTGCTGCCAATACGATAGGTACTCTGCGAATGATAACGGTGCGACCTATGATCGCTCTGCTTTTGGAACATAGGGAAGAACTGGTTGGAGAAACGCCGGAAGAGCGATATACGGATTTTATTAGACGGTTTGTGGATGGACGCTTTGAGGAACTCTTCCCGATCGGATCGGAAATGCGCTGGCTGATCGATCACCGGTATGAACTGATCCTTAATGCTTTTAGAGAGATGATTGACCGTCTCTTAAAGGACAGAGCACAGATCAAAGCGTGTTTAGGAAAAGACATTCTGTCTTTGGATGATATTTCCATGAGTCTGGGCGACACCCACGGCGGCGGACGGTCGGTCTGCATTCTGACAGTAAATCAAGAGGAAAAGTTGGTCTATAAGCCGCATTCGGTTTATAATGACTTGATTTTTGACAGAACAATCCGTTGGTTTGCGACCCAGGGAATCATTAAAGAGGAACTACACCATATTCCTACTTTGGACTGCGGCGATTACGGCTGGCAGTGTTTTGTAAAAAAAGCGCCGTGTGAGAATAAGAAACAGGCAGAACAATATATGTACCGCTTGGGCGTTATGCTGTTTCTTTCTTATGTTCTTTCATTTTCTGATTTACATGTGGAAAACATGATTGCGCAGGGGGCATACCCCATTGCGATTGATACAGAGACATTGTCAGCAAATCACTCCGGGTTTGGAGGTAAAACTAAGGAGCGAAATGATGGATGGTCCAACATGTTGATGGATTCCGTGTTTTCTTCTTTGCTTTTGCCTATGGAGTTGCTTTCCGGACTGGATAAAAAGGAAAACATTGATATTAGTGGGATTTTGGGCGGATTTGACAAGCCAAAGTATAACGGTCTGCATTTAATCAATTTCGGTCGGGATGATCTATGCTTTCAAGACGGCGAATATTCGGATCCAAATGATGAAGAATTAGGCAATATTGCGTATTTTAATGGGGAGAAAGTACGTCCAAGCGACTATTTGGATCAGATTCTCAATGGATTTGACGATGGCTATTGCACTATAATGCAAAATAAGGAGAGTTTTCTGCATTTTTTTGATGAAGCTGAATTTAATCGAGGAACATATCGTCAGGTTTTGAGAAACACGTCGTTGTACGGGAAATACCTTGAAGCAACGCATCATCCGTATTATGCAAAGGATCGTGAAACCAGAGCCGCTGCGTTTTCCAGGTTGAAGGGAAAGCAAGGTTATATCAATGAGTTTCATGAGAAAGTCGTAGCATCGGAAGTTGAGCAGCTGCTCAATGATGAAATCCCGTATTTTTATACGCGGTTTGACTCTTTTGATCTGTATCCGCCCTATGGAGAACCGATCCGGGGATTCTATACGAAAACACTGCGGGAGCAATTAACCGAAAAGATCAAGGCACTTTCCGAAAAGGATAAGAAATGCCAGATGTTTTTCGTCCGAAGTGCATTGACTGAAAAGGTTTTTACAGCGGGATATACATCGGTGTGGCCTGTAGAGAAAAACGCCGTTGTCGGAGAGACGGTGCATGAACAGGCAGCTTCTTTGGCAAAGTATTTGTTCCGTGTTCATGAAGAACAACGTGTCTTTGATCGCGGAGGGGAAGTCGTTGGCTATTACAATAATAATGTATTTGATGATCAGGTCCGTATTCGGCCGGAACCGGCAACATTGTATTACGGCATAGGATCGGCGTTGTTCTATTTGCAGATGAATAGACTGTTCGGTGAAGAATACCATATTCCTGCCGGAGAGATTGTTAAGTGCATGTTTCCCTTTTTTGATCAAAATGGTGATTTGAAGAGTGAAAAGAATGCGCTGAAGGAAGAGGATCTCTTTGGTTTATTTGCAGAACCTGTTTCAACTGCTTACCTAAATCTTCAAGTATACCGGCTTTGGAAGGATGAAAAATATCGCAAGCAACTCTTCCAAGTCTGCAAATTGATTCTTGAAGCGAAACGCCCGAAAGAAGACAATGGGGACGTGATTGCCGGATACTCCGGAAGCATCATTTTCTTTCTCAAAGCATGGGAAAAAGATCCTTCTATGGAAATTATGCGGGACGTTGCTTTGAAACTTGGCGAATGGCTGCTGGATATGTTCCGAAAGGATAAAATCACAGTTCAGACGGGCTTGGCACACGGATACTCGGGCCCGATTCTTGCTATGTTTATGTTGGCAAAAGCTATAGGAGAGGAGGAATACTACAGCGCTGCGGTTGAGATGCTTCGACGCGAACGAGCTTTTTTTAATCAAGAAGCAAATAGCTGGGTTGATAACCGCTTTGATAGAACAGGTATGGAGGTGTGGTGTTACGGCTCCGGTGGGATTCTTGTTTCCCGTATGCAATCGCTCAAATATGTCAGAGAATCGGAACGAGCTATTTTGGAAGAGGATATTTCACGTTGCCTTTCAATTTTGATGGATAATGTTAAAGAAAGACTCTATCCCTCCATACTTTGTCATGGTTCTGTTGGCAATTTAGACGTTTTGTTGTGGTATTTGAATCAAAGAGAAGAAAAAACAGTAAGGAACTTCGTGGATGAAAAAACAACTGCGCTATTGAGACAGATAAGAACGAAAGGAATCATAACGGAACAAGCCAAAGGTTTGTTTGATATTTCTTTCATGCTGGGAGGGACAGGTCTAGGATATTATATGCTGCGGTATCTGGATCCTTCTATTCCGTCCGTTTTGGCTTTGGATACGCTATAATAATTCGAAAGGAATACAGAACAGATGCGAAAAATCAAGTATATACCGCAGATGATGCAGACAGAATGCGGTCTGTGCTGTATTACTATGATCGCAAACTATTATGGACATCATATTACGCTCAGCGAACTGAGAGATTATCAGCAGCCCGGTCGGGATGGGGTATCCGTCAGGCATCTTTGTGATATTCTGGACTGGATCCATTTCGATCATAAAGTCTATCGCGGAAATGTGGAAGCATTTCATGCTCTGCCTACTCCTTTTATGATTCATTTGAAAACGGCGCACTTTGTTATTGTGGAAAAAACCACAAAAAAAGCCATTTACCTAATAGATCCGAGCCAGGGGCGAATGGTTTGTTCATATGAGGAGATGAGTGAACAGTTTTCTGGCGTCATCATTTCCGCAACGCCCTCGGCAGATTTGAAACGGAAACCAAAAGAGAGATCTGTTTGGTGGAAGTATCTTTGGATCATTCTCAAACAAAAATGGCTGCTTTTAGGGATGCTTGTATTGAGCGCAGTTGTTTACGGGACGACTCTGCTACTTCCTATGTTTACAGAACAGTTAATAAACGGAACAAGTCGTATTTCAATAAAGCTGCTGTGTGGTGTTGTCGCAGCTGTTGCAGGATATGGAATTGCAAATCTAATCAACGGCTTTTTTACCGTGTTGCTTCGAACCAATTTGTTTCAGACATTCTATCGAATGATAATAGATAAAACCGGTAAGATGGAGTATCAATTTTTTGAAAGTCGAACGAAACCGGGAATTCTTTTTAACCTCGGAGGGATAGAAACAGTTAATCAGTTTTATGCTGGAAGCATTATTCGTTTTTTTGTAGCGGCTGGTGCTTTGGCGGTCCAGTTGATTTATATTGCAAGCAAGAATATTTATCTTTTCAGTATTCTTCTCGTTCTTATATTGTTTTTTGCTATACTGATGAGAATAATAAACAAGCGGTCCGTACGATTGAATCAGACGTCCATTACAAGAAAAGAAAAGTTTTCCGAAGTTCAATTAGAGTTTTTGGAGGCAATTGAAAGTATCAAGGTTGCCAACACGGAGGAAGAATACATAAAGCGTTGGAAGCAGGAATTGGATTTGATGGTCAAAAAAGACCGGAAAATGGATATGGTTTCATCTGCCAACAGCACGGTCTCAGGTGTTTTGATTTCGATCATCCCGCTTTTCGTCCTGTTTGCCGGAATATGGATGGCGGACAAAGGAATGGTTCTTCTTGGTACGGCTGTTGCATTGTATTCCGTTGCCGGTTTTGCCGTTAGCTACTCTCAAGAACTGGTTTCAATTGTCAATTATACAGAGTTGGTCGGCGCTTATATGGAACGAATAAAGGATATCCTTATCCAGAGAGATGAGATCCAGGGGACAAAGCAAGTCGATGATCTTCAGAATATCGAATTAAAGGATCTCAGTTTCCGATACAACCTTCACGCGCCTTTGGTACTTAGAAACATCAATATGAACTTCGGCAGCGGGAAGAAGATCGCCATTGTCGGCGGATCCGGTTCCGGAAAGTCAACGATTGCAAAACTGATTGCAGGGCTATACTATCCCACCAAAGGGCATCTGCTTTTTAACGACATTCCCGAGAGAGAGCTGGATCGGAAATCCTTAAAGGGGAAGCTGTTCATGGTTCCCCAGGACGGATCGCTTTTCAAAGGAAGCCTGCGAAGCAATCTGACGTTTTTCAATAAGGATTGCCCGGAAGAAAAAATGTTGGAAGTATGCAAGTCCATGCAGATCCTGGATGACATCATGGCGATGCCGATGAAGTTTGAGACGCCCATGTGGGATGTCGGAACCAATATTTCGGGCGGACAGAAGCAACGTATCATACTTGCAAGGGCAATACTGGCCAAACCGCAGTTCCTGGTCCTGGATGAGGCGACCAGTTCTTTGGATTCGGTGACCGAGCGTGCAATCTTCCAGGCGCTGAGAAAAATCAATTGCACGCAGATCGTTATCGCGCACCGATTGAGCACAATAGAAGATGCGGATTACATCTATGTATTGAAAGACGGCGAGCTGGTCGAAGAGGGAACGCACGACAGTTTGATGGCATTGTCCGGCGAGTACGCGGCGCTGTATCTCTCTTTCAAGAAAAAAGAAGCCGAGTAATTATGCCTCTTTATGAGCCGCGAACCACCCATAAAACGGGTGGTTCGTGTTTTTATGTCGCAAATGATCCGCGTTTTCGCTTTTAAAATAGCGCCAAAGTGAAGCTCGCAGCTTTCGCCTTCCCTCGCCGCAGTCGGTTTACTCTTATATGACCTTCTCGCCGTTCACATAGAGCGCGTGGCCGTTCGGGACGACGGAGGAAAGGTCGCCGGTAAACGAGGTGATATATGTGTCCGCGGTCAGTGTCCAGACGGACGAGGCGTCGAGCGTGACGTGCACGGTCCCGACTTCGGTGCTGACCGTTTCGCCCTTTGCGTTTTTGATGCTTCCGGAGATCGCGCCGGTAAACGTCGAGCCGTCTTTAAGCTCCAGCGTCAGCGTCGAATCGCTGCCGACCAGGATCGTGCCGGAAAGCGTCTGCTTCGATGCGCGCAGCGTCGCCACGTTCTTCGCGCCGGTCCAGCCGTCCGCGCAGACGGAGAGCAGAACGCCGTCGGCGTCTTCGTTCGTGATCGCAACACCCGAGAGCTCGATCTCGGCGTTCGTGTTCGTCACATGGAAGACGTGTCCCGAACGGCTTACCAGCGAGCCGCCGGTCATGGAAAACTGCGCGGTCCCGGAGTCCGCGTCGCCCGACATCGACTGATAGAGCATGATCGCATCCAGAAACGTCGCGTTGCTGTTCCGCTGCGTGTTGTTTGCCGTCAGCGTGCAGTTTTCGAGCTTCACGCTGTTCTTGCCCTCGATCACGACGCCCTCGCTTTGATTTGAGGTCAGCGCCGCGTTCGCGACTGTAATATCCGCGGTCGAATAGACGGCGGGCGAGCCGAGCCCGTTCGAGGTATAGACGCCGCCGTCGACGATGACCGTTCCGCCGCCGCGGTCGGTGCGGATCGGCGCCGAGGATTGTCCGCTTGTGGTGATCGTCAGGTTGTTCGCGATCGTCTTGCCGCCGCCGGTGGTCATAATGCCGCCGGAGCCGGAACCGGTCGTGGTGATGACGGTGTCCGAAATCGTGACGGTCGTTCCGTCGCCCTGCGCGCCGTTCCTGCCGCCGTTTCCGCCGTAGCAGAACACGCCGTTTGCACCGGAAGCGGATGTTTCAACGGTACCGCCGGTGATCGTGACCTGCGCGCCGTCTTTCACAAGGACGCCCGCATTCAGTCCGTAGAAGTTGCAGGCGTCGCCGCCGTTCGAGTCGCCGGTCTTGGAGACGGTCGGGTTCTCGATCGTGACGGCTTCATTCGTTGCGATCAGCAGGGCGTTCTCGTTCGCGGATGTGCTGGTATACGTTTTGCCGGACTGTGTCTCGGCCGCGGTGATCTCCGTCGCCGCGGTATAGCTTACGTCCGACGCGCTGCCGCCGGAACCGCCCGGACCGCCCTGCGGGGGCTCTCCCTGCGGCGGCTGTCCCATGCCCTCCGGCGGTGCAGGCGGCTGACCTTCGCCGGACCACCCCTGCGGCGGCTCGGGCGGCTGACCTTCGCCGGACCAACCCTGCGGCGGTTCGGGCGGCTGACCTTCGCCGGACCAACCCTGCGGCGGTTCGGGCATTCCCTGCGGCGGCTGTTCGCCGACGGTGAATCCGCTTTCCGGCGCATCGCCGGAAACATTCGTGTCGGCGCTTTCCGCCGAGCCGCTTTCTGTCGTCTGCGTATTGTTTGCCGTCGTGCATGCGAACAGCAAAAGACATCCTAAAATGACGGATAAAACCGAAAGAATCCGTTTCTTTTTCATATCGTTCTCCTTTCCGATCGGGCGTTTTTGTCCTTTTCTGCGTCCATCGTACTTTATGAACCTTATACAAAGCTTAATTGCAGAAAAAAAGTCTGCCGAATTTCTTCGGCAGACGAAGCGGACCGTTACGCGCCTGCGGCGACGAACGAATAAACGCAGTAGCCGATGTAGCCGAGCAGCAGCAGCGCGCCCTGCACGCGGGAGCCCTTTTTGCGGATCAGCATCGGCACGATCAGACCGACCATGGCAAGCAGCGCCAGCGGCAGATCGATATACTGCGCTTTTGCGGTGAATACGATGTTGCCGGTGATCGCGGAGGGGATACCGATGACGAGCAGCATATTGAAGAGGTTGGCGCCGATGATGTTGCCGAGTCCCACGTCGCTCTGTCCTTTGATCGAACTGGTCACGGTGGTCACGAGCTCCGGCAGCGAGGTGCCGAGCGCGATGAAGGTCACCGCAACGACACGCTCCGGAACGCCCATGCGCAGAGCCAGTTCCTGCCCGTTGTCGACGAGCAGTTTTGCGCCGACGAACAGCGCGGCAGCCGAGACCGCAAGGATGAGGATCGCCGCCCACATCGGCATGATCTTTTCGGCTTCGTCCAACTCCGCAACGCCGTCGCTGTCCTTCAATTTAATCGACAGGAACGCATAGAGCGCGAATCCCAGGATCAGCGCGATGCCGACCGCGCGAATGATCGTACCGACGGCATGCTCCGTAGCGCCGTTCTTATTGATAAAGTCGTGTTCGGGGGTAAAGAGAACGGTCAAAAACAGCAGAACGACCGTCGCGACAAAAAACAGCATGCGCCAGCCGACGGACTTTGCCTTGACTTCCTTTGCGGGGCGTATCAGCTGACCGATGCCGGCAATCAGCGCCGTATTGCAGATGATGCTGCCGAGCGCGTTGCCCACGCTGATTTCGGGCGATTGTGCGCTGCCGACCGCCGCCGTGGTGGAGACGAGGATCTCCGGCAGCGTGGTGCCCAAAGATACGATTGTCGCGCCGACGACAATCTGCGGAATCTTCAGCCGCTTTGCGATCGCGACCGCCGCGTCGACGAACTTATCGCCCGCGATGCAGATGAGTCCAAGCCCCGCAAGGAACAGGACGATCGTCCAGAACAGGGAATCGGGTACCGAAAAAGTCATAGTTGCCTTCCTTTCGCATGAAAAAAGAGACTTTCATGCACATAAAATATGCATAAAAGTCTCGCACATTCCGACCGGCAGCGGGATATTCTCCGTGCTGACGCCGCAGGCCACGCTTTCGCGTCGGCTACTCCCTTTTACGGAATTATTATATGTTAACTTTTTTCAAACGTCAAGTGGTGAAATGCGGGAACGCTTGCGAATGCGCGCATTGTCTGCTATAATAAAAACTGGCTATTTTTCTACACCCGAAAGGCGGAAAACACATGGATGCACAGAATCCCATCTATGTAACGGGACACAAGAACCCGGATACCGATTCGATCGTTTCCGCGATCGCTTACGCCGCGCTGATGAACGCGCTGGGCGACCGGCGCTATACGGCGGCGCGTCTCGGCACGGTCAGCGACGAGACCGCGCATATTCTGGAGCGCTTCGGCTTTGAGGCGCCGGAGCGGATCTACAACGTCCGTACGCAGGTGCGCGATCTGAACTTCGACCGTCCGCCGGTGCTTTCGAGCGCCGTCACGGTGCGCCGCGCGTGGGAAGCGATGCTGAAGAGCAGCAGCGAAAGCTCGTCCCTGCCGGTCGCGGGAGAGGACGGCAAGCTCCGCGGCATGGTCACCACCGGCGACATCGCCGCGTTCGATCTCGAATCGTCGGAGAATCCGAACCTTGTCGAGATCCCGCTGTTCAATCTGGTCTCCAATCTGGACGGTCGGCTCTGGGACGGCAACAGCGAGGTGACCGCGCTTTCCGGCGAACTGAAGATTGTTGTGCCGTGCGCAGGTGCGGAGGGAGAATTCCGCAGCGATACGATCGTCGTGACCGGAAACGATCCGAAGATCATAGAGGACGCGCTTTCCGCCGACGTCGCCTGCATCGTGATCTGCGGCGCGCAGATCGATCCCGCGATCCCCGGGCATGCGAAGCATACCGTGATCGTCACCACGCCGTACGACGCATACCGCGCGGCGCGGCTGATCATCCAGTCCGTTCCGGTCGAACGCATTCTGCCGAAGACGGAGCCGGTGGCGTTCCGGCTGAACGATTATCTGGACGACGTGCGCGAGCAGACGCTGAAATCGCGTTTCCGGAGCTATCCGATCCTCGACGAAACCGATCAGGTCGTCGGCACGCTTTCGCGGTATCATCTGCTGCGTCCGAACCGCAAGAAGATCGTACTTGTGGATCACAACGAGCTTTCGCAGTCCGTCGACGGGCTTTCGGAGGCGGAGATCCTTGCGATCATCGACCACCACCGTCTTGCCGACGTACAGACCGGCGCGCCGATCTATGTGCGCAACGAGCCGGTCGGCGCGACCTGTACGATCATTGCCTCCATGTATCAGGAGCGCGGCGTCATGCCGAACCGCAAGATCGCGGGGCTCCTTGCCGCGGGCATCGTGTCCGATACGATCTTTTTCAAGTCCCCGACGGCAACGCCGCGCGACCGGCTGATGGCGGAGCGCATGGCGGCGATCGCGGGCGAATCGCTCGACGAGCTGGGACGCGACATCTTCACGCCGTCCGGCACGCGCGAGACCGATGCGAGAAAGATGCTGCTGTCCGATTTCAAGCATTTCGTGATCGCGGGACACAAGCTCGGCATCGGACAGATCAACTGCATCGATTCGGCGGAGCTTTTGAAACGGCGCGACGAGTTCGTCGCGGTCATGGAGCAGGTGAAGGCGGAACGCGAGTTCGATATCCTGCTTCTGATGCTGACCGACGTATTGAGAGAGGGCACGGTGCTGCTCTCCGTCGGCGATCTCGACACGGTGGAGGAGGCGTTCAACGTCAAGATCAAGGACAACACCGTGTTCCTTCCGGGCGTCCTGTCGCGTAAAAAGCAGGTCGTTCCGGCACTTTCGATTCTCTGGGGGTAAAACTATGCTTCTTCACATCAACGATATTCCCGTCGAGGCGAATGCGGGCGAGCGTCTTGTGGATCTCGTAAGAAGAATCGGTCTCGACACCGACAGCTTGAAAACGCGTCCGATCGCTGCGGACATCGCGGGAGAGATTTTCACGCTGAACTATATTCCGGTGCGGGAGGAGAATCAGACCGACGCGCCTACGACGTTCCGCATGCGCAAAGCGATCCGCAGAGGCGGCGGCGAGGTCAAGCTGATCCGTTACGAAGAAAGCCGCGGCAGAGCCATCTACGAGCGCACGATCATCTATATGTTCTTCCTCGCCATGCGCGAGCTGTTCCCGAAGGCGCACGCAAAGGTCAACTATGCGGTCGGTCCGTCGCTGGACATCTCCGTGGACATGGAGCCGCAGTTTACGCCGGACGATGCAGAGGCGGTCCGCACAAAGATGCGCGAGATCGTCGAAGCCGATTATCCGCTGATCCGAAAGCGGCTGGACATCGACGAGGCGATCCAGTTTTTTGCGCGCGACGGACAGGACGACAAGGTGCGGCTTCTCCGGTGGCGCCAGTTCACATATTTCGACGTGTATGTGCACGGCGATTATGTCGATTATTTCTACGGCGAAATGCTGCCGTCGACGGGCTATGCCAGAGTATTCGACCTGCAGTACCGCAACGGCGGACTGTTTCTGCTGCGTCCGTCCGCGGCGGATCCGGACGTTGCGACGCGCTATGTGTATATGCCGAACCTCAGCAAGGTCTTTGCGCGGTCCGACGAGTGGGCGGACCTGATGCACTGCCGCTGCGTCGCCGACCTCAACGCGATGGTCGAGGACGGCAGCGTGCGGGAGCTGATCCGCGTCAACGAAGCGCTGCATGAACGGCGCTTCGCGGAGATCGCCACGGAGATCGTCAACCGCGGCGCGCGCGCCGTGCTGATCGCGGGACCTTCAAGCTCGGGCAAGACGACGAGCGCGAACCGCGTGGCGACGCAGCTTCGTGTGCTCGGCAGGTCGCCGATCCTCCTGTCGCTTGACGATTACTATATCGACCGGAAATATGTGCAGCCGGACGAGAACGGCGAGATCGATTACGAGCACATCAACATGATCGACGTCGAACAGTTCAACGTCGACCTCGAAGCGCTTCTGAACGGCGAACGCGTCGAGATCCCGCATTTCGATTTCAAAACGGGTTCCCGGCAGATGCTCGGGCATTTCGTGCAGCTTTCGGAGGATTCGATCCTGATCATCGAGGGACTGCACGGGCTGAACCCGCAGCTTCTGACGCCGCGCATCGACAAAAAGCTGATCTTCAAGCTCTATGTGTCCGCGCTGACGACCTTGAACCTCGACGACCACAACCGCATCCCGACAACGGACGTGCGGCTTCTGCGCCGGATGGTGCGCGACTACGAAACGCGCGGCGCGACCATCGAGCGCACGCTCGGTATGTGGGAAAGCGTGAAGCGCGGCGAGCAGCGCTGGATCTTCCCGTATCAGGAGAGCGCGGACGAGATCATGAACACGTCGCTCGTTTATGAGCTTGCGGTGCTGAAAAAGCATATCTATCCGCTTCTGAAGGCGGTCGAGCCGGACAGCCCGTGTTACGACGAGGTCATCAGCACCATCAAGTTTCTGAACTATATCTCGGACGCCGCCGTCGAGGACGAGATCCCTCCCACGAGCATTCTTCGCGAGTTTGTCGGCGGAAATGCGTTTTACCGGTAAGGAGGCAGCATGCGCAACACATTCGGAAAACTGTGCGTGATCCTGGCGACGCTGGTGCTGCTGTTCTCCGTCGCGTTTTTCACGGTCTCGCTGATTTTGAAGGACAGCGATTACATCGAGGAGAAGTATAAGGAACTCGACGTCAGCACACAGATGGGCATGAGCGTTCCGGATCTCTCGAAGGTCACGGGCGCGCTGCTCGATTATATGCGCGGCGAACGCGTGAACATCAAGGTCGACGCCAAAGTGAACGGCGAGGATCTGCCGGACGTCTTCTTCCATGAGAAGGAGATCGTGCATATGGCGGAGGTGCAGACGCTGTGGCTCGGGCTTGAGACGTTTGCAAAGATCGGCGCGGTCGTCGCCGCGGGCGTGCTTCTTTTGGGCTTTCTGCTGATCGAGCGCGGCAAAAAACGCGCGATCCTGTCCTCGGGCATCTTCTGGGGCTGCGGCATTTTCGGCGGCGCGCTGGGGTTTTTGGGCGTCTGGGCGATCCTGGATTTCCAGAGTTTCTGGACCGTGTTCCATTTTCTGATCTTCCCGACGTCGCTGTTCCAATATCTGTCCGCGGGCGGCACGGTGCAGGCGATGAACGAGCTGAACTGGGTGCTTCCGAACGACAGCATCATGGTCAGCATGCTGTATCCGATCTTCCCGTCGCTCGTGCTGCGCTGCGCGCTCTGCGTGATCATCGAGATCGCGGTCGTCGTGATCGCGGCGATCTTCATTCGCTTCGCGTTCCGCAGGCAGGGCTCGCGTTCTCCGGTTGCGGACATCGTGGTGATCGAGCATGACGAGAACGAACCGATCCCGATCAAGGGGCCGGACCTCGTGCTGGCGCACAAGCTGCACAATACGCCCGTGAGCAAACGCGCGGAGATCCTGCGCCGCGCGAAAAACGGCGAGCCGCTGGACGATCCGCAAAAGCCGCAGACCGCGGTGAAGGAACATCTGGTCGGTCCGTTTTACCCCGAAAAACCGGAAGAGGAAGCGAAACAGGCGCCCGATCCGGCGTCGGAACAGCCGTCCGAAGCGGAGGAGCAGGCATGAGCTACGAATCGCTTGCAGCAAAAAAGCAGGCGGCGCTGATCGAACGCGGGCACGCGACGGTGCTCGCGATCGAGACCTCCTGCGACGAGACCGCCTGTGCGATCGTCAGGGACGGGCGCGAGGTGCTGTCGAACGTCGTGCATACGCAGATCCCGCTGCACCGGAAGTTCGGCGGCGTCGTGCCGGAGCTTGCGAGCCGCAATCATGTGGAACGCATCGGCGCGGTGGTCGAAAAGGCGCTTCTTGATGCGAACACGGATCTTTCCGGCATCGATGCGATCGCGGTCACCTGCGGTCCGGGGCTCGTCGGCGCGCTGCTCGTGGGCGTGAGCTACGCAAAGGGGCTTGCGCTTGCATACAACCTCCCGCTGATCGGCACGAACCACATTCTGGGACATATCGCTGCGAACTATCTGACGTTTCCCGATCTTACGCCGCCGTTTACGGCGCTGATCGCGTCGGGCGGGCACAGCCATATCGTGCGGGTGCACGATTACGACCGCTGCACGCTTATCGGCCGCACGCGCGACGACGCGGCGGGCGAGGCGTTCGACAAGGTCGCGCGCGTGCTCGGGCTGCCGTATCCCGGCGGTCCGGAGCTCGAGAAGCTCGCGAAGGAGGGCGATCCGAAAGCGTTCCGCTTCCGTTCGGCGTTCAACGAGCGCGAGGACGAGTACGACATGAGCTTTTCGGGGCTCAAGACCGCGGTGATCAACCTCCTGCACACCGCCGACCAGAAGGGGGAGGACGTAAACCGCGCGGACGTCGCGGCGAGCTTCCAATATGAGGTCGTCTCGATCCTGTCGGACAAAGCGGTCCGTGCCGCGTCCGATACGCTGGTGCTGGCGGGCGGCGTTTCCGCAAACACGGCGCTCAGAGAGATGCTCGCGAAGAAGGCGAAGAAGAAGGGGATCCGCTTCTGCTGCCCCGACCGGACCTACTGCACCGACAATGCCGCCATGATCGGCAGCGCCGGTTTCTATCTTTTGATGAAAGGACACCGCGACGGACTGGACCTGAACGCAACCCCGTATCTGTCCGTCGTTTGACCGTATGGCATCGCGCTTGAGATCCAAAGACATTCAGATGCTCGAAGGACCGCTCCTCGGAAAGGTCTTTCTGTTCGCGCTGCCTTTGATGGCGACGAACCTTCTGCAGATGCTCTACAACGCCGCCGACATGATCATTGCAGGCATGTCGGGCGTGGAGGGGGCGATCGGCTCGATCGGCACCTGCGGCGCGATGATCAATTTTATCCTGAATATCTTTTCGGGCTTTGCGATCGGTACGAACGTCGTCGTTGCGCGCAACATCGGACGGGGCGACCGGGAGGCGACGGAGCAGTCCGTACACACATCCCTTGTGATGGCGGCGCTGTTCGGCACGGTCTGCGCGGTTGTCGGGCTGTTCGTCAGCCGTCCGATCCTGAAACTGTTGGGCGACGAGGGGCGTGTGCTGGAGCTTGCGACGCTTTATACGCGCATCTATTTCTGCGGCGCGCCGTTTCTGGCGGTGTCGAACTACCTGATCGCGATCTTCCGCGCAAAGGGCGACACGCGCACGCCGCTGTTCATTCTTGCCGGCACGGGGCTATTGAACGTCGGCATGAACCTCTTTTTCGTGCTTGCGCTGAAAATGTCGGTCGACGGCGTCGCCTACGCCACGGTCATTGCGAACGCGGCGAACGTGATCATCCTCGGGATCGTTCTGATGCGCGATCCCGGCTGGTGCCGGCTGGAACTCAAAAAGCTCCGGATCGCGCGCACGGCGATAAAGGAGATCATCCGCGACGGTCTGCCCGCCGGCATTCAGGGGATGCTGTTTTCGCTTTCGAACATGCTGATCCAGAGCACGATCATCGGCATCAACAACGCAACCTGCCCCGGCGGCTCGGCAATCATCGACGGCAACGCGGCGGCGACGAACCTCGAGGGCTTTGCATATGTCGCAACGAACTCGGTCTATCAGGCGTCCGTCACGTTCACGAGCCAGCATCACGGCGCAAAGAAGTACAGGCGGATCGGCACGGTCATGCGCTGCTGCTATTTCGTCACCGCGCTGGTGGCGGTCGCTTGCGCCGCGATCCTTTTGATCTTCCGGCATCCGCTGCTTGCGCTGTATATCCAGAACGGCAGCGAGCTTGCTCTTGAGGCGGCGTACACGCGCTTCTATATCAATATCGCGCCGTACTTTACGCTGGCGTTCATGGAGGTCGGCTCCGGCGTTTTGAGGGGGCTCGGGAAGTCCACGCTGTCCACGGTCATTTCGCTGCTCGGTTCGTGCGTGTTCCGGCTTCTGTGGATCTATTTCATTTTCCCGCTGTGTCCGACGCTGTGGATGGTGTATCTGAGCTATCCGATCTCGTGGTCGCTGACGGCGCTGACGCACTTTACGGTTTCGATGGTCGTGCGCAGACGTTATATGCGTATGTACCCCGAGCCGGCAGACGTGCTTTGATTTTTGTGAAGGAGGGATCCGTTTTGCGGACAATTCGAGTTTTACCGGTCATCCTCTGCATTCTGCTGCTGCTTGCCTGCGGCGGACAAACGCCCGCGCCGGTCGCGGAGACGACTGCCGTGCCGGAGAAACCGGTCACAGAGCAGGAGGATATCATTTCCGTGGCGACGCCCAC
>JAFRUN010000030.1 GCA_017438865.1 Clostridia bacterium
ACTGTCTCGGACGCACCTGGCAGTGCGGCACGATCCAGCTCGACAGCCAGCTTCCGGAGCGGTTTGAACTCGAATACGTCGGCGCGGACGGCGAACGTCATCGCCCGATCATGATCCATCGCGTCGTGTTCGGCTCGATCGAGCGCTTCATCGGCGTCATCACCGAGCACTTTGCAGGCGCGTTCCCGACATGGCTCGCACCGGTGCAGGTCAAGGTCCTGACCATCACCGACCGCGCGAACGACGCCGCAAACGCGATCCGCGAAAAGCTCGACGCGCTCGGCGTGCGCGCGGAGACCGACCTCCGGAACGAGAAGATCGGCTTCAAGATCCGCGAGGCGCAGATGATGAAGATCCCGTATATGCTCGTCATCGGCGACAAGGAAGCGGAAAGCGGCACCGTTGCCGTGCGTTCCCGCAAAGACGGCGATCTCGGCGCAATGCCGGTCGACGAATTCGTCGCAAAGATCCTCGACGAGATCGGGACCAAAGCAAAATAACGGCAAAAGGCAGGGGATCCCTCCGGAGACGGGGGATCCCTTTTTTTCGTTCCGCGCCCTTGACGGCTGGACAAAAAATGCGTAAAATGTAAACATGGAATCTTGTAAGCAAACCCAATCGAACGGCCGGCTGTGGCCGTATCTGCTCGGCGCCGTTTCCGGAACGCTCTTCATGGCGCTTGCCGCCTGCGGAACCGGGGATCACGGCGCGTATACGGCAGGCGGGGAGCTTGGCCGGATCGTTCTGAGAGCGATCCCGATCATTCTGCTGCTCTGGATCGTGCCCGCGCTCTGGGCGCGGCTTGCGCACCGGATCTCGCCGTGGATGCTTTTGGGGCTTGCGGCGCTCGCGTTCGGCTGCGGGCTGCTGTTCTCCGGCGACGCGATGACCGCGCTGTATGCGGTGATCCTGATCGCGCTGCCGGGCGCCGGTCTGTACGGACTTCAGAAGCTGCGGCTCTCGAACTTCCGCACGGTGCTCTACGAATCGTTCATCGTCCTTGCCGCGCTGTTCGGGTTCCTGTGCCTGAACGACATGATCAAGACCGGCGACGCGTACCGCTCGTTCCGGCATGTGATCGGTCTGTACGAGGAGATCCTCGGCGAATGGAATGCGTTGCTCGGCGAGCTCGGCGGAGCGCAGATCTCGAGTACGTTTGAGGAACTGCTGAAGGCGGTCCGGCAGAGCCCGGAGGTGATCTTCGTGCCGCTGCTGATGACCGTTGCCATGACGGCGGGGCTGTCGGTCACGCTGTTCTCGCATCTTTTCAACCGGCGCGGCGGCGCGGAACTGACGGCGCTTCCGCCGTTTGCCGAATGGCGGTGCGAACGCTGGTATGTGTATCTGACGGCCGGATTTCTGCTCGTGACGATGGTTCTCGGCGCGACGGGCGTACAGGCCGCCGACGCGCTTTCAGGCGTTGCGGGCGTGCTGTGGCGAATGCCGTGCATGCTCGGCGGGCTCTGTGCGCTGCGGCGCATTGCGCTCCGTGCCGGCAGGAAATGGATCTTCTGGGTTGCGATCGCAATGCTGGTGACGCTCCCGATGTTTGCATGGATGATTTTGGCGGTAATCGGAATGATGTCGGCGATGCGGAAACCCGCGAACGCCGGAGAGGACGGGATACGGAAATGAAACAGTACAGAGGAATCCTGATTGCGTTCGGCGCGGTTTCCGTGCTCGGCGCGGGCGCGATCGCATTTTTCACGAAGCGCTATATCCTTGCGGGCGCCGTGCTCGGCGCCGCGCTTTTATGGCTCGGGATCATGGCGCTGCTCTTAAGCCGCATTGCAAGGAAACAGCAGGAGCGGATGGACCGCGTATTCCGCGAGAACGACAGCGCGGTCGCTTCGCTCGTCAACAACGTCTCCATCCCGAGCGCGATCGTGGATCTCTCCGGACGGATCACCTGGCGCAACAATGCGTTCACATCGCTGTACGACGGACAGGATATCCACGAGCCGGTCCCGGAGTTTGACGGCGAGCATCCGATCCGCACCCTGCAGATCGAATACAACGGCAGCAGCTATCAGATCATGAACATGCTTGTCATGCGTGAGAACGAAAAGCGGCTTGTGTTCCAGTACTGGATCGACCGCACCGAGGCGGCGCATTATCAGCGGCTGTATACCGAACAGCGCCCGTATGTGGCGATGATCCTTGTCGACAACTATGAGGAGCTTCTGAGCGACACGCAGATCCACAGCACGGCGGTGCTGGCGGAGGTCGAGCGGCTGATCGCGGATCTGAGCAAACGACTCGGCGGACTCTACCGCCGTTATGACAACGGACGCTTCCTGCTGGTGCTTGAAGCAAAGCAGACACAGCAGCTTGAGGAGGAGCGCTTCTCGCTGCTCGAACAGGCGCACCGCATCGATACGGGTTCGTCCTCGGCGGTTTCGCTGTCGATCGGCTTCGGCATCGCGCCGCGGCTCGCGCAGTCCGAACAGGACGCGCGCCGCGCGCTGGAGCTGGCGCTCGGACGCGGCGGCGATCAGGTCGTCGTAAAGGACGGCACGGATTACCGGTTCTACGGAGGCAAGCGGCAGCACGATCCCAGGCAGTCGCGCGTCAAGGCAAGACTGTTCTCAAAGGCACTGTACCAGCTCTTTGAAAACAGCGGCGACGTATTCATCATGGGACATAAGAATTCCGACATGGATTGTCTCGGCGCAGCGCTCGGCGTCATGACCTGCGCAAACCATGTCGGCACACACGCCTATATCGTGCTCGATGCGGTGAATACCACCATCGAGGACGCCGTGCATACGCTGGAACGTTCCGGCGCGGGCTCGCTGATCATCCGCCCCGATCAGGCGGCGGAAATGATGCAGGAGAATTCCGTCCTCGTTGTGGTGGATACGCAGCGCGCGTCCGTCACCGTTGCGCCGGAGCTTCTCTCGCGCACGGAGCATATCGTTCTGATCGACCATCACCGGCGCAGCGCAGACTCGATCGACAACGCGACGCTGCACTATCTCGAAACGCGCGCGTCGAGCGCCAGCGAGATGGTAACGGAGGTCCTGCAGTATTTTGCGGACAATGTGAAGCCCGCGGCGTTCACCTGCAGCGCGCTGCTTGCCGGCATCACGGTGGATACAAAGCAATTCGCGTTCAACGTCGGCTCGCGCACGTTCGACGCGGCGGGGTATCTGAGACGAAACGGCGCGGACCTCAGCTCGGTCAAACAGATGTTCCAGAACGACTATCAGAGCTATGTGCGCTGCGCGAACGTTGTCGAGCGCGCAACGATCCGCGGGAGCGGCATTGCGATCTCGGCGTGCGACAGGAACACGCCGGACGGGCAGCTTCTGGCGGCGCAGGCGGCGGACGAGCTTCTGGGTATCCGCGGGATCTACGCGGCATTCGTACTCGCCGAGACGGACGAGATGGTCGCGATCTCCGGCAGAAGCTACGGACAGATCAACGTACAGGTCATTCTGGAGCGGCTGGGCGGCGGCGGACACCTGACGATGGCGGGCGCGCAGCTGTACGGCGCAACGACGGAGGAGGCGATCGCAAAGCTGGAGGAAGCGATCGACTGGTATGAACAGGAGAATCCCGAGAAATAGGAAAGGACGGATCGGACGATGAAAGTATTGCTTTTGCAGGATGTAAAGGGCAGCGGCAAAAAAGGCGAAGTGATCAACGTCAGCGACGGATACGCGCGGAATTTTCTGCTTCCCCGTAAGATGGCGGAGCCCGCGGACGCGCAGGCGATCAATGCGGCGAGCATTCAGAAGAGCGCCGCGCAGCACAGAAAGTTTACCGCCGGCGTGAAGGCCCGCGAGGTCGCGCAGGCGCTGGACGGACACACGATCCGCGTCAAGGCGCGTGTCGGCGAAAACGGCAAGCTGTTCGGCACCGTTTCCGGCAAGGAGATCGCCGCGGCGCTGAAGGAGCAAAAGGGCGTGGACGTCGACCGCAAGAAGATCTCGGTCGACACGATCCGCGCGCTCGGCGAATATACCGCAAAGCTCTCGCTGTTTGAGGGCGTATCCGTAAATGTGAAAGTGATCGTAGAGGAATAATGGAACAAACAACGATTGAAACCCTGCCGCACAGCATAGAGGCGGAACGCTCGGTGCTCGGCGCGATGCTTCTGGACGTCGGCGCGCTCGACTCCATGCTGGAGCAGCTGAAACCGGACGATTTCTATCAGGATGCCCACGCGAGCATCTTTGAAGCGATGCGCACGATCCGGCAGACGGGCAACTCCGTCGACGCCGTGACGCTTTCAAATGCTCTGGAACGCGCGGGCAAGCTCGAAAGCGCGGGCGGGATCGTATATCTCACCGATCTGATGAACTTCGTTCCCACGACTGCGAACGTGCAGCACTACGGCAAGATCGTCGAGGAGCACAGCATCCAGCGCGCGCTGATCCGCGTCGGCAACGACATGATCCGCGACGGCATGAACAGCCGCCGCGACGTTGAGGACTCTTTAAACGACGCCGAGCGCAAGATCTACGATATCTCCATGCGCAAGACGGAGGATACGCTGACGTCCGCGGAAGAGATCGTACCGAATACGATCAACCAGATCGGCGAGATCGTAAACCGCAAGGGCAAGCTCACCGGCATCGCGACCGGCTTCTCGAAGCTCGACCGTCTGACGAACGGTCTGCAGAAGAGCGACCTGATCATTCTCGCGGCGCGTCCCGCCATGGGCAAATCCGCGTTCGCCATGAATATCGCGCAGTACGCCGCGCTGCACGACAACCGCTCCGTCGCCGTGTTCTCGCTCGAAATGAGCAAGGAACAGCTGATGATGCGCATCATGTGCACCGAGGCGTCGGTCGATTCGCAGAAGATCAAGGACGGCTCCGTCGATGACAAGGAGATGCAGCGTCTGATCGAGGCGGCTGCGCCGCTGCAGGCAAGCAAGCTGTTCATCGACGACTCCGCAGGCGCGACCGTTGCAAGCATCCGTTCAAAGTGCCGCCGGCTGAAGGCGCAGCGGGGGCTGGACCTTGTCATCATCGACTATATGCAGCTGATGCAGGGCACCGGGACCGGCAACCGTAAGAACGACAACCGCCAGCAGGAGATCTCCGATATGACGCGCGCCATGAAGCTCCTTGCGCGCGAACTTGACCTGCCGATCATCCTGCTCAGCCAGCTGAACCGCGGTCCCGAAATGCGTCAGGATCACCGTCCGATGATCTCCGACCTTCGAGAGTCCGGCTCCATCGAACAGGACGCGGATATGGTCATTCTGCTGTACCGCGCCGCCGTCTACGACGAAACCGCGGGCAACGAAAGCGAAGCGATCGTGGCAAAAAACCGTCACGGTCCGATCGAAACCTGCAAGCTCGTCTTCCAGGGCGAATACACCCGTTTCCGCACATTGGCGGAGGAAGCGTAACGAACGATAATAACTGAACAAATTTGCCCGGAAATGTTGGATTTCCGGGCCTTTTTGCGCCGCGGTTTTTGTCAAATGCAAACGTTTTAAATCGATCGGCACATATATCATATATTATGAAAAAATAATGAACAAAGTATGGACAAACTGTTACAATTCGTGTACAATAACAAAGGTATGACTATAAGCGGAATACTGTAACCTTTTTACGGTTTGAACATACTTCCGCCTGCAGAAGTCAATCGAAGCGACACTCCAGAGAAAGGACCGAGAAGATGAAGAAACGACTGATCAGCTTATTGCTTGCACTCGTGATGATCGTGACGCTGTGCCCGATGTCCGTGTTTGCGGACGACGATGCGGCGGCGACGGACAACGGCGAAGAAACGGTGGTTGTCACGCAGGAGCCGGAATCCGAACCGGAACCCGCAGAGGAACCCGCGGAGAAGGAGCCCGCAGAAGAACCCTCTGAGGAACCTGCCGGGGAGGAACCCTCTGAAGAGCCTGCCGGGGAAGAGCCCTCTGAAGAGCCTGCCGGGGAAGAGCCCTCTGAAGAGCCCGCCGGGGAAGAGCCCTCTGAGGAGCCCGAAGGCGAAGATCCCGTGAATGGCGACGATCCCGCAGAGGGTGACGATCCCGAGAACGGCGAAGATCCCACAGAAGGCGAGGATCCCGCGGAAGATCCCGAGGAGCCCGAACCGGAAGAGCCGGCTGAGGAAGCCGATCCGTCGGACGAAGGGACGTTCTGCGGCGCGCATGCGCATACGCACAGCGCGGCGTGCTATGACGAGAACGGCGCGCTGATCTGCGGCAAGGAAGAGCACACGCATACGCTCGCATGCTATTCCGATCCGAACGCGGACGTCGAAGACGAACGCGACTGGAAGAAGAGCGTTTCTTCCGCGGTGCTGACGGGCGAGTGGGCGCACGACCTCATTGAGGTTGCAAAGACGCAGCTCGGCTATCAGGAAAGCGAGAAAAACTACATCGTGACCGAAGACGGTCAAAAGAAGGGATATACCCGTTACGGCGCATGGGCAGGCAAAGCCACGGTCTATGCGGACTGGTGCGCGGGCTTTGTTGCGTTCTGCGCATACTATGCGAAGGTCGAGATCCCGACGAGCTTCGGCTGCATGCTGTTTGCGGAGAAGCTGCAGGGCGCAGGGCTGTACCGCAGCGCGGACGGGTACGAACCGAAGGCGGGCGATATCATCTTCTTTGGCGAGAAGAACGGCAGCGTTCCGAACCATACGGGTATCGTGGTCAGCGTAAGCGACACGCAGATCAGAACCATTGAAGGCAACCATACGAATAAGGTGGCTTCTTTCACATACGACCGGAATGACG
>JAFRUN010000031.1 GCA_017438865.1 Clostridia bacterium
CACCGTCCGGAAGCCCTGCGGGGCGCCTTACTCCTCGCTCACTTCCTTCGGATATTCCCGCAGTTCGTCTGCCTCGTGCAGAGGGTTCCACACCTGCGCGAAGAACGGATCCACCTTGGCGCGCTGCCCGTAATTCCAGCTTTTGCGTTCGCATTCCGGGCACCAGTGACCGCCCTCCAGCACGAGACGAGGGCTTGCCTCGAATTCGTGACCGAACGCACAGCAAAAGCGCAGCTTGGTCTTCCAGTCGCCCTTTTGCATGGATTCGGAAAGCATCCTGCCGCCGCGGAAGGCAGCCGCACCCTGCATATCCTCGAAAGTGAGCTCGCTTTCCGGCTTCGATTCGTCATAGCCGTGATCGATATGCACGACCGTGTCCCAATCGGTGAAATGATCCATCTCGGAGGTCTTCTCAGGAAGCGCTTCCCATGCCTTTCGGCTTCCCCAGTACGCCTCGATATGGTCCTCCATGTTCGCGTCGATCCAATGCTTGGTGCCGTGTTCGCCGTTCAGGAGCTTTTTGAACGTGCTCTTGATGATGCTTCCCATCAAGCGTTGCCCGCCGGGGAACTTGCAGATGATCCTGCCGAACGGCTTTGCCGCGCCGAGCTCCTTTAAGTACGCGTCGTAGAAATACTGCATACTGTCGGAACGGAAGTGCAGATACTCTTCGAGCTTGTCCGAATCAAGATAATACTGCCCGTGGAAATTGCGCGTGGCGTTGACCTTGGGATCGATCACATAATCGATGTTCTTGATGCCGATCTCGTCGTACATGATCTTATACATCGTCAGCGTATCGATGCGGCACGATGCGCCGCCGCCGATGTTGTAGATATGTCCCCAGAACGAGCCGTCGAGCGTGCCGTCCGCTTCGAACGCGCAGAGGTTTCGCATCAGTCTGCCGCTGTCGCGGTCGGAGGCGTATTCCAATACGTTGTCGAGGCAGTTGTGGAACTGGATCGCGTCGCGGATCTTCGCCATCGCGGGGCCGATGATGCCGGTCTGACGCAAGCTCACCCAGTATTTGAGACCGCTTTCGATCACATAGCGTTCCGCGGCGACCTTGGACACGGCATAATAGTCGAACATGCTCGGCTTGATCGGATCGCCGACCCTGCCCCAGTGGATCGGCGGCATGCGGTCGCCGGTCTCCGCAACGGTACCGATGTAGACAAATTTGCAGGTCTCGGTCTTGCCCGCGTCCTTAATCGCTTCGATCAGGTTACGCGTCGAGCCGAAGTTGTTCTGCATTGCCTTCTTGGGGAAATAGTCCGCCTGCGGGGACACGAACGCCGCAATATGCAGTATGATATCCGACTGCTCGATGCATTTACGCACGTCGTCCCTGTTCAAAAGATCGCCCCAGACGATTGAAAGTCCTTTCTGCCCTGCATACGGCGCGAACAGATTGCGATTCTTCTCGCTGTCGCGCACAAGGATCACGAGGTTGTAGAGATTGCCTAAATCGGACAGCATCGCCTTGAAGCTCTCAAAGCCCATGCCGCCGCCCGCGCCGGTCATAAAAACGGTCTGCATCTTATTCTCCCTTCATGCCCAGCACGACGGTTTTCTTTTCGATGACGTCCTTGCAGAGCAGGATCGAATCGCCGATCGCCGCGTCGATGTCGTCGTCGGTGACGCCGAGGAATTCGCAGCCCTCGGATTTGTCGATGAACAGGTTTGAGCACATGATATCGGTGAACTTCACCATATGGAGACCGCCCTGAATATTGTTCTTTTTCTGCTCCTTCATGATCTTTCTGCCGCCGATCGCGTACATCCAGTTCGGGATCGTGACGATCTTCTTATCCGGACAGCCGAGATATTTGTGGACGATCCTCAAAAGCTCCACCCACGTCAGGTTGTACCAGCCGATCGGGTAGCAGTTGCCGCCGCGGTTCTTCTCGATCGCGCCAGCGATCGCCTGTCCGACCTGATGCACGGTCACCATCGTCGAGCCGCCCTTCGGGTACATCGTGACTTTCTTCATGCTCATGACGTTTTCGACGAGGAACACCCACACCGGCTTCCTGCCCGGCTGCGTGCCGAAGATGTACGGCAGCTCCAGCACCGCGACGTCCATGTCGGAGGCGAACGCCATCGCGGCTTCCTCCTGATCGATGCGGCTTCTGATATACGGATGCCATTTTGTAAGTTCCTTCTCCGGCCGCTTCTTTGCGGCATAGGAGAAGTACGAACCGCAGATCGCAACGTGCTTCACGCCGCACTCGCGGCAGAGCGACAAAAGCCGCCTGACCGGATCGATGTTGTATTTTTTATAAAGATCGTAGATCGGCGCGGGACCTTCCACGCGCTCGTCCACGCCCGCCGCGAATACAAAGCCCTCGCAGCCCGCGAGGTGCCGTTTGAGCTCCTCGTCGCTCATCTCGAGATAGTTGCCGAATTCGAGCTTCATTTCCGGCGGCAGCACCGCGCCCTGCGGCAGCGGCGGCAGCGCCAGAGACGATACCTCGTGTCCTCTCGCGATCAGTTCCTTTGCCGCTTCCGAACCCAAAAGACCGGTTCCGCCGATCATAAATACCTTCATTTTTTCGTCCTCCGATGTGTTTTCCGTTCCGTCAGGACAGATACCCGTCCCGGGCTTTTACGCCGAAGCGGGCTTCCAAAAGATGCATCTGCTCGTCGGTGATCGTATTGATGCGCGGCAGATGCGCGATCTTCATCCAGATCTCCGCCGCCTTCTCGGCGGTTTCGATCAGCCCGAAGGTCTCGTCAAGATCGCGTCCCGCGCCGTAGATGCCGTGCTGTGCCCAGACGACAAGCCGCGCGGTCTCCATCTTCTTCGCGGTGGCGACGCCGATCTCGTTGGTGCCGCAGAGCATCCAGGGCAGCACGTTCACGCCGTCCGGGAAGACCACGATACATTCGGTGCACATCTGCCAGAGCGTGCGGGTAAAGGCGCGTTCGTCGAGATCGTGCACATAGGTCATGGCTAAAAGATTTGCGGGATGGCAGTGCATGACGACGCGGTTTTCCGGATTGACGCGCATGCGCGCGACGTGGCTCATCATATGCGCCGGGAATTCGCTCGTGAATCTGCCGCCGTCGGTAAAGCCCCATAATAGCTCGGCCTGCGTGCCGTTTTCGATCAGGCGGACGATGCCGAGATTGTTCGCCGGATCATACTGCACATTTTTGAAATACTTGCCCGTACCGGTGACAAGAAAGATTTTTCCGTTCAGTTCCGGCGCTTCAAAGCCGGTCGGGATCGTGCGGATGACATGGTTGAGATCGAGGTAGTCCCCCGCCTCCGCCTCATCGAGCAGCAAACTGATATTGCCGCCGTTGCGCTCGTCCCAGCCGTGCGCGTACATGTTCGTCGTCGTGCGGATCATTTCCGTGAGAAACGGTGCGTTCAGAATGTCTTTCATTTCCTTGCCTCCAAAACGGTTTTTCGTATTGTTCGATCTCATGATACCATGCGCCGTCGACCGGACGATCGCAGCGGCGGCAGTACTCATTCCAAATCTCGCCGAACGGCAGCGTTTTCAGTTCCTCCTGCATTGCCATGAGCTTACTGAAATTGCCGGTATCCTGCAGCGTTTTCAATTCTTCATTCGGCTGCAGCAGCGCAAACAGCAGGGCTTTCTGCACATTGCGGAAGCCGGTCACCCACGCCGAGATGCGGTTGATCGACGCGTCGAAATAGTCGAGCGCGATATGCACGCGATCGAGTCCGCAGCGCACGATCTCCTTGGCGATCTCACGCGTTTCATCGTCGAACAGTACCACATGATCGCTGTCCCAGCGGATCGGACGTGTGACGTGCAATGCGATCTCCGGGAAGAACGCCAAAAGCGCGGGAATCTTATCGGAAACGACCTCGGTCGGATGATAGTGTCCGTTGTCCATCAGCGGAATGCACCTGTCGCGGTTCATTGCGGCGTAGGAAAGCGCGAACTCGCCGCTGCCCACGGTGTACGCCTCGACGCCGATGCCGAAGACCTTCGATTCGATGCACGGCTTGACTTTATTGAAATCATACGGCTCGGAAAGAATTTCGTCAATACTCTCGCGGTAGCGCACGCGCGGTCCCATGCGGTCGGCGGGGATGTCCTTAAAGCCGTCGCCGGTCCAGATGTTCATGACGCACGGCTCGCCCAATTCTTCCGCAAGATAGCTTGAAATACGGATGCACGCCCTGCCGTGCTCGATCCAGAAGCGGCGCGTGTCCGCGTTCGGGCTGGAAAGCGTCAGCGGATCGCAGTTCGGATGGGAGAAGAAGGTCGGGTTGAAATCGCAGCCGAGACCTCTTTCCTTACAGAACTGTACCCACTTCTCGAAATGCTTCGGCTCCAGCTTGTCGCGGTCCGTCCATGCGCCGTCCTCGAAGATCGCGTAGCTTGCGTGCAGGTTCATCTTGGGCTTGCCGGGAATCAGCGACAGCACCTTATCGAGGTCCTGCATCAGCTCGTCGGGCGTGCGTGCTCTGCCCGGGTAGTTGCCGGTCGTCTGAATGCCGCCGGTCAGGGGTTTATTTGGGTCGGTGTCAAACCCGCGCACATCGTCGCCCTGCCAGCAATGCAGGGAAACCGGCACGGTCTTTAAGGTCTCAATCGCTGTTTCTGCATCCACGCCGTATGCGGCATATGCGTTCTTTGCTTCCGAATAACTCATTTGTCTGCCTCCTGTTGCATCTTCAGATTTCCGAGCGCCGTTGCCTCGATCGGCAGGGCGATCACCGTTTTGCCGGTTGCTTCTTCGGTCAGGCGGTTCAAAAAGCCGTTCTTTGCGCCGCCGCCGACGATGTAGAGTTTGTCGTAAGTCCTTCCGGTATTGCGTTCCAGTTCCTCGATCGCCTGCTTGTAGGAGAGCGCCAGAGACCGGTATGCGCAGCGGAAATAGTCGCCCGCGGTCCGCGGCTTCTGTTCAAGCGCGGAATCAAATGCCGCCTGCATGGATTCCGGCGCGAGGAATACATTGGCATTGGCGTCGACCGTTTCGTCGAATGCGCTTGCCTCCGCCTCCGCCGTGATCTCGCTCCACGGTTTTTCGGGGCACAGCTCCGCACGCAGGCGGTTAGGTAGCCACATGCCCATAATGTTTTTCTGATAGCGGTTGTAGCCCGCGCCGCCCTCGTTGGACCAGTTGGCTGCTTCGCTTGCCGCGTCAGTCAGCGGCTTTTTCGTTTTGACGCCGAGCAGGGACCATGTGCCGGAGGAAATGTACGGCTTGTTCCCCTCCATCGGGATGCCCTCGACCGCGCTGCCGGTATCGTGCGTGGCGCAAAGAACGACCTTGATACCCTCACAGGTTCCGATCGCCGTCCCCGGCTGCTGCAAGGGATGGAACAGCCGTTTCGGCAGCCCCAGCGCTTCTATGATCTTGGGATCGTATTCCCCCGTCTCTGCGTTCACCATGCCGCCGGTGGTGGCGTTGGTGTATTCGCGGCTTTTCACGCCGCAGAGCCGGTACATGAGGTATTCCGGGATCATCAGAAAATCCGTCGACGTTTCAAGCCGCCCCGCTTCCTTGTCCGCAAAGAGCTGATACACCGTGTTGAACGGCTGAAACTGGATGCCGGTGCGGCGGTACAGCGTCGAAAACGGCGCCTTTTCATGCACTTTTTCGATCACCGCTTCGGTACGGCGATCGCGATAGGCATACACGGGATAGATCGTCTCGTCGCCGTTCAGCAGCACATAGTCCACGCCCCAGGTGTCGATCGAAAGACTTTCGATCGCATACCGCGCCTTGGCAAGCGCAATACCCGCTTTGACGTGTCCGAGCAGCGCGTCAATATCCCAAGTGAGGTGTCCGCCGCATTCCGTGACGCCGTTCGGGAAGCGGTAGACTTCGTCGGTCCGCCACGCGCCGTTTTCGATCCATCCGACGATATGCCGTCCGCTCGACGCGCCGATGTCGATGGCAAGATAACGCTTCATGCTTCCTCCGTGTAACAATGCTGTCCCGCGCCGACGGTCTCGGTCCTGCCGGAGGGCAGTCTGATCTCCGCCTCGCAGTTTGCGGGAATCTCAACGGTATAAATCGTTTTCCCGTCCTTCTTCTCCCATTTGCTCGACACCTTGCCGAAAACGCTCGTATACGACGCTTCGGCGCGCGTAAAGTGTCCGCCGGGCTGCGGCGCAACGGTGAAGTGATTTTCGCTGTCGACCTGAATGCCGCACATCGTGGTGAACAGCCATTCGACCACCGCGCCCTTTGAGTAGTGATTCAGCGAACCGATGCCGCCCTTTGCGCCCGCCGGTCCTTCCCACGCCTCCCAGATCGTTGTCGCGCCGCCCTTCGGCATGCTGAGCCAACCCGGGATCTCTTCATTCTCGAGCAGCTTATATGCCGCTTCGATGTCGTAGGACGCGAGCACATACAGGATCAGCGGCGTCGAAAGGAAGCCGGTTCCGAGCCGCCAGCGATAGTTCTCCAGCGCTTCGATCAGCCGCTTCTTTGCGTATTCGGTCTGCTCTTCGTCCAGAAGGTCGAAGTACAGCGGACGAACGAGCTGCGCCTGCCGGTCGGTGTCGAGCTTGAACGCCTCGGTTTTGACGAACGCGCGATATGCCGTCTTGCAGCCGTCGCTGTAGTTTTGGAACTCCTCCGCGTCCGCGTCGTGCCCGAGGCGCTTTGCGATCTTTGCCATCAGCCCGAGCACATGACAGGTATAGGCGGTGCTGACCTCCGGATGCGGCGCGACGAAATCCTGCCAGTGAAAGCCGCCGTCGACGTCAGCCGGCTCCGCCCATTCGCCGTAGCTCTGTCCCCTGTTGACAAAGTACTTCTTTGTCTCTTTGGGGAGATCGTACCGCTTGGAAAACAGCGGCATATTCTTTCCGCAGCGCTTTTCCATAAAGCGGGCGTAACGCGCCATGCCGTCGTAGAAGCGCGTCAGGATCGAGTCGTCCCGGTTGATCTCGCTGTAACGCCACGGGATCAGCACGCCCACGTCGGACCAGCCGACCGAGCCGTTCATCGTCCACATGTAGAAGTCGGCGCCGCCGTCCGGTGCGATGTGCGGCAGCCGCCCGTTCTTCTTCTGCCAGTCGAACACATCGTGCAGGTACTTTCTTGCAAACGGCGCGAAGTCGAAGAGATACGACGCCGTTTTGAAAAAGAGCTGCGCGTCGCCGGTCCAGCCGTGACGCTCGCGCGTCGGGCAATCGGTCGGAATGTCGAGATGATTGCCCTTCGCCGACCACACCGTCGCTTCAAAGAGCCGGTTCAGCAGCGGGTTCGAGGAGGAAAAATCGCCGGTGCGTTCCAGATCGGAATAGATCGCGATCGATTCGATGTTCTCGGGATCGAGCTCGACGTCCGTTTCCACCTCGGCGTATTGAAATCCGAACACCGCAAAGGTCGTCTTGTACTCGTTTTTTCCTTCGCCGCAGATGTATTCGATCTTCTGCAGCGGCGTCGTGTATTGTTTGCTGGAAAGCTGAATGTTCTTCTGCGTGAGGTTGCCGTTTTCATCGAGCATCTCGCCGAACCGCCAGATCATGCGCTGTCCGAGCTTCGCCTGCACGGAAAACGCGACATAGCCCGCGATATTCTGTCCGAAGTCCAGAAGTTTCTTTCCGTTCGGCGCGGTTGTGATGACCGGGTGAAAGCGCTCATGTTCGGTGACCGGCACGTTGTTCGACGCGGTCGGCACGACGTTATGCGTTGTTTCCTTCGCGTGGCCGGTAACCATCGGCGTGCGGAACGCTTCGACGATCTCCCCGTCCTTGTTGTCCGCAAAGCGGATCGGTCCGTCGTTCGACCAGCGCCACGAACGGTCGGTCCCGATCGTTTCCTTCGTGCCGTCCGCATAGACGATCTCAAGCTGAAGAAGCAGCTTCGTTTCCGTACCGTACTGATTCTTCCGTCCCCACGCGCCGCAGCTGCCGCGGTACCAGCCGTCGGCAAGCTGACAGGTCAGCTCGTTTTCGCCGTTGTGCAGCATCGCCGTTACATCGTACATCTGGTACTGCACGCGCTTCCGATAGTCCGTATACCCCGGCGCAAGGCAGAAATCGCCGATCTTTTTGCCGTCGAGCTTCGCTTCATAGAGTCCGCATGCCGCAGCATACAGCCGCGCAGATGCGACCGGTTTTTCGATCGAAACGATCTTTTTGAAGCAGTCGACCGGATAACGCTCCTTTTTGTTCGGGACGTAGTCGCCGGTGATCCATTTTGCCGAAAAGTCGGACGGGTTCAAAAGCCCCGTTTCAAAGAATGCTTCGCTCCATTCGCCGGGCTCGCCGCTCTCGTCATAGAGGCGAATCTTCCAGTTCACGCGCTCACGGGAACCGAGCGTGAGCGGATATTCGGCGTGCATCGCGCTGCTTTCCACTCTGCCGCTCTGCCACTGATCGCAGACGATCTCATAGGCGGTCTGCTTTACGCCGCCTTCGCAGTTCCACATCAGACGCGGGTTTTGGATATCGATCCCGAGGGGATCGAAAAGGTGTTCGGTTTTCAGACGGATCGCTTTCATGTGTCACACCTCTTCGGGCTCCGCGGCAGGTTCCGTACCCTTCGCTTCATGACGCGCCTTGATCTCTTCCTGCTTCCTGGGCAGATCCTTTTCGACGTTCAGGAAGAACAGGATCACGACGAGCGCGATACCAGTGAACACTTCCAGACCGACGAACGCAAACGAGATCACCCAGTTGACCGCGCTCGGCTGCTGCAGCGCAACGGTCAGAACGCCGTCCGCCGCGGGTTTGATGCTTTCCAATGCGATCTGCGACGTCCAGCCGTTCGCCGCAAGCGCGGAAGCGGCTTCCGCGGTGCTGTTCGCCGTAAACGGCGCAAGGTATCCCGCCTTTGCCAGCATCCAGCTGAACACGCCGGTCATGATGCCGACCATAGCGACCGCAATGATGTTGTAGATCGACATCGCCGCGCCGTCAATACGAAGATCGTGCTTCCATTCGAGATGGTCGAGACAATCCGCAAACAGCGCCATAAAGACGTATGCGCACGGAAGCCCGCCGATGTTTTTGATGAACTGACCGATCAGTACCATGATGAGGTTCGTCTTGAAGATCCAGCAGATCAGAGAGCCGACCGCATACAGAATGAAACCGTACATCGTGACGTTTCGCTTGCCGAGCAGCTTGGCGAGCGGCCAGATCGCAAAGATGCCGATGCCCATCGGAATGCCGCCGATGACGGAAACAAGCATTTGCGTCAAGCCGTCGTTGTATGTGCCCAGAACGTAGTTGCAGTAGTACACCAGACCGAGATTCTTGAGCGTCATGCCCACCGTGTAGATGAAGAAGTACGCATACATCAGGATCATGTACTTGTCGGTAAACAGAATTTTCATCTGCTTGAGGAACGGCAGCTTGGTCTCCTCTTTCGCTTCCGTCGCTTCTTCGGTGACGCGCTCCTTGGTGAAAAAATACTCCATGAGCGTCAGCGGCAGCGCAAGGATCGAGATGATCGACATGAGCGTGATCCACTTGGATTTGTCGACGCCGATCGCCGGCATGATCAGCATCGGGAAGATCAGCGCAACGAGGATGCCGCTCATCATGATCGTAGTGATCTGAATAAAGATGCTCAGCGTACTTCTGGAACCGCTGTTGCGGGTGGACAGCGGAACCATCAATCCGTGGCTCATATTGAAGATCGTGTACGCGAACGAATAGAACAGGTTATAGGAGATCATAACCCAGATGGCCTTGACGGTGTCATTCGATTCGGGCACGGTAAAGAGCAGGATGCCGGTGACCGGAACAAGGAATGCGGACAGGAACAGCCACGGACGCGCCTTGCCCTCCTTCGTTCTGGTACGGTCGATGATCTGTCCCATGAAGATGTTTGTGATCGCGTCGATGATTTTCGATACGATCGGAAAAACCATCAGGAACACGCCGCCCCAGAGCGGCGTCAGGTTCAGGACGTCGGTGTAGTAAACCAGCAGATAGGTTGCGAGCACCGCATTCAAAAGCAGCGCGCCGGCGGGTCCCAGCAGGTAGCCCAGCCATTTTTCCTTTGCGGTGACCTGTTCCGATGTGATCAGACTTCTCGGCAGTTTCAGTTTCATGCGTTTTGCTCCTCCTTCGGCAGTTTCGGTACGTCAACCTTTTTCATAAAACAGCGGATGCCTTTGATGAGGTGTCCGTTGGTCAGCTCCGCAAAGCCCTGCGCAAAATTGTACGGCATCTGATTTCCCGCGCACATCGAAAGCGACCGCGGCGAATTGCTGTCCATGATGCGCTTCATAAAGTACGCGCCCTTGATCGCGTTGTCGCGCTCCGGTCCTTCCGGAAGTTTTTTCGCCTGCTTCATCTGCTTCTTCACCACCGACAACACGGCGTTGTAAAGAATGCGGCCCATGAAGCTCTGGTTGAGATCGGTGAAACGCGACTCGATCGTGACCGGGAAGCCCGGCTGCGGTTCCGGCACGGTGTATTCATCGGAGTACTCCGATTTCGGTTCGTCCCCGACCGTGATCGTGACCGTCCTGCTTTCGCCGGGATTCAGATAGACCTTTTCAAAGCCCTTAAGCTCGCCGTTGATGAACAGCTGCGCCACTTCCCCGCCGAAGCGGTCGCCGGTGTTGGTCACGGTCTGTCTGTATACGTTTCCGTCCTTTGTCCACCCGGAACGGGAAAACGTCGTGTAGGAAAGCCCGAAGCCGAACGGGAACCGCACCGGGATGTTGTGTTTGTTGTAATAACGGTATCCGACCTCCGTGCCCTCGGCATAGATCTCGTTGCGTCCCTTGCCGAAGGTCTCGTGTCCCGGCACGTCCTCATAGCGCAGCGGCCATGTTTCCGCGAGCTTGCCGGACGGGTTTATATTCCCGAACAGCAGGTCGTACACTGCCGTGCCGCCGTTCTGCCCCGGCAGATACATATTCAGGATCGCGTCGACTTTCCCGCAGAACGGCAGTTCGACCGGCGAGCCGCCGAACAGGATGACGACCGTCTTTCTGCCGCTTGCGGCGAGCGTGTCGATCAGCTTCAGATGCGCTTCCGGCAGCCGCATATCGTCGCGGTCGCAGCCCTCGGATTCGTATTCGTCCGTCAGCCCCGCAAAGATCAGGACCGTGTCGCTCTCTTCGAGCGCGACGGATTTCACACCGTGCGCGTCGAACGCGTCCTTCGGCGTCGTGACCATCGTCGGGTGGATCATCGAGCTGCCCGCGCCCTGATAGCGCATGTTTTCAAAGAGCTCGCCCGCAATATGCAGCTTCTCCGTACCGGAAAGCGGCAGCACACCGTCGTTTTTCAGCAGCACCGCGGAATCCGCGGCGATCTCAGCCGCAAGCGCGTGATGCGCGTTCCAGTCGACCGGTTTCGGATCGGCGGGTTTTGCATACCGATCGATCCAGTTCAGGATGTTCCGGCAGGCGTTGTCAAGATCTTCCGCCGGCAGCGAACCGTCCGCGATGCCGTCCAGGATCCAGCGGCGGCAGATCGCGGTGTCGCCCGGCATTTCGAGATCGAGTCCGGCTTTCAGCGACGCGACGCGGTCGTGCATGGCGCCCCAGTCGGTCATCACCACGCCGTCGAACCCCCATTCGTTGCGGAGCACGTCGGTGAGAAGCCATTTGTTTTCGGAGCAAAAGACGCCGTTGATCTGATTGTACGCGCACATGATCGTCGCCGGGCGCGCATGTTTCACGATATATTCAAACTGCTTCAGATACAGCTCGCGCATCGTTTTTTCGCTTGCGATCGAATTGCCCATAAAACGGAAGTTCTCGGAGTTGTTCAGCGCGAAGTGCTTGACCGATACGCCGACGCCCCTCGATTGCATGCCTTCAACTTCCGCGGCGCCCATCACGCCTGCCAGATAAGGATCTTCCGAGAAGTACTCGAAGTTTCTGCCGCAAAGCGGATTGCGCTTGATGTTGACGCCCGGTCCCAGAAGCGTGTGCACGCCGTAATACCGGCACTCCCCGGCGATCGCCTCGCCCATCTTCCGCGTGTTCTCGGGATTCCAGCTTGACGCCGTCGTCGCGGCTGTCGGGAACGAGGTCGCCGGATCGCTTTCGGCTACGCCGTTGTCGCCGCCGTCTTTCTGCACGCGCAGTCCGTGCGGACCGTCCGACATGCGCAGCGAAGGAATCGAGAGCCGCGGGATCGGATTCGTATACATGAAGTTCGTGCCGGAAACCAGCGCCGCCTTCTCCTCGACCGTCATTTGTTTCAGAAGCTGTTCCGTATCCATAATAAGCCCCTCCCGCTTTGATACCCTTATTATACAATCCCGTCCTCGTTTTGTATTGCATTTTTGTAATATGTTCGGTATAATTGTAATGGATCGGAGGCATTTGAAATGTTTGATCTCGAATACATCGTGAAATCCATGGGAACGCTGTCCGGCATTCCGGTACGGCTTATGCAAAACGGGGATCAGACGGATGCATGGTTCCCCGTAAAGCTGCCGAAGGATCCGTTCGAGCTGTACCGGAAGGAGATCCTTTCGATCACCGCGCATGTGGGATACTTCGTCACGCCGCTGTTTCATTATTACGGGATCGTCAACGCCGGAAACACAGCGATCGTGATCGGTCCGACGTCGCAGATCATGGCAAGCGAACAGGACCTCCGCGAGCTGGCATTCAAGCTCGACGTCCCGAAAGAGGACGTCCCCGCGTTCATCGCCGGTATGAACGGCATCACGCGTCTGCCGGTCGAGACGCTGCTGTCGATGCTGTGCACGATGAACCATTTTCTGAACGACGGGGAGACGCTCGCGCTTTCGGACGTCGCGATCTTCAGCGAAGAGCAGCAGATGATCAAGACCGGCGTCGAGAAGCGCCGCACCACGCGCATATACGAGGATGCGCCGCGCCCGCAGAGCACGCACAACGCGCTCGCGATCGAAGAAGCGCTGATGGAGATCGTACGCAAAGGCGATTCGGCGGCGCTCCGACGCTGGCTTGCACAGGCACCCGCCGTGCGCGGGGGCACGATCGCGCCCACACAGCTCCGTCAGCTCAAAAACACGTTCATTGTCGCCGTTACGCTTGCATCCCGCGCCGCGATCCGCGGCGGCATGCGGGAGGAAGACGCCTTCACCCTTTCCGACGGCTACATTCAGCGCGTCGAGTTCCTTTCCGAGCACAGCAAGATCATGAATCTGCAATACAACATGATCCTCGAATTCACCGAGCAGGTGGAAAAGCTGCATCTCGGACACCATCCCACCAAGCTCGCGACCGACGTTGCAAACTATGTGCGGCACCATCTCAGTGAACCGATCAGCACGGCAAAAATGGCGGAAGAATTCTATCTGAGCCGTCCGTACCTGTCCGCAAAATTCAGGCAGGAGACCGGCGAGACGCTGACCGATTTCATTCTGCGCGAAAAAACGGAGGAAGCCAAACGCCTCCTCCGTTATTCCGATAAATCCGCTTCCGCGATCGGCACCTATCTCGGATTCTCCTCCCACGGACATTTCATCCGCGTTTTCAAAAAATACGCCGGTATGACGCCGAACGAATACAGAATGAATCCGTAAGAGTGATCTCTGCGCGTCGATACGGCATTCCGTTTGCGCGGTTTCGGCGCGCTTCCGCGAAAGCCGATAAGACGCCTGCCGGTTACAGCATTGTGCGGCGCTGCTCCTCGCGCGAAAGCGGCGAAAGGTCCGCCGGCGCGACATCGAAAACGGTGCGGCAGCCGGTCTCGCCGCGGCCGGCCATCCTTCCGATCGCCCGCGCAAACGCCGTGAGAACGCCTGCGGTGAACTCCGGATTGGAATCGAGCGTTAAGGAATACTCGATCCGGTGCGTATGCTCGTTATGCAGTCCCGACGTTCCGGTGCGGATCACGAACCCGCCGTGCGGCAGCGCGCTGTGGTTCTTTTTCATTTCCTCTTCGGAAATGAACGTGACCGTCGTGTCGTAATCGGCAAAATAGTTCGGCATCGTCTTGATCGCGCGTTCGATCGCTTCTTTATCCGCGTCCGGCGCGGCGACGACGTAGCATTCGCGCAGGTGCTTCTGCCTTGCGGTAAGCGCGGGCTGTTCTCCGGAACGCACCGCTTTAAGCGCAGCTTCGATCGGCACCGTATACTGTCTTGCATCCAGAACGCCCGGAATGCGGCGGATCGCGTCGGAGTGTCCCTGGCTCACGCCGCGTCCCCAGAACGTGTAGTCCTTTCCGTCCGGCAGGATCGCGTTCGCATACAGCCGGTTTAAGGAGAACATGCCGGGATCCCAGCCGCAGGAGATCAGCGTGAGCTTCCCGCCCGCCTTTGCCGCGGCGTCGACCGCGTCGAAATGCTTGGGAATGTCGGCGTGCGTGTCGAAGCTGTCGATCACATTGAAATTCTTTGCGAGCATCGGCGTCAGCTCCGGCAGATCCGTGGCGCTGCCGCCGCAGAGGATCACCGCGTCGATTTCATCCTTGAATCGAAGGATCTCATCGGCGGAAAACACGTTCGCGCCGGTTTCCGAATGAACGGAAGCGGGATCGCGCCGCGTAAAAATGCCGAAAAGCTCCATGTCCGGGTTCTTTCCGATCGCGGCTTCCACGCCGCGCCCGAGATTGCCGTATCCGTAAATTGCCAGTTTCATGGGATTTCTTTCCTTTTCTTTCTGAATTAAACCTTTTATTCGAGTTCGATGGTGGAAGGCGGCTTGCTCGTCAGATCGTAGAACACGCGGTTGACGCCTTTTACCTCGTTGATGATGCGGTTCATGGCGGTATCGAGAAGCTCGTACGGGAGCCGTGCGGCGCGCGCGGTCATAAAGTCCTCCGTGATCACGGCACGCAGAACCACCGCGTACGCATAGGTGCGGGCGTCGCCCATGACGCCGACCGACTGCATATTGGTGAGCGCGGCGAAAAACTGCCCTTTTCCGACGTCGACGTTCGCGCGCGTCAGCTCCTCGCGGAAGATCGCGTCCGCCTCCTGCACGATCCGCACCTTTTCCGGCGTGACCTCGCCGACGATCCGGACGCCGAGCCCCGGGCCGGGGAACGGCTGACGGTACACCATCGACGCGGGCAGTCCGAGCTCCAGCCCGACCGCGCGGACCTCGTCCTTGAACAGCTGCCTGAGCGGTTCGACGATCCCGCGAAACGACAGCGTTTTCGGCAGTCCGCCGACGTTGTGGTGCGATTTGATCACCGCGCCGCCTACGCCGCTTTCGATCACGTCCGGATAGATCGTGCCCTGCGCGAGATAATCGATCGCGCCGAGCTTATTCGCTTCCTCTTCAAACACGCGGATGAACTGTTCGCCGATGATCTTCCGCTTCTGCTCCGGATCGGTCACGCCCTTCAGCGCGCGGTAAAACCGTTCCTGCGCCTGCACACGGACAAACTGCAGATCGAAGCCGCCGTTTTCGCCGAATACCGACTCGACCTCGTCGCCCTCGTTCTTGCGAAGCAGTCCGTGATCGACGAACACGCAGACAAGCTGCTTTCCGATCGCCCGCGACAGCAGCGCCGCCGCGACGGAGGAATCGACACCGCCCGAAAGACCGAGCAGCACGCGCGCCGGGCCGATCTTTTTGCGCAGCGCCTCGATCTGTTCGTGCGCGAACGCGGACATATGCCACGATCCGCTGCAGCCGCAGATCTCACGAACGAAGCGTCGGAGCATCGCCGCGCCTTCCGGCGTATGCACGACCTCCGGGTGAAACTGCACGGCGTACAGGCGGCGGTCCGGATCCTCCATCGCCGCGACGGGACAGTTGCCCGTGTGCGCGGTGATCAAAAATCCGTCCGGCACCCGCTCGATGCGGTCGGTGTGGCTCATCCAGCAGGACGTTTCGGACGGAACGCCGGAGAACAGCGCCGAGTCCGGCACATCGACAAACAGGTCCGAATGCCCGTATTCGGAGACGTCCGCCGGAACGACGGCGCCGCCCAAAAGCTTTGCGGTCAGCTGCGCGCCGTAGCAGATGCCCAGCACGGGGATGCCGAGCGAAAACAGACCGGCGTCGTACGATGGCGAATCCGGCTTGTTCACACTGTCGGGACCGCCGGTCAGAACGATGCCCTTCGGCTGCAGCGCACGGATCGTTTCAAGGGACGTCGTATACGGCAGAATTTCGCAGTATACATTGCATTCGCGAATGCGGCGGGCGATCAGCTGCTTGTACTGACCGCCGAAATCCAAGATCAGAATCTGTTCCATACCGTTATTTTACTCCACCGTGACGCTTTTTGCAAGATTGCGCGGCTTATCGACGTCCAAACCTTTTGCGACGCTCGTGTAGTATGCCAGAAGCTGCAGCGGAATGATCGCGATGCTGCCGATAAAATGCGGATCGGTGTTCGGCACATAGACGGTGAAGTTCGCCGCCTCTTCGACGTTATAGTTGCCATAACCGGTCAGCCCCATGAGGTACGCGCCGCGCGCCTTGCATTCCGCCATGTTGCTGACGGTCTTTTCGATCCGGTCCCGCTGCGTCAGCACGCCGATGATCAGCGTACCGTTTTCGACGAGGGAGATCGTGCCGTGCTTCAATTCGCCCGCCGCGTACGCCTCGCTGTGGATGTAGGAGATCTCCTTCATTTTGAGACTGCCCTCCAGACAGATCGCGTAATCGAGCCCGCGCCCGATGAAGAAGATGTCCCGTGCGTTGGCGTGTTTCGACGCAAACCATTGGATGCGCTCCTTGTTTTCGAACGCGCGTTCCATCTTGTCCGGCAGTTCGGAAAGCTCCCTGACATACAACGCGTAACGCGCGGCATCCAGCTTTCCGCGGACGTCGGCGAGCGCGATCGCAAGCGCATACATTGCCGCAAGCTGCGCGCTGTACGCCTTGGTCGTGGCGACCGCGATCTCGGGACCGGCGAGCGTATACAATACATGGTCCGCCTCCCGCGCGATGGTCGAGCCGATCACGTTGACGATTGCAAGCGTCGGCACACCCAGCGCTTTTGCCGCCCGCAGCGCTGCGAGAGAGTCCGCCGTTTCGCCGGACTGCGACACCACGATCACCAGAGAATCCTTGGAAAGCAGCAGCTTCCGGTAGCGGAACTCGGACGCAAGCTCCACGCGAACGGACAGCTCCGCAAGGTCCTCGATCACATACTGCGCAAGCATTCCGACGTGCCATGCGGAGCCGCAGGCAACGATGTGGATATCCTTGATCCCGCGCAAAAACTCCGGCGTAAGCCCTGCGGCGGAGAGATCGATCCTGCCGTCCTTCAGAATGCTGTTCAGCGTGTCGCGGACGGCTCTCGGCTGCTCGTGGATCTCCTTGATCATGAAGTGCTCGTAGCCGCCCTTTTCCGCCGCCTCGGCGTTCCATGTGATGCGGGAAAGCGGCAGCTCGATCTCGTCGCCGTTCAGATCGAAGAAATGCGCTTCGCCCGGAAGAAGCCGCGCGGACTGCAGATTGTCGATGTAATAGACGTCCCGTGTGTGTTTCAGGATCGCGGGCACGTCGGAGGCGAGAAAGCTCTCGCCGTCCGCGACGCCGATGATCAGCGGACTGTCCTTTCGTGCGCAGTAGAGCTCGCCCGGGAAGTCCTTGAACATCAGGGCGAGCGCATAGCTGCCGCGCACGCGCACCATCATGCGGTTGATCGCGTCGATCGGACCGATCTTGTACTTCTTGTAATAATAGTCGACCAGCTTGATGACCACTTCGGTGTCCGTACCGCTGTAAAAGCGGTAGCCGTTGTTTAAAAGCTTCTGTTTGAGCTCCTCGTAGTTTTCGATGATCCCGTTGTGTACGCCGACCACGTCCGATTCGACCGGTCCCGAACCGGAGCCGGTCGCGTTGCCGGAAACGTGCGGATGCGCGTTTGCGCGGCTCGGCTCGCCGTGCGTCGCCCAGCGCGTATGTCCGATGCCGCAGAACCCCGGCATCGTCCTTCCTTCATCGGTCATCTCGATCAGGTTTTTGAGCTTGCCGGTCGCCTTTACGACCTCGGCGAGCGCGTCGCCGCTGCGCACGGCAAGCCCCGCGGAATCATAGCCGCGGTATTCGAGCTTTTTCAGCCCTTCCAACAGGATCGGCGCCGCCGGCTTCGAGCCGGTATATCCGACGATTCCGCACATATTACGATACTCCCTTCCGATTCGTTATACGAATGCCGCTACATTCCTTTTTGAAACAATATCCGAAGCCGGTCGGCGGCTTCCTCCGTGTCTTCCCTGCTTCCGAAGCAGGAGAGGCGTACATATTTTTCTCCGCCGCCGCCGAAGCCCTCGCCGGGCGTAACGACGATCTGCGCGGTCCGCAGCAGATAATCGAAGAAGGACCATCCGCTTTGCCCCGCCGGACAGGGCAGCCAGATATAGGGGGCGTTGCGTCCGCCGGTGAACCGGACGCCTGCGCTCGTAAGCGCTTCGGAGAGGATGCGCCCGTTCTCCTGATAGACGGCGACGGCCTCCCGGCTGTGGCTGACGCCCGCCGGGGATAACGCCGCTTCCCCCGCCCGCTGCAAAACATACGAAACGCCGTTGGTCCGCGTGGTTCGATCCTGCGTCCACATGTCCCGGAGGGAACAGCCGTCCCGTACCAGCGTTTCCGGCACCACGGTGTATCCCAGACGCATGCCGGTGAATCCCGCCGTCTTGGACAGAGAGCAGATTTCGACGGCACATTTTTCGGCGCCCGGGAGTTCATAGATGCTGTGCGGCACGTCCGCGTCCTGAACAAAGGCCTCATAGGCGGCGTCGAACACGATGACTGCCCCGCACGCATTTGCCCAGTCTGTCCACTTTTGAAGCTGCGCCCGGGTATATGCCGCGCCCGTGGGATTGTTCGGAGAACAGAGATAGACGACGTCGGCGTCCGTATCGGCTTCGGGCAGCGGAAGAAAACCGTTTTCCCGGGTTCCCGTAAGACGAAGGATCTCCCGTCCCGCCATAAGATTGGTATCCACATAGGCGGGATAGGCGGGCTCCGCCACCAGCACCCGGGCGTCGGATGCAAACAGGTTTCCCATGGCGCCCAGGTCGTCGGCCGCCCCGCCGGAGATGAATATCTCCTTTGCGGAAAGGATCACGTTCCGCCGCCGATAATAGTTTGCCACCGCCGCCTTCATAAAGTCCGTGCCCGTCTCCGGCAAATACCCGTGAAAGGATTCCTTTCGGCTCTGCTCGTCGACCGCCCGATGCAGGGCTTCGATGACTGCGGGCGCAAGCGGTCCGGAAACGTCCCCCACGCCCAGCCGCAGCAGACGCCGGTCGGGATGGTCCGCCGCATAATCGGAAACCGTCTTCGTCAGGCGGGAAAAGAAGAAGGCGGGCGGAAGCTGCCCGTAGGCGGAATTGATCCCGGTCATGGTTCCGCCTCAGTACACGACCATGTATTTCTTCAGCTCCCAGTCGGTCACGCGCGTGCGGTATTCGTCCCACTCGCGCCGCTTGCCCTCCGTATAATGCGTGAAGACGTGCTCTCCGAGTGTGTTCACGATCAGCGGATCGGCGGAAAGGCATTCGACCGCCTCCAGAAGATTTCCCGGCAGACTGTCGATGCCGTGCGCTTTGCGCTCCGTCTCGGTCATCAGGTAGATGTTTTCGGTGATCTCCTCGGGCGGCGTCATGCCCTTTTCGATCCCGTCGAGCCCCGCGGCAAGGCACACCGCGATCGCAAGATACGGGTTGCAGGCGGGATCGGGACAGCGAAGCTCCACGCGCGTGGAGCTTCCGCGCGCCGCGGGA
>JAFRUN010000032.1 GCA_017438865.1 Clostridia bacterium
ATGCCGCTCTTGGAAAGATCCGGAACCGGTGCGCAGAACAGCAGAACCGTTACGACAGCCAGCGGGATCGCCGCGATGCGCATGAACGGAATACGTCTGCCCTTCGGGTTCTTGCTGCGGTCACTCAGCGATGCAATGAGCGGGTCGGTAACTGCGTCGAACACGCGGGAAAGCGCAGTAATGAGGCCGAGCACGGTAAGGATGCCCGCAATGACGAGACCGGACGGAATGAACTGGATTGCGCCTTCGTTCAAGTCGCCCGACGTCGGAAGATAGAAGGTTACAAACCAAGCGCCGATGATGCCGCTCAGGATGGACCAACCGAGCTGACCGATTGCGAAGATGATCATCTCTTTTTTGGTGAGTCTTCTGGTTTTCATGCTGTGAAATTACCCCCTTGTTCCTTGATAAACTTTTCCGCACACGAAAAAAGACCGCGCGGCGGATCGTTTGGTTACAGTATAATACAGATCGGTGCAAAAGCAAAGTAAATTTTCAATAAAAGCGTATTTTTATGAAAAAAGCGACGGTCCTTCGACCGCCGCCCGTGGGGTTATGGTTTTATTTTCTGTAGAAGAGGATGCCGATGCAGTTCGGACCGCAGTGCGAGCTGATCGTGCAGCCCGCGCGGGTGTGGATGACCTCCGCGAACGGCGCGTTCTTCAATACCGCCTCCTCCGCGGCATTGCGGATCTCGTCGGAGCAGCCGGAGTCGGTGATGAAGATGCGTTTCAGGTTCAGCGAATCGTGATCGGCGAGCTTGTCGTTGACATAGCGCACGACCGCACGCTCGAACGAGCAGCGGTATTTCTTGTCCACGCCCATCTTGCCTTCCCTGACCTGGATCGACGGCTTGATGTTCAGGATGTTCGCGCCGAAGGCGAGCAGCGAATTGCAGCGGCCGCCGAGCGCGAGATAGCGCAGCGTGTCGAGCACAAAGCTGACGTCGAGCTTCTGTTTGCGCTCCTCCAGAATGTCGAAGATCTCCTTCGCGGTCCTGCCCTCGTCGCGCAGCTCGCACGCGTCGAGCACAAGGTGTCCGATGCCGGTGGAAAGCGTGCGGGAATCGACGATATACACGTTCTCAAAGGTCCCGGCGGCAAGGCACGCGTTCTGATAGCAGGACGACATATCGGCGGAGATCGTGAAATGCACGATGCCGTCGTATCCTTCCTCCTTGACCTTTGTGAAGAAATCCACATAATCGCCGACGTTGACCGCCGCGGTCTTGGGGATGGACTTGGTGCGCTCGACGTAGCTGAAGATATCGTCGCGCGTGACCTCGATCGAGTCCTTGAGGTCCTTTTCGCCGAGACGGATATACAGCGGCGTGATCGCCACGTCATATTTTTCGAGCAGCTCTTTGCTCAGATCGCAGGTGCTGTCTGCGGAAATGCGGATGCGCATGGTATGCCTCCCGAAACTCCATAATTTACTATTTTGATGATATCACGCGCCTTTGTCAAGCGCTCTCTATTTTTGGGAAAGAAAAGTCCACCGGCAGGAGAACGTGTCTCTACTGCCGGTAGAACGAAGCGGTTTTTGCATTACAGCCGGATGCGGTCCCTGCCCGCGCGGTCCAGCGCGAACGCAAGTCCCGCGCCGACGGCGCTCTGCAGAAGATTCAGCGGAAGGTCGATCCACGCATAATTCCGGAACAGGATCAGTTCGAACAGGAAATACCCGACCGGAATGACAAGGATCGCCAGGAACGCGAGGTAACGGAGCCGGTCTCTGCGCTGCCACAGAAGCGAAAACGTCAGCGCGGCAAGTCCCTTCACAAGGAACGTGACCGGCACATAGACGGGAAATCCGATGAGGTCCGCGAGCGCGCTGCCGAGTCCGGCGCAAAGCACCGCAACGCCCGGCGGCAGCAGCATGGCGGCAAAGAACACGCCCGTGTCGCCGAGATGAAGATACCCTGCGGGGATCGGCACGCGCAAAAACGCGGTCAGCACAAAGATCACGGCGGCGAGAATGCCGGACGCGACTAAAATGCGGATTCGACGATCATCCATAGGGTTCCCTCACAGCGAATAACAGACGGCGGAAAACGCGGCGTCCGACACGGCGGGCAGCGCCGCTTTCGCCGCTTCTTCGGTTTCAAACAGCCCGAACACCGCGGAGCCGCTTCCGGTCATCTGTGCGGTGATCGCGCCGGCGCCCAGGAGCTTCCGTTTCAGCGCGCCGATCTCCGGCACCAGCTCGATCGCGGCGGGTTCCAGCACGTTCTGCATCAGAGGCGCAAGCGCGTTCAGGTCGCCCTTCGCGAGCGCGGCGACGGCGGAGAGCGTCTGTACCCGCGGCCGCGGCAGCGGCAGGCGCGAAAACAGCTCGCGCGTGGAAACGCCGTCCTCCGGCTTTGCGATCACGAACCAGAGCCGCTTTCCGAGCGGGAACGGCGTCAGGATCTCGCCGACGCCCTCGCAGCGGCAGGTGCCGCCGCGCAGCAGAAACGGCACGTCCGCGCCGACCTTGAGCGCGATCTCACGGAGCGTCCGGTCGTCCGCCATGCGGTGCTGGCGCTGCAGCCCGCGCAGGACCGCCGCGGCGTCCGCGCTGCCGCCGCCCAAGCCCGCTTCGGCGGGGATCCGCTTTTCGCAGCGGATCTTCGCGCCGCAGCCGGTCGCTTCCTTATATAATACCGCCGCGCGGTACATGGTGTTGTCCTGCGGCAGCGTCATGCCCGTCACATGCACCTCGACCGTGCGCGATTTCTCCACAAATACGCGGTCGAACAGCGACACCGTCTGCATCACGGTGTCGAGGGCGTGATAACCGTCGTCGCGCTTATAGAGCACGCCGAGCGTCAGATTCAGTTTGGCAAGCGCCAGCTCCTCAATGATCATGCGATGAGTATACCACGGCTTGCTGCGGAACGCAATAAAAACCCTTTTCGCCCGCATACAAATGTGCTATACTGATATATCAGGTAGGTGGCATCATGAAATTATGTCCTTTGTGCAGCGGTTCCTCCGGAAACGCAACCTATATCGAAGCGGGAAACGCGCGTCTTTTGATCGACGCGGGGCTTTCGTGCAAACGCATTACCGAACTTTTGGAACGGGTGGGCGTCGACGCGCGGACACTCTCCGCGATCCTGATCACGCACGAGCACATCGACCATGTGCGCGGCGTCAACATTCTGTCCAAAAAATACGATATTCCGGTGTACGCGAACGCGGATACATGGTCGGTGCTGAAAGCGCCGCTCCGCGACGTCGCCGCCAAGAACGTCTGCGTGTTCGAGTCCGACCGCGATTTCTATCTCGCGGGCGCGCGTATTCTCCCGTTCTCCGTCCCGCACGACGCGGTCCATTGCGTGGGATTCACCGTTTCCGCGCAGGGGCATAAGGTCGGCGTGTGTACCGACCTCGGTCACGTCGACGCGCGCATCCTTTCGATCCTGTCCGGCTGCGACCTTCTGCTGTTTGAGGCGAACCACGACGTCGACATGCTGATGGCGGGCAGCTATCCGTACCTTTTGAAAAAGCGCATCCTGTCCGGCAACGGGCACATGAACAACGACGACTGCGGCCGCGCGCTCGTGAAGCTCCACGAGACCGGTGTGAAAAACGTGATCTTGGGGCATCTGAGTCAGGAGAACAACTATCCCGCGCTTGCGATGATCGCCGTGCGTTCCGTTCTGGAGGAGGCGGGCGTCGCAAACGACATGCAGATCGCCGTCGCCGCGCGCGAGGAACCGACGGGGGTGTTCGAGATCGTATGACCGTTCGCATCGTCTGTGTCGGAAAACTGAAGGAACGCTATTTCGAGGACGCCTGCGCCGAATTTCAAAAGCGGCTCGGACGCTTCTGTACGCTTGAGATCGTCGAGCTGCCCGACGAAAAAGCGCCGGAATCCCTGCATCCTGCCGAGGAGGAGCTTGTGCGCGAAAAGGAGGGCAAACGCATTCTGAAAGCGATCGGCGCAAAGGATTTCGCCGTTGCGCTCGCGATCGACGGAAAGCAGATGCGCTCGGAGGAGTTCGCCGCGTTTCTCGAAGAAAAGGAGACCGAAGCGCGCCCGCTGACGTTTCTCATCGGCGGTTCCCTGGGGCTTTCGCCGGAGGTGTACGCCCGCGCAAACGCCAAGCTCTCGTTTTCGAAAATGACCTTTCCGCACCGCATCGCGCGGCTTTTGCTGCTCGAACAGATCTATCGCGGCTTCAAGATCCTCCGAAACGAGGCGTACCACAAATGAGCGGCGAAAAGACGATCACGGTCGACGGCATTGAGGCGGTCCTTGTCCGCAAGCGCGTGAAAAACGTCCGCGTGACGATCGTGCCGCCGGACGGGACGGTCCGCGTCACCGCCCCGCGGCTGTATCCCGAGGTGCTGATCCGTTTGTTTTTGTCCGAAAAGGCGGAGTGGATCCGCGCGCACGCCGAGCAGGTCAAGAAGAGTCACGCAGACGAGCCGAAGCGCTTCGTTTCCGGCGAATCCGTCCGTCTGTTCGGACGCGCATACCCGCTTTCCGTGCTCGAACATCAAAAGAAAAACGGCGCCGTTCTCGAACCGGACCGCATCACGATTTCGCTTCGGGGCGAACCGTCGCCCGAAAAACGCAAGGAGGTGCTGAACACGTTTCTGCGCGAGCGCCTTGCCTCCGAGATCGAGCATTATCTGCCGCTGTGGTCGGAAAAGACGGGGCTCGTGCCGAACGAATGGACGATCCGCGACATGACCTCGCGCTGGGGCAGCTGCAACACGCGGACGAAAAAGATCACGCTGAACCTGCAGCTTGCGCACTATCCGCTCCCCTGTCTCGAATATGTGATCCTCCACGAGCTCGCGCACATCCGCGTGCACGGGCACGGACCGGAATTCAAAGCGATCCTCGATCGGTACATGCCCGACTGGAAAGCGCGAAAAAAGCTTTTGAATCCATAAAAAAGCGCCGCAGTTTGCGACGCTTTTATTATTTGGTCTGATCAGAACGGCAGAGAATATAATCAGTCGAAACATCGTAATAATCGGCAAGCTTGATAAGATGGCGGATCGGCAGCTCGCTTGCACCGCGCTCATAACGGGCGTACATCGTCTGCGACGTGCCGAGCACTTCGGCGATCTCCGTCTGCGTTTTATCGTGATCCTCTCTTAAATCGCGCAACCTTTTGCGATAATCCATTTTAATAGCTTCTCCGCTGTTTTTTTCAGCATACACCAGTAAAGATATTTACTATTGACATTAGTAAATATCTTTACTAAAATATAAGAGAAAGGGATAAATGGAGGGTTATTATGGCCTTAATCAAATGCCCGGATTGCGGCAAAGATGTATCAAATCAAGCAAAAGCTTGTCCTTTCTGCGGCTGTCCTATCGGCTCGGGAGCAGCAGGTGTTTTACGTGTGGAATTACGGACTTTCTTAAAGCTGATCGGTAATGTAGGCATGACTGTTTCGTTTGAAGGGCAAACAGCTCGTTTAAACAGAGGGTACTATAAGGATTTTGTGGTTCCGGCAGATGGAAAGAAGCATACAGCAAAGCTGTCGTGTGAAAAATATGGTTCCATTTTCGGTAGTGCTGAATTTACAGTCACGTTGAATTCCGGAGAAAGCAAGCACGTCATCATCACTTATAACGACGGGAATTTCATCAATAAATGGGAATATAGAGAACAAATGTTTATTACACGCTGAAGGAGGAGAGTATGGAGAATAAAAGAAGCGGTACTATTGTGATAGTGGTATTGGTACTTGTCGCACTTTTGCTCTTGGGATCATGCGGAAGCTGTCTTTGCGGGGATTCGAGCAGTTCGGGAAGCGGGTCTAACAGCAGTCAAAAGAAGACTAGATGCAACTATTGCGGAGGAAGCGGCAGAGTGAATGGAGAGAAATGTCCGTGGTGCGGAGGAAAAGGATATACTTACGATAATTATTTCAATGATCTCTTGGGAAACTAATAGACGAATTCATGCAAAAGCGCCGCGTTTCGCGGCGCTTTTGCGTTGCCGTGTTTTTCAGATCGGAAGGCTCCTCACCCAGTCCTTGAGCTCGCGTTCGGAAATCTTGGGCGGGCAGAGCTTGCCGGGCAGGACGTTCGCTTTGGACAGCTCCGCCATGCGCGCGGGCGCCTTGCCGAGCCCCGAGCCGCCGGACGTGGCGAACGGGATAACGGTCTTTCCGGAAAAGTCATACGCTTCGAGGAAGGTGTCGATGACCGACGGCTCGCGGTACCACCAGATCGGGAAGCCGACAAAGATGATGTCGTACTCGCCGACCGGCACGTTCTTGCTCTTCAGCGGCGGACGCGCGGAAAGGTCCTTCATTTCCAGCGTGCTTCGCGATTCTTTGTCCATCCAGTTCAGATCGGCGTCAGAATACGGCGTTTCGGGTTCGATCTCGCAAAGCTCCGCGCCGACGCCGCTTGCCAGCCGCGCCGCGACGCCCGCGGTCACGCCGCTTGCGGAAAAATACGTTACCAGTGATTTCATCATAAAACATTCCCTCCCTGTTATAAGCTCTCTTTCAGGATTTTCACGACCTCGTCCCGCGTCAGCGCGTGATAGCCGGCGTCCATGAGGATCGTCGCGTCTGCAATGCCTTCGATCATGTCCGCGGTCGCGCCGAGATCGCGCATCGAAACGGCGACGCCGATCTCCTTCATCCATGCATGCATGGCGCAAAGTCCTTCTTTCGCGATCTGCTCGTCCGTCTTTCCCGCGGGATCGACGCGCCAGACCTCCTTTGCGAAGCGGACGAATTTCGGCAGGCCGTACGGCATGACAAGCCGGTAGTACGGCAGCGAGACCGCCGCGAGCGTCAGTCCGTGCGTCGCGTCGGTGTACGCGCCGATCGCCTGCCCGAGCATATGCACCATCCAGTCCTCGGTTTTGCCGCAGCCGATCAGATTGTTCAGCGCCCACGTCGCCGCCCACATGATGTTCGAGCGCGCCTCGTAGTTTTCGGGTTCGCGGATCACGATGCGCGAGGCGCTCACCGTCGTACGCATCAGCGCCTCCGAAAGCGCGTCGCTCACGTTCTCGTCCGTGCCGGAGAAATACTGCTCGCAGATGTGGCTGAAGATGTCGTACACGCCCGCGACGGTCTGCCGCATCGGAAGCGAATATGTAAATTTCGGGTTCAGGATCGAGAAGCGCGGGTTCACGCGCTCGTCGAAGACCTTGCCGATCTTCATCTTCTCCGCCGTGTTCGTGATGACCGAGCCCCCGTTCATCTCCGAGCCGGTCCCCGCCATCGTCAGCACGCAGCCGACCGGCACGATCTCGCAGGTCGGATCCTCATAGCGCGCGAAATACTTGGTCCACGGATCCTCCGGCTCGTGTACCGACACGGACACCGCCTTCGCATAATCGCAGCAGGAGCCGCCGCCGACCGCAAGCAGCAGGTCGACGTTGTGTTCGCGCGCGATGCGCACGCCGTCGCGCAGCTTTTCCGCCGTGGGGTTCGGCATTACGCCGCCGTCCTCGACGATCGTTTTGCCGCACGCGCGCAGGATCGAAACGACCGCGTCATAGATCCCGTTTTTTTTGACGGAACCGCCGCCGTAGATCAGCTGCACGGTTCTGCCGTATTTCGGCAGCTCCGTTTTCAGTCCTTCGAGCGCGTCTTCGCCGAAGTACAGCTTCGTGGGATTGGAGAAGGTAAACGTTCCGAGCATAAGGTGCTCCTTTCAGCTGCGCGAGGGGACATTGATCACGATCGGCGCGGGATCTGCCTTCGCCGCGGCAAGGAAGTTGTCGACCGGCTCGAGATGAAACCCGAGATCGGACGTAAAGAAGTGCATCGGCACGACGGTTTTCGGCGCAACGCGCTTTGCGATCTCCCACGCGGCCCTGCCGTCGACGGTGAAGATGCCGCCGACCGGGATCAGCAGGATGTCGCAGCCCCTGATCGCCTCGATCGTTTCGTCGTCCGGCATGTGCCCGAGGTCGCCGCAGTGCACGATCTTCTGCCCGTCCGCTTCGATCGAGAAGATCACGTTCGTTCCGCGTTTTGCGCCCTTCACTTCGTCGTGGAACGTGCGGTATCCGCGAATCGTAAAGCCCGCGAGCGTTTCGGGCTCGACGGATTCCTTGATCACCGGTTCGCCGCCGATGCGTTCCGTGGCGCAGTGGTCGAAATGCCGGTGCGAAACGGTGATCACGTCCGCAATGACGCGCTTCAGGTTCGGGATGCTCTTTTCGTCCACGGGATCGGTCACAAGGCAGCCGCCCGCGTCGTTGGTGATCAGAAAGGTCGAATGACCGAGCCAGGTGCAGTTCATAGGGGATTCCTCCGTTCCCATAATAATACGTTCGCCATGCGTTTCATGCGCTGTTCCAGCGCAACGCGCGCGGTTCCGTCAAGATGCCGCGGCGCGGATAAAAACCGCCGTTCGCCGTTCGGCGCCGAGAACAGGACCGCGTAGAATCCGTCCAGAAGGACCGGATCGTCCGGTGTTTCCGCGTCGGCGTGACGGACCGTGATCCAAAGCCGTCGCGCAAAATACGAATCGTCCGGCTCCCCGGGCGCCGGCAGCGTCTTTGCATACGCGTCGATCGCGTCCGCCGTGAAAAAGAACAGCAGCCAGCCGTTTTCCGCTTCGATCTTTCGGATCAGCGGCGCACCGAACAGCGTGCATTCCCCGGCATGCGCCGAAAGCAGCTTTGCCGTTTCGTCCGCGTCGCCGCGCAAAAAATCGCTCGAAGCCAGATGCGCTCTTTTCGAGGGCTTCGGATGCGGGCGGATTCCGGTGTGCTGTTCGACAAAATCGCCGAGCGCGGCAGCGATCGCGTCTTTCATGGAGATCATATATAAATCGTATCGGATTTTCCCCGAAAAGTCAACAGGTATGAGACGACGGCAGACAGGACATACTCCATGCGAGGTGAATTTCATGATAAAACGACTGATTGCCGGTATGGTCCTGATCTGTTTCGCCGCGATCGGCTTTCTGAAATCCGCGCCCGCACAGTCCGTGCTGGCGTCGAACGAGGGTGTTCTGCGGCTGCATGTGATCGCCGCGAGCGATTCCGAAGCGGATCAGAGCGCGAAGCTCGCCGTACGCGACGCGATCCTGCCGCTGTTTTCAAAGGCGGAAAGCTATGCGGACGCGCGCGCATTTCTGCTTTCGCACGGACGCGGGATCCAGACCGCCGCCGAAACGGTGTTGAAGGAACGCGGGTTCGATTACGGCGTGCAGCTCTCGCTCGGCACGGAGACGTTCCCGGACCGCGTGTACGGCGATCTGCTGTTTCCGGCGGGCGATTACGACGCGCTGTGCGTGCGGCTCGGTCCCGCCGAAGGGCACAACTGGTGGTGCGTGCTGTTTCCGCCGCTGTGCATCGTGACAGAAGACGGCGAGCCGGTCGATCTTGACGGGATCGAAACGGAAAGCCGGATATGGAACTGGATCAAATCGCTGTTCGGGGAGGACGTATGCGAAGATTTCTTCAAAAAAGCAAACTGATCGTTCTGGCGCTCCTGCTCGCCTTTTCACTGCTTCCGGTCCTTTCGGCGCAGGCGGCGCTTCGCCGCGGCTCGCGGGGCGACGACGTCAGCGCGGTGCAGAAGCGTCTGAAACAGTGGGGCTACTATTCCGGCTCGGTCGACGGTATCTTCGGCTACGCGACCGAGCGCGCGGTCAAGTGGTTTCAGGAGAAGAACGGACTTACCGCGGACGGCGTCGTCGGCGAAAAAACGGCTGCGGCACTCGGCCTGCGCCTTAACTCGACGGTCTCCTCCGCGACCAAGCCCGCGTCCGGCGACGTATATCTGCTCGCACAGTGCATCTACAGCGAATCGCGCGGCGAGCCGTACAAGGGACAGGTGGCGGTCGGCGCGGTGGTTTTAAATCGCGTCAAAAGCAGCGCGTTCCCGAACTCGATCTCCGGCGTGATCTATCAGAAGGGCGCGTTCTCGGCGGTCGACGACGGGCAGATCAATCTGACGCCGAACGACTCCGCGCTGAAGGCAGCGAAGGACGCCATGAACGGGTGGGATCCCACGGGCGGCTGTCTCTATTACTACAATCCCGCCAAAACAAGCAACCGCTGGATCCGCAGCCGCCCGGTCGTGGTGCGGATCGGCAACCATGTTTTTTGCAAATGATACGGGTAACCAAGAAAATCTGGCTGTTCGGCGTTCCCGCGATCCTTTTGATCGGGCTCGCGGTGATGACCGTTACGTTTTTCAAACAGCGGAAGACGATCGCAGAACAGCAGCGCGTGATCGACGCGCAGACGGAAAGCGCCTACCGCGCGCTTTCCAACGATCTCAACGACCTGAACGTCGCGCTGTCCAAGCTCGAAGCGGCGGCGACGCCCGCGCGGTTAAGCAAGACCTTTGCGGACGTCCGGCGTTTGAGCGCCGGCGCGGTCCGCGCGCTGTCGCTGCTGCCGATCTCGCACGCGGACGACGAGGGGCTGATGCAGTTTCTCACGCGCACCGGCGACTTTGCGGAATCGCTGATGGACCGCGTGCTGTCCGGACAGATGCTTACCGGGGAGCAGCTCGGTTCGCTCGGCGACCTCAGGACCTGCTGCGCCGGTCTTTCCGAACGGTACGACGGCGGCTGCACGGACGGCGCGTTTCCGAAGGCGCCGGAGGAGGGCTTTTACGGCGGCGAAACCGACGAGGAGAACATTGCGAACTACCCGACGCTCTTGTACGACGGACCGTTTTCCGAAAGCAGCGAGCAGGCGGAGCCGTTGGGACTTCCCGAAGAAACCGTGGATGAAAACGAGGCGATGCGCATCGCGTCCGAACTGTTCCCGAGCCGCGCGCTCACGTTCGACGGACGCACGGAAAGCACGATCGTGACCTATGACTTTTCGGCAGGCGACGACGGGGGCGAGCTGTGCGTTTCGATCACCGAACGCGGCGGGCTTATCCTCTACTTTATGGGTACGCCCTCCGGCGCGAAGAACGATCCGCCGGACGACGCGGAAAGCGAACGCCTGCACAAAGCGGCGAGCGCATACCTCGAAGCGCACGGCTTCGGAACCATGGAGCCGTCCTACGCGCAGTATTACGCGGGCACGGTGGTTTTAAACTACGCCGCGGTGCAGAACGGCGTGATCCTCTATGCCGATCTCGTCAAGGTGTACGTCGACCGCGGCACGCAGGAGGTGATCGGGCTCGACGCGATCAATTACCGTTTTCACCACCGTGAACGCGATCTTTCGGGACCGATCCTGAAGGAGGAGGACGCAGAGAACACGCTGTCCGACGCGCTGACGCTCGAGCACACGGCGCTTGCGCTGATCCCGAAGTCGAACACGCGCGAGGTGCTCTGCTATGAATTCAAATGCACCCGCGGCGAAACCTTTTTCATCGTCTACGTCAACGCCGAAACCGGCGCGGAGGAGGAGATCTTTGAAGTCCTGAACAGCGACGAAGGCGATCTCGTGGTATAAAGATCGAAAAGCGCAAAAGAAAAATAAGATAACGAACAGAACCGTTATTGAAATCAAACGCGAGGAAGCCGAGAAAAACCGGCAAAAAAAGAACCGCCTGCAAGTCCTGCAACGACTGCAAGCGGTAAGGCGAACGGAAACCCCCATAACACCAATAATAATTATACCAAATAAAATAAAAAAGTCAAGAACGGGATTCCGGAGCGTTTTTGTTATGCTTTATATCTCGTTTCGGGGCGGTAATGCTCAAAGATGCGGCAGTCGTAGCGCTTTGCAAGCGTATCGTGATCAGAATCGGGATGCTCCGTCCAGAAGACGGTCTTCGCGCCGATCGCGCGGCCGAGCAGCATGCACAGCGGGCGGCGTCCTCTGCCGAACGCGATGAACTGCGGATGCGTGAGGAAATTGATGAACAGGCAGTGCATCATCAGCGCCTTGCGGAACGGCAGTCCGCCCTTGCGCCAGTACGGGTACGCTTCGGTGAGCTGCCCGCGGGTAAGGTCCGGCGCGTTTTTATAGAACCAGCGCACGATGCGCGGGTCGAAGCTCTCCACGCAGTACGGACCTTTCAGCGTGCGCAGGATCGCAAGCGTCTTTTCGCAAAGCTCCGGATAGTTCGGCGTCGATTTCAGCTCCACGATCGTGGGAGAAACGCCGTCCAGCACCGCCATGACGTCGGTAAACAGCGGAATGCGGTGTTCCGTGCCCTTCAAGGGCATTGCCTGCAATTCCGCAAGCGTAAAGCTGTCCACACGGCCCTTTTCGGTCGTCATGCGGTCGACGGTATCGTCGTGGAAAACAACCACCGCCCCGTCCTTGCTTAACTGCACGTCAAGCTCCACACCGTACCCGTTCCCGGCGGCGCGGCGGAACGCTTCGAGCGAATTTTCCGGCACGCTCTGATCCTTTTCATAGAGTCCGCGGTGCGCCGCCATCAGCCCCTGAAACGGCGCGAACGCCGCTTTATCCGCGCGGCGCGGCAGGATCAGAAACAGATAAACGGCAGACAGAACAAGCACCGCGATTCCGGCGATCAACCAACCCATTTTCCATGCTCCTTTCGCGGGAAACCGATAATATAAGATTATATCCTATTGAGATTATAACATATTTCCGCTATAATGAAAAGGTAAAAATATGACTTTCGGTCGATCGGGGGCAAATATGAAACTGAACTATAAGCGCACGATCCTCGTTGGGTTCGCATTTTTCCTCATCTGCACCTTCTGGCAGGCATACGACACGATCATTCCCAAGATTCTGACCGATAAATTCGGCATGACGCAGACGCTGTCCGGCATCATCATGGCGCTGGACAACATTCTCGCGCTCTTCCTGCTGCCGCTGTTCGGCGGGCTTTCCGACAAATGCAAAAGCAAGCTCGGCCGCCGAAAGCCGTACGTTCTGATCGGCACGCTGATCGCGGTCGTCGCGTTCTTCGCACTGTCCATGGTCGACTACGCACAGCTCAACAAGAATATCCGGAACGTGACTGAGATTAACACGCTGACGCCGGAAGAAGTATATGATCTGGTCGCCGACAAGCCGCTCGTCATGGAGGACGGCACGACCTATGTGCTGCGGGACAAGTACACGAAAGAAGAGTTCGTGAAGATTCCGGCGAAAATCGCTGTCAAGAACGAGGACGGCTCCATCCGCAAGTACGACAAGGACGATCCGTTCAAGCGCGGCGGCGAGCATGTGTATGAGAACAATCCGGAGTTCATCGAATACTGCCTGCCCGCGTACCATGCGGCAAATCCCTCTGCGGTCAGGGCCTCGCAGGAGATCTATCGATTCAATCAAAACCAGACCGGCGAAAAGTCGGGGAACTGGTTCGTCGCGAACATTCTGAAGGGCGGACGCGATCCGCAGACGCCGGACGGCGTGAGCTTCAAGCTCGCGGCGGTTTATGAGACCGAAGAAACGTTCCTTACGGAGCTTCCGCAGATCGTCATTGACAAAGGCGAGGGCGTCGAGTTCAACAAGAACGGCACGGTCAAGCTCACAACCAACCCGGATTACATGGAATTCGTCGTGCCCGCGCGTCAGGCGTATGTGTGGAACATCACGATCGCGAACCCGGGCATCCTGATTGCCTTCATCGCGGTGCTGCTCGTCGTGCTGATCGGAATGTCGATCTTCCGCTCGCCCGCGGTCGCGCTGATGCCGGACGTCACGATCAAGCCGCTTCGCAGCAAGGCAAACGCGATCATCAATCTGATGGGCAGCGCGGGCGGCGTGTGCGCGTTGGTGCTCGGCCTGGGGATCTTCTTCAACACCGGCGCGATCAAGAACACGTTTATGAACTATATCGGTTTCTTCGGCGCGATCATCATCATCATGCTGATCGCACTCGTCGTCTTCATGGTGACGGTCAAAGAGCCGGAATGGTCGGGTGAAATGGAGGAGAAAAGCCGCGAACTCGGCATCGACGAGGTCGACGACACTGAAGCGATGTCCGGCGACAAGAAGCTCAGCAAGGGCGAAAAGATCTCCCTGCTTCTGATCCTTGCGTCGGTCGTGCTCTGGTACATGGGCTATAACGCCGTTACCTCGAAATACTCGATCTATGCAAGCCGCGTGCTCGATAAAGACTACAACCTTACGCTGATCATCGCGCAGGCGGCGGCGATCATTTCGTACCTGCCGATCGGTCTGCTTTCCTCGAAGCTCGGACGCAAAAAAGCGATCCTGATCGGTGTTGTGATCCTCACGGTGACGTTCCTGATCGCGGGCTTCATGCGGGCGGAGACGCCGGGCTTCCTGATGTATATCATGTTCTCGCTTGCCGGTATCGGCTGGGCGACGATCAACGTCAACTCCTTCCCGATGGTCGTGGAGCTTTCGAGAGGCGGCAACGTCGGCAAGTACACCGGCTACTATTACGCGGCAAGCATGGCGGCGCAGGCGATCACGCCGTTCCTCTCCGGCATGTTTATGGACCGGCTCGGATTTACGTCCCTGTTCCCCTACGCAACGGTGGCGGCGGGACTTGCGTTCTTCACGATGTTCTTCGTAAAACACGGCGACGCAAAGCCGATCATGAAGAAGGGCCTCGAGGCGCTGGACGTCGACGATTGATGAGAAAGGACAGCTTCGGCTGTCCTTTTCATATATAATATAACCACCCGTATCAACGGAAAAAATCAGAAAGGCGGAATGAATCATGGATCCTGTTTTGCTTTCCGGCAATGAAGCGATCGCGCGCGGCGCGTTCGAGGCGGGCGTCAAGGTCTGCTCGGCGTATCCGGGCACGCCCAGCACGGAAATCTTTGAAAACCTCCCGCAGTATAAGGACGCTTTGTACTGCGAGTGGGCGCCGAACGAGAAGGTTGCGGTCGAGGTCGCGTACGGCGCGTCGATCGCGGGCGTCCGCGCCCTTTCGGCGATGAAGCACGTCGGCGTCAACGTGGCGGCGGATCCGCTGTTCACGGCGGCGTACAACGGCGTTTGCGGCGGCTTCGTCATCGTCTCGGCGGACGATCCCTCCATGCACTCCTCGCAGAACGAGCAGGACAACCGGCACTATGCGCGCGCGGCGAAGATCGCAATGGTCGAGCCCAGCGACTCGCAGGAATGTCTCGACTTTCTGAAGGAAGCGTACGCGATCTCCGAGCAGTTCGATATGCCGGTGCTGTACCGGATCACCACGCGCGTCGCGCACTCGAAGAGTCTCGTCCGTTCCGGCGAGCGCGAAGAGCGCGAAGTGCCCGCGTACAAGCGCAACATGAAATACGTTTCGAGCCCGGCAAACGCGTACAAGAACCATGCGAAGGTCGAAAAGAACCTTCTGGCGCTCGAGGAATACGCGAACACTTCGAAGCTCAACAAAGAGGAGATCAACGGATCGGAGATCGGCGTCGTCACCGCTTCGATCGCATACGAGTATGCAAAGGACGCGTTCCCCGCGGACACGTCGTTTCTGAAGCTCGGTCTTACGAATCCGCTTCCGATGGAGCTTATCCGGTCCTTTGCAAAGAAGGTCAGAAAGCTCTACGTCGTCGAGGAGCTCGATCCGTTCATGGAGGAGCAGATCAAGGCGGCGGGCATCGAGTGCGTCGGCAAGGAGCTGATCGGCAATCTCTATGAGCTCAATCCGCAGCTTCTTCGCGAGCGCTTGTTCGGCGAGAAGCCGGAAACGGTCGACGTCGGCGTCAAGCCCGTCTCCCGTCCGCCGGCGCTGTGCCCGGGCTGCCCGCACCGCGGCTTCTTCTACACGATCGGCAGGCATAAGAACTACGTCGTGGCAGGCGACATCGGCTGCTACACGCTCGGCTTCGCCCCGCCGCTGAACGCTTTGGATTCCTGCGTCTGCATGGGCGGCGGCTTCACGGTCGCCATGGGCATGGCAAAGGCGTTTGAAGCGTCCGGTCAGACCGACAAAAAGGTCTTCGGCGTCGTCGGCGATTCCACGTTCTTCCACTCCGGTATGACCGGCGCGGCGGAGATCATCTACAACAAGGGGAACGTCATTCCCGTCGTGCTCGACAACTCGATCACCGGCATGACCGGTCATCAGGACAATCCGGGCAGCGGCTATACGCTTGAGGGCGAGATCGCCGAAAAGCTGAAGATCGAGGACATCCTCGCCTCCTACGGCTACAGGAACATCATCATCGTCGATCCGCAGGACCTCAAGGCGATGGAAAAAGCGGTGCAGAACGCGGTCGATTCCGAGGTGCCCGCGGCGATCATCACGCGCCGTCCGTGCCTTTTGATCAAGCGCATCAAGCACGACATCGGCAAGTGCGAAGTCGACACAAATAAGTGCATCGGCTGCAAAAAGTGCCTTTCCGTCGGCTGCCCCTCCGTCATGGTCGAGAACAAAAAAGCGAAGATCGACGTCACCACCTGCGTCGGCTGCACGGTCTGCGCGCAGGTCTGCCCGATGGGCGCGATCACCCGAAAGGAGAAATAAGCAATGGAAAACAAGAGTGCTCTTTTGGTAGGCGTCGGCGGTCAGGGCGCGATCCTCACCGCAAAGGTTCTCGTGACGGGTCTCATGCGCGCGGGCTACGACGTAAAGATGAGCGAGGTCCACGGCATG
>JAFRUN010000033.1 GCA_017438865.1 Clostridia bacterium
GAAAACGGCGCCTGCGTGCCCCAGCGGGACGGCGTGTTGACGCCGTAGATGAACGACTGCACGCACTGCTTGACTTCCTTTTGCGTCAGGTTATCGACCTTGACGAACGGCGCGAGATACGTATCGAATGATGAGAACGCCTGCGCGCCTGCCCACTCGTTCTGCATGATGCCGAGGAAGTTGACCATCTGATTGCACAGCGTGGAAAGGTGGCTCGCCGGCGAGGACGTGATCTTGCCGGGCACGCCGCCGAGACCTTCCTGAATGAGCTGCTTCAAGCTCCAGCCCGCGCAGTAGCCGGTGAGCATGGAGAGGTCGTGCAGATGGATCGCCGCGGAACGGTGCGCTTCCGCGATCTCGTTGTCGTAGATCTCGGTGAGCCAGTAGTTCGCCGTGATCGCGCCGGAGTTAGAAAGGATCAGGCCGCCGACCGAATATGTGACCGTCGAGTTCTCCTTGACGCGCCAGTCGTTGATCTGCAGGTAGTTGTCGACCAGATCCTTGTAGTTCAGCATCGTGGAGTTGATGTTGCGGATCTTCTCACGCTGCTTGCGGTAGAGGATGTACGCCTTCGCGACGTCCGCATAGCCGGATTCCGACAGCACCTTTTCGACGCTGTCCTGAATCTCCTCGACCGTGATCTTGTCGTCCTTGATCTTGTTCTCGAAATCGCTTGTGACGTGCAGGGCAAGAAGCTCGATCACGCTGGGATGATACTGTTTTCCCGTCGCCTCAAACGCCTTCGTGATCGCCGCCGTGATCTTGCCGATCGAAAACTCCGCGAGTTTTCCGTCTCTTTTGATTACCTGGTACATAAAAAACCCCCCGTTGGTAAAGATTTCAAACTTTTGATCCCGCAAACGAAAAAACGCCGCGGTTTTCAGCGTCGTAACTGTACCACAAGTGGGGGTTTGGTGTCAATATGTAGTGGTGATTGTTAACAAATCATACAATATCTTGTATTTATGCGTTGCATATGCAAAACGGCATATACGGCGGGGGAAAAGCCGGAAAACGCAGATTATATGCCCCTTAACGCCGTGTTCGGTACGGTTTTTCGGACAACTGCGGCATACGATTCCATGCATTCTCTTGCGGGTGCGTGGAAGTTCTCATATACCACCGTATCGCGGTCGGTGAACGCCTGCAGATAGTATGCCTTCGCGCCTTTGATCCACCCGGAAATCGCCGTAAAATCGGACATATCGTGCAGCTCGTCGACGACGGTCGTGCGGAATTCGTAGTCGATTTTGCTGTTCAGAAGCAGCGAAATACTTTCGTCGACCGGCGCAAGATCGATTTTTTCCAGACCGCATATATGCGCATAATGATGCGGTCCGCCCTTGACGTCCATCGCAACGTAATCCAGAAGCCCCTCGTCGAGCATGGCGCGAAGCCGGTCGGGATGCATGCCGTTGGTGTCGAGCTTCACGGGGTACCCCATCGCGCGGATCTTCCGGATGAGCTCCGGCAGGTCTTTGCGGAGCGTCGGTTCGCCGCCCGTAAACGCCACGCCGTCCAGAAGTCCTTTGCGCTTTTCGAGAAACGCGAGAAGCTCCGTATCGTCCATCACCGGTTTCGCCGTGCCGTCGATGAGCTCCGCGTTATGGCAGAACGGGCAGCGGAGGTCGCACCCGCCCAAAAACGCCGTGCACGCCACGCGTCCCGGAAAGTCCAGGAGCGTCATTTTTTGCAGTCCGTGAATCTCCATCGTTTCTCCTTTCAGATCGCCGCCAAAATATGCAGGTTGCGAATCTCTCCGTCCTCGATCGCGTCGTTGACCGAATACGCGTGCTTTTCGAGATCGCCGCAGATCGCTTTGGTGAGCCCCTGCGCCGCAAGCTCGTCGATCACGTCCGCCGCGACGTCCTCGATCATGTCCGCTTTCGATTCCGCCGTCTCCTGCGCGTTGTCGGTGGTCAGAAGCACCTCGAGCGTTTCCGCAGGCATCGAGAGCTTTTTCAGCGACCGCATCGCACGGAAGCTCCATTTATAATACGGCATATAGACGTCGTTCAAAAGGAACGCCGAGTGCATCGCCGCCTTCACGAATTCCGCGACCGCAAGCTGCGCCGCGCCGGTCTCGCCGTGCCGGATGCAGCGGGCGTAATTGTACTGCCCCGCCTGCGCCATCAGCAGGAGCTCGCCCGCCAGCTTCTTTTTGCGGACGTCGTCCGGATAGCGCGACAGCGCTTCGCGGATGCGCGTGACCTCGCCGGAGCCGTCGAAGAACAGCTTGCCGTTCTGCGTTTCCGCAAGCGCGTGTTCCGGCACGGTCAGCCATTGCGAGACCGTGAGGATCCCGTCCGGCGCGCCGACCTTGTCGGTAAAGAACTCCGCCGTGCGCAGAACGCCGTGCCGCGCGCCGCCGACCGGCGCGACCGCGCTGCGCGAAAAGCCCATGAACTCCTTCGGGAGCTTACTGTACGCACGCTCAAGCTGAAACGCCGTCCTGCGGTCGACGACGTCCTCGCCCGGCAGAAAGATGCAGAAACCCGGCTCGAAATCGTGATCGCGGCTCACCTCGTCATCGAAGCCGAAGCATTCCGAGCCACTGCCGAACAGTCCCGCCGCAAGGTGCGGCAGGACGTCGGGAAACTGCTCGAGAAGCATCGGTTTTCCGCACGCCTCATAGAACCGTTCGGAAAGCTCAAGTCCGTTCATACCATGCCCTCGCCCGTTCGTTGAGTTCGTTCGCGACCGAAAACCAGCCGTAGTATTCAAACGTCGGCGCGCACTTTTCGCACACGAATGCGTAATATCCCTCGTGCGGGATCCCCGGCGCATTCAGAAGCGTTTCCGCCCGTTCAAGGCACGCGTCGATCGTTTCCGACGCGTCCAGAAGTCCCTTTTCGTCCTCGGCGGCGTTCGCCATGTTGAGATATGTGATCGCCTGCTCCAACGCGCCGTGCGCGGCATTCGCCATCGTTTCGATCGCTTTCCGGTACAATTCGTTCGCCTCGTCGAAGCGTTTCAGCGAAACGAGCGTCAGCGCCATGTTGTTGTAAAGCCCGCCGAGAAGCTCCGGCTTCAGGGACGGGATCGATTCATAGTTTTTCCGCGCGCGCCCGAAGATCTCGAATGCCCGGTCGTTTTCGCCGAACGCCTGATACGCGGTCGCGGCGTTCACGCAGGTCGTGCCCGCCGTGATCGAGCCCTCGAAGCCGATCTCGTCGAGCAGGTTCAGCGCCGCTTCCGCCTCCTGAAGCGCGTGCGCGCGGTCCTGCACCTTGCGGTAATGCCCGATGAGCTCGTTGCGGATCATCAGCTCGCCCTTCCGATCGTGCCCGAGCTTCGCCTCCTCCAGCCAGTAGAGGAGATGCCGCTCGACGCCCGCGTAGTCGCGGCGCGACATGTATTCGTCGACCTTTTCCATGATCCGCTGCTGCGGCACGGGCTTTATCTGCGCCTCCGCGCCGTACGGCTCCCCGCAAAGGAGGCAGCGCGGTTCCATGTAATCTTCCTTATCGATCGGCGCCACGGCATTATCCCTCCTTTGCGTCCGTCAGCATCCAGCCGAGACTGACCGGCGCGGAAAACGCCGTCCCGCAATACACGCACACACGCGCGCCAACCGCAGGCAGCGGCGCGCCGCAGTTCGGACAGTTGAAGCCGATCACCGGGCTTTCCGGATCGTCCGCATAGCCCGCGATGTAGTCGAGGACCAGCCGCCGCTCGCGCGGAGCTCCGGTCCTGTCCGTGAATCCGACTGCCGCCTGGCAGGTCAGGATCTTTTTGCGCGTCGCGTTGTCGTACGCGGCGATCGAAACCTTATGCACGTCGATCCCGCCCGAAACGTCATCGGGCAGACGGTCCGCAAACGCCTCCCTGAACACCTCGGTCGCGTCGTCCCGAAAGAGGACTTTGCCCTGAACGCCGCTCTCGTAATACGTCTTTGCGTCCGCGCGCACGCGCTGGGCGAACACGCGCGGGTTGAAATCCGGAAAATCCTTCAGGATCTTCGGCAGCACCACGGATTCGAGCGACGAAAGCGAGCGCGGCTTTTCCGGCTCCTGATCCGCCGCGATCGCATCGTCCAGCGCGCGTTTCAGAACACCGAGCTTCTCCCGCACACCGCGCGTGGCACGGCGGACGCCGAAATATCCGCCCAGAAGGGCGAGCAGCCCGCCGCCGATGATCAGCGCAATGATCCACTTTTCCATAACCGCCTCCGGGAAGTGTTTCTCTGTTTTCAGTTTGGACGCAAATGCGCAAATTGTCAAGCCCATTCTTGCGCGACTTACGCCGCGATTTACCGATAATTGAGACAAATTCACACCAATCCATTATTGACATTGCGCGCTGCTTCAAGTAAAATATATAATAAGAATGGTATGACATTCGATCAAAATCCAAATAGAAATGAGAGGGGTTTGCATGGAAGAAAAGAAAAGAACCGTCACCAAGGTAACAAGCGGCAAAAAGGCTGCGGCCGAAACCGCGGAAGAAGTAAAGACGACCGGCAAGAAGGCTGAGGGCTTGACCAAAGCGGAAGAAAAGAGCAAGGCGATCACGCTGCGCATCGTTTCCGCGATCCTGTGGGTGCTTGCGATCGGCTGCGAAGTGCTGGCGATCCTCTGCCTGTTCAAGGCGCTGCGTCTGCCGGGTCTCTCCCAGATGTGGTGGATGATCATCTTCATCGTCATTGATCTGGCGCTCTGCCTCGTCGCGGGCTTCCTCTGGAAGAAAGCGAGCCACCTCGATCCGTTCAAGAAGACCAACAACAAGGTCGGCTTCGTCATCCTGACGCAGCTCGGCGTGATCATGGCGGCGATCTGCTTCCTCCCGCTGATCATCCTCGTGCTTGCCAGCAAGGACAAGATCGACAAGAAATCCAAGATCGTGGTCACGATCGTCGCGATCGTTGCGCTGCTCATCGCGGGTCTTTTAGGCGCGGACTTCAATCCGATCTCTGCGGAGGAAAAGGCGGCGGCGGAACAGCAGCTCGGCGATTTTGCGAAGGTCTACTGGACCAGATACGGTCACAAGTATCATCTGTATGAGGGCTGTCAGGCGATCAGGAACTCCTCCGACGTCAGCTACAGCGAAGGCGAAGAAATCGACGGCGAGTTCGTCCCGGCGGTCAGAGTCGCAATGGATAACGGCTGCACCGGTCTGTGCGCATTCTGCGCAAGAGATGCGGAAAAAGAAGGCATCAATCTCGATGGCGTCCATCTTGAGGACGGCACGCGCGTAAGCGGCGACGAAGCTCCCGCAGAGGATCTGACCCTTGCGCCTGCAGACGGAGAATAAGCCATGGCAGGGATCGATATGAAGTCCCTGATGGGACTGGTCGGCAGCGACGGAATCGACGCGATCGCAAAGGCAACGAAGACCGACAAAAGCAAGGTCTCCGCGGTTTTGACCGACGCGCTTCCCGTGCTGGTCGGCAAGATGTCCGATAACGCCTCCACGCAGGACGGCGCGGAATCGCTGAACAAGGCGCTGAACGATCATAAGACCGGCGACGTCATCGACGCGGCTTCCTTCCTGCAGGGCGCAGACAAAGCGGACGGCAAGAAGATCCTCGGACACATCCTCGGCGGCGACGAAGCGGCGGCGACGCAGGCGATCTCAAGAAAGAGCGGCGTTTCGAGCTCGAAGGTCGGCTCGATCCTCGCGATGGTCGCACCGCTGCTCCTTTCGCAGCTCGGCAACAAGAAGGACGACGATTCGAGCGCGGGGATCGGCAGTCTCCTGGGCGGATTGCTCGGCGGCGGCAGCTCCTCCTCGTCCGGCGGCATCGGCGCGACGCTTTTAGGCTCGCTTTTGGGCGGCGGCAGCTCCTCCTCGTCCTCGTCCGGCGGCGGACTGCTCGGCGGGCTCCTCGGCGGGCTGTTCGGCGGCGGCAAAGAGGAAGAAAAAGAGGAAGAAAAGAAGGAAGATTCTTCAATCCTCGGCGGACTGCTCGGCGGGCTGCTCGGCGGCGATTCGGACTCCGGAAGCTCCGGCAAGAAAAAGACCGGCAAGAAGACGAGTACGACGTCTGCAAAGAAGAAGACCGGTACGACCTCGACCGCAAAGAAGAAA
>JAFRUN010000034.1 GCA_017438865.1 Clostridia bacterium
CTCGGGCTCGGGCTCGGGCGCCGGCGCTTCGGTCGGCGTCTCCGCCGGCTTTTCGGGCTCCGCCGGTTTCGTACCGGCGCAGGCGAACAGCGACAGCGCCATCAGCACAACCAGCAGAATGGAAAGTAGCTTTTTCATGAATATTCCTCCTTGTATTGTGTTCTGTTTATCACAACCCGCCCGAGGGCGAAGTATGCTTCGTCATTCAGGTTCGCACGCGATCGCGCCGTCGTCGCCGATCTCGACCCGCACACCGTTGTGCGTCGACGCCGGACAGGTCGGCAGCGGCTTGTTTTCCGTACACAGCACATGCGGCACGGACGACTGCAGCAGCTCGACGACTTCGGCATTCGGACGATCCTTCCTGGCAAACGGATCGTTCTGGCACGAGATGACCGCGATCTGCGGCTGCAGACGGTCCAGAAGCGTCGGCGTCAGGGACTTCGGATCGCCGTGATGCGGCAGCTTCAGAATGTCGACCGGACCGATCGGCTCGTCCTCCCAGTCGTCGGCATAGCGGTCGCCGGTGATCAGAACGCTTCTGCCCGCATAATCGAACCGGAGCATCAAGCTCGACAGGTTCCGCTGTTTCGCCGCCTTGTACGCGTCGTCTGCGTCGACCAGCTCGTTCCGGTACAGCGCGTCGAATACGCGCTTCTGCCGATCGAGAATCTCCCGTTTCGGCAGGATCGCCGTGACCGAAAGCCGGTCGGTCAGCGCTTCCGTTCCCGCCCGGACGGCGGCTGTCGCGCATCCGGTCGCTTTCGCGGTTTCCGTCACGTCGCGAAAGATGTTCAGCATGTGCCGGAGTCCGTTTTCCGTCTTGCTGACGGACGTGAACGACGGCGTGATCCATCCGGCGTCCTCCGGCGGCAGATACAGCGCCGAAAGCCGGTCGGTTTTCACCGCGTTCAGGATCCGCTGCGTCCCGCCGATGTGGTCGATGTGCAGGTGCGTGAGGAACATCCGGTCGATGTGCCCGACGCCCCGCGCCTTGAGGTAATAGATTGCCTCCTTGCGGAGCGAGCCCTCCTTCGGTTCCAGAAACGGTCTGCCCGCGTCGACCAGCACGGTGTAATCGGGCTGTCCCGTCCTGCGCTCTGTGAGAAGCACCGCGTCCCCGTCGCCTACGTTGCAAAAGAATACTTCCAGCATGGCTCAGGAATTGTAATAAGAGGGACGGCTTTTCGCCTGCTCCTGCGCCTCATGCTGTTTTTGAAGTTCCCGGTGCCACAGAATCCACGAGGGGATTCCGCCGGCAAGAACCGCGAGGATCGACGGGAAAAACAGGATCACGCAGAACTGCCAGAAATCGAGCCATCCGGCTCCTCCCGCCCAGTCGCACATCAGAAGCGAGGTCGGGATCACCATGAGAAGCAGGATCGCAAGCCAGATGTACGCATAGTAAACGAAGCAGCGCCGCGGTCCTTTGAAAATCAGGCACGACAGCAGGCACAGCCCGCCGCCGACCGCAGCCGTCAGAAGATACTGCAGAACGATCGCCCAGACCGATCCCTCCGGCCATACCCTGCCGAGCAGAAACCCCGCGGCAAAGTAAACGGCGACGTATAAAACGGCAAACAGGATGGCAAGCATAAACGCATACAGCCAGACTGCGCTCTTCGGCTTGCCGTCCTTGTCCAGAAATGTGACGCGAGCGAACTCGTTTGCCTTTCGATCGAACGTCGATTGCTTTCTTGCCATGGAAACGGGGTTCGCCCCGCCGCGGGATCGCTCCCGCAGCGAGGCAGTTTTTTATCCTGTTACTTTTTGCTCCAGCTGCTCCACAGATCCCAGTAGCTGCCGACGCTGGCGTAATACTCGAAGATCTTTTCAAAATCGGGCGCCTTCAATCCGACTTCGGGATACTCGATGCCGGACTTTTCATATGTGATATCGTCGCGCACCGACCAATGCCCGAGCTTGTCGAACGTCGTATAGCAGCCGTGCTGTCCGTCCTCGCCGCCCATAATGTAGTTGATATACAGGCGCGCGCCCGCCGGATTGTCGCAGCCGGACACGACGTACACATACGCCGCCGCATCCTGCGCGGTGTACGGGCTCAGACCGGTCACCCACGCGATATCCATGCCCATCTCGCGGTTGTCGAGCTTCGAAGCCGAGCAGAGACCGAGCGTCGGTCCGTTGACGGATTCGTTGACCGCCGTGACCACCGCGTCGCCGTCGTTCAGCTCGTAGCTCTTCATCTGGGAGAACCGCCAGAAGAGCTCAACGCCCGCGTTGTTCTCCGGGAAGTGCTTGAAGCTGCTGTTCTGCAGCTTGTCGGTATAGGTGATCACAAGCTCCTCGCCGAACTGTTCCCTGTACTGCTGGAACAGCGCGTCGCTGTCCACGATGAGCTGCGCCCACAGCGCGGCGTAGGAGGGCGCCTTGATGTCCTTGGTGTAGATGTGCCAGTACTGCGTGTCGTTGCCGTTCGCGTCCTTATAGGACTTGGTGTCGACGTTGTATCCCTTTACGATGTCCCACCAGCTCGTGACCGGAACGCCGTCCGGGAAACCCTTTTCCGCGCTGGTGTTGTAGAACCAGGGGTTGAAGGTCGAATACAGCGGCATACCGTACTGCAGAAGGTCGGGACTCATATGCTTGCAGATCTCCGCCGGATAGTATACCTTGACGATATCGTACATGACGAGGTCGTTGTAGATCTCGCCGGAGGAGTCCTTGACCAGCAGAACGTCCGCATAGATCTTGCCCGCGTCGTAGTCGCGCTCGATCATGCCCTTGACCTCGTCGGTGTCGCACTGAACAAACTCAAACTCGAGATCCGGGAAATCGCGTGCGATCTTCTTCTTCGCGGTGTTGGCGTCGGTCGTGGTGGCGTAGATCTTAATCACGCCGCCTTCCTTCTTCGCCATCTCGTACAGCTCTTGCTGCGTCATATGATTCCAGTCGATGCCGTCCTCGCCGATCACATCGATCGCTTCGACGCCGGTCTTCGGCTGCCCGGAAGTCTGCTGGCTGCTGCCGCCGTTCGCTCCGCCGCTGCATGCGGCGATCGCGCCGATCAGAAGGATCGAAAGAATGACTGCCAATATCTTTTTCATCGTGCGCACATTCCTTTCCGTTTGAACTAATGCTTCGGTTCTCAGTCGTCGACGCCCGCCTTGTGCTTGGTCTTTGCAAACTTGATCAGACGTCCCGTCTTCTTATTATACACGTTCATGCGGCCCGGATGCAAGACCGCGAACACATCCTGGTTCATGTCATATTCCACCAGACCGACCTGGATCGCAAGGAATTCCACGCTGCCGACCGTCAGCGTCACAAGCGTTTCGCTGCCGGCGGGCTGGTTGGCGTAGATCTTTGCGGGAACCGTGTTCTTGTGATGCGGATCCGCGGTGTAGATATCGACCATCTCGGGACGGAGGCCGAGCACGCACTCGAATTCCTCACCCTCGGGGATCTCCTCGTCGAGCTTCAGCGTTTCGTGCGCGAACACATATGTGCCGAACTCGCTCGTGACCGAAAGCGTGTCGCCGTTGTATACGCCCTTCGCGTCGATGAAGTTGATGCGCGGATTGCCGATGAAGTCCGCCGCCTGCAGATCGATCGGGTTCGTATACAGTCCCAGCGGGGTGTCGATCTGCGAGATCTCGCCCTCCTTGAACAGCGCGATCTTGGTGGACATCGTCAGCGCTTCGACCTGATCGTGCGTGACGTAGATGATCGTCGTGCCGGTCTCCTTGTGCAGGCGCTTCAGCTCCGCACGCATATCGATGCGCAGACGCGCGTCAAGGTTAGAAAGCGGTTCGTCCAGAAGAAGCAGCTTCGGGCTCGAGGCGATGGCACGGGCGATCGCGACACGCTGCTGCTGACCGCCGGAAAGCTCGTTCGGATACCGGTCGCGGTATTCCTCGATGCGCATCGTCTTCAATGCGTGCATGACGGTCTCTTCGATCTCCGCCTTTTTCATTTTCTTGATCTTCAGGCCGAACGCCACGTTCTGGAACACCGTCATGTGCGGCCACAGCGCGTAGCTCTGGAACACGAGGTTCAGACCGCGCTTGCTGGGCGCTTCGTAAAACGCGCTGTCGGCGTCGATCATCGGCTTGTCGTCGATCGTCATCGTGCCGTGCTGCGGCTTTTCGAGACCGGAAACGACGCGCAGCGTGGTGGTCTTGCCGCAGCCGGACGGGCCCAGAAGCGTCATGAAGTCGCCGTCCTCGATCGTGAGGTTGATGTCGCGAAGAACATGATTCTCTCCGTAGAATTTATCAATGTGACTTAAAACGATCTTGCTCATAGTCAAATCCTTTCTGTATATCGGTCGTTGATGTTACATGCTCTTGCTGACATTGCCGCCGAACTTATCCGCGATCTTGTTCGTGATCAGGATGAACGCGATGATGATGATGCAGATCGCGTCGCCCGCCTGCGGCATGGTCTCCGCATAGGTAAAGGACAGGAACGACAGCGTGTAGTTTTCTTCACTCGTGATCAGGATCGCGATGAGGTCGAGCTCCTTCGCAATGCTGATGAAGGAAAGCAGGAAGCCGGAGAGGAATCCGTGCCTCGCAAGCGGAATGATAACGTTCGCGATCCGGCGCCAGAAGCCCGCGCCGTTGATCGTCGCCGCCTCCTCGAGCTCGACCGAGATCTGCATCATGTTCGAGGAACCGGAGCGGCTTGCAAACGGGAAGTGCTTGACGATCGAGACCAGCAGGATCAGCATGAACGTGCCCGTCAGCGTCGGGATCAGACCGCCCAGATGCGGCTGACTGAACATGGCGTAGTAGATCGCGGAGAACGCGACGCCGGACATCAGGTACGGGATGAAGATCAGCTGCTCGACCGCGTTGCCGTACCATTTGCCTCTGCCGCGCGTGGTGATATAGCCGAAGAACTGTCCGAACACCGCCGTGATCACGGACGCGATCAGCGAGAGCTTGACGGTGTTCCAAAGCGAATGGAAGAACAGCGGATTCTTGAACAGGCCCTCACGGTCGAACGCCGGATTCGGCGCGTTTTCCAGCTCGCCGATCCATGCGTAGAACGAAAGGTTTTTCGAGCCGTAGCCGCCGCCCGGAACGATCTGGAACGACTCCGCAACGAGGAAGAACATCGGCAGGAACATCGCCACGATCAGGAAGATGACGAGAAGCGTCAGCATCGGCCACTTTGCGCCGCCGAGCGAAATGAGATTCGAGCGGGTTCCCTTGCCGCCGATCGTCGCATAGGATTTGCGCGTGCCGATCAGCCGCTGATTGATGACGATCGTGCCCGCGGCAAGCAGGATCATGACGATCGAGAGGATGTAGCCGACCGCCTCCGTGCTGGACTGACCGAGGAAGTATTTCATCTTGGTCGCAAGCACATGATACCCGGCGGGCTCGCGGAGACGCGCCGCAACGCCGTAGGTGCCGATCGACTTACTGATCGTCATGATCGTCGCCGAAAGGATCGACGGCAGCACCAGCGGAAGCGTGATGCTCTTTAAGATCTGGACCTTGTTTGCGCCCTGGATCTCGCCCATCTCCTCCAGCTCGGAGTTGATGGAGCGCAGCGCGCCGGAAACCATGATGTAGGAGAACGCGTAGTAGTGCATCGTCATGACGACGATGATCGCGATCGGTCCGTAGGCGAGCCAGTCCGGAACCGGAACGCCCATGCCGGTCAGAAGCCCGTAGAATCCGCCGTACTCCGGCGTGCGGAACACCGTCAGCCACGACAGCGCCTTGCACCACGACGGGATCATGTACGGGATCAGGATCAGCGACGACAGGAGTCCCTTTGCCGGGATGTCGGTACGGATCATCAGCCACGCCATCAGCGCGCCGAGCGGCACCGAAATGATCGTGACAAAGAAGCCGACCGTCAGAGAATTGAAGAGCGGCTGCAGAAGATTCACATAGATCGGCGTGCCCTTGAGTCCCATGCCGCCGGACGAAATAAAGCTCTCCGCTCCGAACAGATACCGCCATGCATACAGCGTGTAGCCGCCGACCTGCGCGTCGGGATACAGCTTGCGAACCTCCCGCAGCGCGCCTCTGGTGACCACGAAGGTGTTCTGGATCATCGTCAGAAGCGGAATGATGATGAAGATAAACAGTATGATCAGCGTGATCGCGACGATCACGTTGAAAGGATTCCCGACCACGTTCAGAAACTGGTTTTTAAACCGCTTCCACGTCATCGGCGGACGTTTCCATCCTTTCTTTGCCATATTCAGACCTCCGTCCCGGTTGTGCCGGTTATGCCTCGCGTTCCTTTTTCAGCAGTGTGTAAACATCGTAGATGTCCGTGATCTGGTAATCCGGCTCGACGTCGAACTTTCCGAGATCCTTCTGCGGCGTCAGGAACGAATTGATCTTGAACACGCGTCCGAAGCCCATCCTGCGCGGTCCCACGACGTCGCGCGAAAGCGTATCGCCGACAAACGCGCATTCGGACGGATCGAGGTTCGCCTGATCCAGCGCGACGCGGAAAATGTTCGGGTGCGGCTTCCGGTATCCCGTGACCGAGGAAAGCGTGACGTCGTCAAAATACTGACGCACACCGTATTTTTTCAGCGTCTCGAACACCTGGAAAAGCGATCCCGTGTTGCTGACGACCGCGATATACATACCGAGGTCTTCCTTGAGCGCCTTGAGCATTTCCGCGCCGTGCTCGCGGAGCTTGCGGTCGTAGAAGGTCGTCTCCCACATATGCGCGATCTCTTCGCTGACGGCGCGCAGCTTGTCGCGGTCGACCGGAACGTCCTTGAATCCCCAGTCCGGCCAGATCTCCTCCGGCTTCAGCTCGCGGAGCGTTCGCTCGGAATCCTTTTTGTATGCCTGGATTCCCGCACCGACGATCTTCCAGAGCTCCTCCGCCTCATACGGAACCTCTATGCTGTGCTTCTTCAGAATCTCATACAGCGCGAATGCGGTTGCCCTGTCGTTCTTCTCGTCGGAATACAGATCCTCGAGCGTCCCGCCCATATCAAACATGACAGCCCTGATCATTTGCCCTCCTTGCGAAAACCTGTAATCTGTAAGCGCAAACGTTTGCGCTTCTCCTGCTTAAATATTACCACGGACCGCCGTCGTTGTCAATCGGAAATGTGAAAAAATATACGGATTTCCTATATAAAATTTCGCTTTCCGGGCGGTATTTTCCATTGTTTTCTTCCCCGGTTTCCGATCTTCGGAAAACCGTTCTTTTTTCTTTCCAAAACGCTGCCGCCGTGTTATACTGATTCCGTCCCGAAAGGAGGTTTTGCGATGAAAGCGATCCCATATTCCGAGCGCATCCGGCTCGGCGAACGCGTCCCGGAGGAGGGACAGTTTGCCGTGATGCGGGATATCCCGCCGTTTTCGGCGCCGGACGTTTGCAATCTTTCCGTACCGGCGGGACCGGCGCCCGAAACGCTGCGCGCCGCGGTGTTCAACGTGGAACACGGATACCGGAGCAGAGAGATCGTTTCCTTTCTCAAAGACTGTCTGGCGCTTCAGAACGCCGACGTTCTGTTTGCCAACGAAACGGACGACGGCACGGAGCGCAGCGGCAACATCGACGTCTCCCGCGAGATCGCGGAGCGGCTCGGATACAATTATGCCTATGCGCTCGAATTCATCGAGCTTGTCAATCCGAACGACCGGAAGGGATACGAAGGCAATACGCTGTTCTCGAAATGGCCGATCGTCCGCGCCGAAGCGCTGCATCTTCCCGAGGGCTATAACTGGTATTTCGACAGTCAGAAACGCATCGGCGCGCGCGTTGCGCTGTTCTGCGAGCTGGACGTTGCGGGCAGGCGCATCGGCGTCGTCTGCACACATCTCGAAAACCGCACCGTGCCCGCGAGCCGCGCGGCGCAGATGCAGGCGATCCTCGAAAAAGCCGACGCGATGTTCAAAGGTCTTCCCGTTCTGATCGGCGGCGATCTCAACACCAACGCGTTCGATTACGGTGAAGCCGAAGCATTGCGCGCATTCCGGCGGCAGCAGGCCGACGGGATCGTCGTCGATCCGTCCCCGTTTGAACCGCTGTTCGCGCTCGCCGAACGGGCGGGATACGATTACCGCACGCTGAACGGCGAAGCGCTCCCGACGCGCCGCCGTCCGACCGGAGACGGCGTTCTGTATCTGCATCTCGACTGGATCTTCGGACGCGGCGTGACCTGTGTGCAGAACGGCACGATCTCCACACTTTTGAAGGACTGCGGACGGGCGGGCGAACGTTCTTCCCTGTACGAAACGCCCATTGCCGAGCTGTCCGATCACAACGCCGTCTGGGCGGACATCGCATTCTGAAACCGCGCCGACCGCCGCATCAACGAAAAACGCGCAATCCGGTTGACAATTCATGCACGATGTGATATTATATCGTCAAGCATAGCGCAAACGTTTACGCTTTGCGTCCGGAATTTCCCGATTCTTTTGAGAAAGGCGGCGATCCCATGACAACGCTGGCTGGCTATCTGCACGGTCAGTTTTCGTTGGTGCAGTATCTGGAATTTCTGATCCGGATTATCATTTCATGTATCTGCGGCGCATGCATCGGCTACGAGCGCACAAAGCGTTTGAAGGAGGCAGGCATCCGCACGCACATCATCGTCTGCTGTGCGGCTGCGCTGACCATGATCATCTCCAAATACGGCTTCGTCGATATGGCGGCTGAAGGCGTCTTCTTCCCCGGCACGCACAGCACCGATCCCGCGCGGCTTGCGGCGCAGATCATCAGCGGCGTCTCGTTCCTCGGCGCGGGCATCATTTTCCGCAACGGCAACAGCGTGCGCGGGCTGACCACGGCGGCGGGCATCTGGGCGACCGCGAGCATCGGTCTTGCGATCGGCGCCGGCATGTACGCGATCGGTATTGTCGGAACGATCATCATCGCCGTCATCCAGATCGTTATGCACCGGTTTACCATCGGCGCGGATTCGATGACGATCGGAAAGATCTCCTGCAGGGCGCAGGATCAGACAGTGTTCCGCAAGGCGCTGAACGAATACACGGAAAAGTACAAGATGCAGATCATCGCCACCAAGGTCATCTTCAACGAGGACGGCAGCGAGACCTATGAGTTCACCATCCGCATGAACGCAGACACGACGATCAACGATCTTCTGACGTTCCTGGAATCCATCGAGGGCGTCCGCGCGCTCAGCTGCGAGCTCGGAAGCTGAAAAGCGTTTCAAAGCAAAAAGCCGCACGGCGTGCGGCTTTTTTCTTTGCATTTTTACCGGTCCAGAAGCATCTTTGCGCGGTGCAGAACGGGCAGCTCGCGCTGCGCGATCAGTCTGCCGAGCTTCGTGTTCGCACGGTTTTCGTATTCGGCAACGGCTTCCTCATAACGCAGCTTCAGCGTGGAAAGATGAAACTTCGCGATCTCGTCCTCCGTGAGATGCTTTTCGCCGAACGACCGGATTTTGCAGAGAAAGTAATTGTTGATGTTGTGACGGCGGATCAGGTTGTAATAATCGCTGACGACGCCGATCTTCATGAGCACGTCAGCGTCCGCGCCGAGCTCCTCCCTGAGCTCGCGCCGGATCGCCGTCGGAAGGTCCTCCCCCGCTTCCACGCCGCCGCCGGACGTTTCGATCAGCGTGACATCGCCGAATTCGTCGCTGCGCACCGCGCGCACGAAATAGAAATATCCCGCGTCGTCCGTGACGATCGCGCGCACGATCAGCCGGTCGTGATCCGTCCCGGTGAACGGCCATTCCGTGTCCCGCAATTCCAGTTTCAATTCTTCCATATGCGCTCCCTTACCGCTTCCGCTTCGAAACGGACAGCTCCGCGGCGATCGCTTCGACCGCGCGGCATACGAGCTCTGCGTCGTCGACGTCCGCGACCAGCATTTCCTTTGCGCCGGGATACGGAATATCCGTCGGCGCGTCGGGCATCAGCTGCCGCGCGATCTTCGCCGGTTTCAGCAGAAACCGGTCGTCGTAGATCCCGCCGACGACGACGCCGTGACAGTACAGCACATACTCGCCCATCATCGGACGATACGAAACGTCCGTAAGCGCGGAAAGCTGTTCCAGAACAAACTGCAGGTATTCCTTTGATGAAGCCATAGTTTTCTCCCTATTCTTTTTCCAGTTTCAAAAGGATCGGGCGCACGATCAGCGTACCGAGGATCAGCACCGCAACGCCCGCCGCGGTGATCGCGGAGAGCATGATCCAATGCCGCGCCGTCATCTCCGCCACGTTCAGCTTGAACACCGCCGGCAGAAACGCGGCGACGCATACGAACCCGACGCTCATCGCCGCGCAGACCGCGATCCTGAGCTTTGAAAACGGACGGCAGGTCAATATCAGGTTGCCCAGACCGATCACGCCCGCGGACAGCACCGCCATCGTGGATGCGATCGCGTCCGGCGTGCCGAAGTAGTTTGCGATCATCGCCGAAAGCGCACAGCAGACGACGCCCGCGGCGCCCGGCGCGGCTTTCAGCAGAACGCGCTTCAGAAAATGTCCCGCGGCGCGTTCGGCGCTCGGCTCCAGCGCAAGGAAAAACGACGGAACGCCGACCGTAAGCGCGCTGATCAGCGTCAGGTGGATCGGCTCGAACGGATAATGCAGCGGCAGAAACAGCGCGATCAGAATGTTCAGCAGACTCAGCACAAAGGAGTACAGCGTTTTCTGCAGGAACAGCGACGCGGTCCTCGTGATGTTGCCGATCACCCTGCGCCCCTCCGCAACGACCGAGGGAAGCGCGTTGAAATCATTGTTGAGCAGCACAAGCTGCGCCGCATGCTCGGTCGCATCCGCTCCGCCCGCCATGGCGACGGAGCAGTCCGCCGCCTTGAGCGACGGAATATCGTTGACGCCGTCGCCCGTCATGGCGACGTGATGTCCCGCTGCCTTCAGCGCTTCCACCAGAATCCGCTTGCGCTCCGGCGTCAGCCGCCCGAAGATCACGCCGTCCTTTACCGCGACGCGCAATTCCCCGTCCGAAAGCGACGTGCAGTCCGTGATCCGCTCGCATCCTTCGAGTCCGAGCGCACGGGCGACCGCCGCGACGGTGCGCGGATCGTCGCCGCTCATGATGCGGACCGAAACGCCCTCTCTGCGGAACCATTCCAGCGTATCCTTTGCGCTCGGACGCAGCGTTTCGCGAAGCAGGATCAGGCCCGAAAGCCGCGTGACCGGCGGCAGATCGCTGTTTTGAATCTCGCCCTCGGCTTCCGCAAGCAGCAGAACGCGGTATCCCTGCTCCGCTGCCGCCAGCGCCTCCGGGATCGGCTCGTCCGTCACGAACGACGGCGCGCCGAGGATCAGCGTCTTTCCGTCCGGGAACGACGCCGCGGATTTTTTGCGTGTCGAGGAGAACGGCAGCACCGACGTCGCCGTCTTCTCCTTTTGCCCGATCGCGTCGGCGATCGCGCGGATCGTGCCGGACGCCGCTTCGAACGCGGCGGTGAACGCCGCCGTTTTTTCGCGCAGTTCCGCTTCGTCCGCCGCAAGCGGAACGAACCGTTCAAACGTCATTTCACCGGTGGTCAGCGTGCCCGTCTTATCCACGCACAGCACGTCCACCCGCGCAAGCGTCTCGATGCCGAACAGCTCCTGCACCAGCGTCTTGCGCCGTCCGAGCTTGATCACGCCCGCCGTCAGCGCAACGGAGGTCAATAGGATCAGTCCCTCCGGGATCATGCCGATCATGGCGGCGACCGCTTTCGGGATCGCGTCGGAAAGCGGCGATTTCAGAAGGAAGTATTCCTCCAGAAAAAGCACGACGCCGATCGGGACGAGCAGCTTGCTTACAAGGGATACGAGTTTGTTGAGCTCGGTCATCAGTTCCGATTTCGGTGAACGGATGCGCTTCGCTTCCCGCATCAGCCGCGCGGCGTACGCTTCGTCGCCGACCGCAATGAGCTGCACGGTCACTTTGCCCTCGGTGAGAAAGCTCCCTGACATCAGCAGTTCGCCCGCTTTGTGCATGACCGGTTCGCTCTCGCCGGTGAGAAGCGACTCGTCCGCGGCGCAGACGCCGTCCGCGATCACAGCGTCCGCCGGGAGCTGATCGCCGATGCGGAACACGGCAAGATCGCCGAGCACCAACTCCTCCGGCACGCATTTCCGTTCCTTTCCGTCCCGGATGACGCGCACGGTCTTGGCGTCTAAAAGCCGCAGTTTATTGAGCGTCGCGCGGGCGCGGAGCTCCTGGATCGTTCCGATCAGCGTGTTGGAAAAAACGACGCCCAGAAACAGCATGTTGCGCCACGAACCGACGAGCGCAAGACATGCCGCAAGCGCGAAATTCAGCAGATTGAACAGCGTGAACAGGTTGTCCGAAACGATCCGCGCGATGCTTTTGCCGGACGCTTCCGTCCGGCGGTTGCTCTGCCCCGCCGCGGCGCGCCGCGACGCTTCCGCCTCGCTTAAGCCCTCCGGCGGCGTTGCAACCGTGCCTTCGGGCGGCGCCGTCGGGATCTTCAGCGGATCGGCGTTCGGATTCTGTTCTGCCGCGTTTCTCCTTCTCATGCGTTTCTTCCTTCACGATACTGCATACAGTATAATACACTTGCCCGAAAAAAACAACGCGTGCGGAACAAAAGGCGGAGACAATGCCTCCGCCTTTCATTCGATGATTGCTTCAAAGCCACTCGACCGCGCCGGACGCGATGTCGTACACCGCGCCCGCGACCGTGAGCCCGGCGTGCGGAAACGCGTTTCTGATGCGTTCGACGCCGTACAGCACGTTTTTGCGGCACGCCGCGCCGGGATCGGTCTCCATCCCGATCGCCGCACGGATCTCGTCCGTGATCAGGGAAACGAACCCGTCCGTGTGTCCCGACAGCGCCGCGGCGACCGCGCCGCAGCCGGTATGCCCGAGCATCAGCACATATCTGCAGCCGAGATGCTCCGCCGCGTATTCGATGCTGCCGAGCTGCTGCCCGTCGAGCACGTTTCCCGCAACGCGGATCACAAACAGATCGCCGACGCCGGCATGAAAGATCTGCTCCGGGATCACGCGCGAATCCGAACAGCAGATCACGATCGCATACGGATGCTGTCCGTTCTTCGCCGTGTATTCCCTGCGCGCGGCGTCGCCGTGCAGCGCGTAGAAGCGATTGCCCTCCTTCAGCTTTTCATGCACGTTCAATGCAATCTCCTCCTCAGACGTTGATCCGTTCCGTGATCTCGTCGCCGCAGGCGGAAAGCAGATCCCTGCCCGCCGTGACGCAGACCGACGGTTCGGCGGCGATCTTTTCCAGTATGCCGCAAAGGTCCATAAGGTCCTTCGGCGTGGTACGGAGCAGCGCGCGATAACGTTCGATCGTCTCCTCCTCGGTGACGCCGCGGAAATACCGGTTCTCGCCCGCGGCGATCTTGACCTCCGCGGTGCGCAGCGGATCCACGGACGGGACCGCGCTCAGGATAAAGCCGGTGAGATCGGGCTCGCCCTTCACGAATTCGCGGACGAACGCCGCCGCCTCGCGCATCACGCCGAGCGAACGCGCGGGCTTCGGATCGCGGTAGGTGTAGAAGAACAGTTCGCCGGTGTCGCGGCCGATAAAGCCGCAGCCGTACGCGCCGCCCTGCACGCGGATCGAGTTCCAGAGATAGGTGAAGTTCAGCACGTTCGCAAGCACCGGAATACTTCCGGAATACGGAATGCCGAACCGGTCGAGGTTCCCGCCTTTCACGGCAAAACCGATCTGCGCCGGGATCACGATCCCCTCGCGTCTGCTTCCCAGCGGCGCGTATTTTGCCTCGGCGGGCATCTTCCCGCCGGTCGGGAATGCCGAGATCAGCGCGTCGATCGCGGCGCACCCCACCGCCTCCGAGCAGGACGCGACGAGGCGCTCGCGGGAAACGATCCGTTTCAGAAGGTCTTCCGCTTCCTTGAGCAGCGATGCGATCGCTTCGTCTCCGCCCTCAAGGATCGCGTTGAGCCGCTGAATGAACGCAACGCCGCCGATGTACTCGTTCGCGACGCCGTACGCGGTTTGATACGATCCGAGCCGCATCATGCCGTAAAAGTGTCCCTGCGCCGGCAGCGACAGCTTTGCGCCGACGGAAATCTGCTGCACGATCTCCTTCACAAGATCCGCATCTTCAAACACGGTCTCGTTGAGAAGCTCGGAGAGCAGCGCGACCGCATTGTCCGTCTGATCGTTGAGGCAGGCGACCGATGCGCTCAAAAGAACGCGGCAGTGATCCGCATCGCTTCCGGGAAGCACCGTCGGCGAGAAATCCATCCGTCCGACCGTGTTCTTGATCGCCAGCGGCAGCGCGGCGCGGGAATGCTTCTTTGTGGCAAGGGAGCCGAGCACGCGGCAGAGCACCGACAGCGCCGGAAGCTCGTCGAGCGTCAGGTCGTCCGCGGCAAAATGCGCCCTGAAGAGCGACAGCTCGCTGCCGACCGTGTGCCGGAGCACCGTCACGCCGTTTCGCTCAGTGCGTTCCGTGATCAGCGGCGCCGGTCTTTCGTTGAGATCGGAGAGCTTCAGCATCGGGATCGTTTTCAGCGCCTCTTCGCTGTCGGGCGTCTGCTGGAAGATCCGCAGCGACTCCGCCCGCGCTCTCTGACGTTCACGGTCCGCATCCGTCCATGCGGCGCCCTCCGCCTTTACACGCGCCGCCTCCTTTGCCCGCTTTTCGTCGCCGAGCGTTCTGCTCGGAACGAGCACGACCGTCGCCGTATGCGCGTTTTCCAGAAACAGCTCGCGAATGAGTTTTTCAAAGTAATCGCCCGAGAGCTTTTCTTCGAGTGCGTTCAGCGTATCCTCCGCCGTCAGTCCGTCCATGGGATCGCCGCCGTACAGCCAGGTATCGAGCATGGAAAGTCCTTCGCCGAGACTTCTCGGCAGCCAGTCCGCGCTCTCCCTGTCGCGCTTTCGGAACGCAAAGCTCCGGAAGCACGCCGTCAGGCGCTCTTTGTCGAGCCCTTCCGCGACGATCCTTTCGATCGTTTCGCGGATCGTCGTTTCGAGCGCTTCGCGCTTTGAAGCGTCGGTGTTCGTCGCCTGCCAGCCGAAGACCGGCTGCTGCACGCTGTCGTCCATTTCGACGCCGAAATCCTGCGCCAGATCCCGGTCGATAACGGCGCGTTTCAACGGCGCGTCGTTGTCGCCCGCCAAATAATCGGAAAGGACTGACGCGGCAAAGATGCGCTCGCGGTCGGCGAAGCTGCCGAGTACCGACATCGACGCGACGATCGCGCGGTTCTCCGCCGGCTCGTCCGGTCCAATCTCGAACGGGACCTCCTCCGTCACCCGGTCGATCGGCTTCTGCATGGGGATCGTGAAGTCCGCTTCGAGCCGGTCATAGGGCGCGAGGAACGATTCGATCTTTTCGAGAACGGCGTCGAGATCGACGCTGCCCGAAAGGAAAATGCGCGCATTGGACGGATGGTAATACTTCCTGTGGCTTGCGATAAACTGCTCGTAGGTAAGGTCCGGAATGTGCACCGGATCGCCGCCGGACACATGCCGGTAGCAGTTGTCCGGGAACAGCAGCCGTTCGAGCTCATTATACATGACCGTCTGCGGGGACGCGAACGCGCCCTTCATCTCGTTGAACACGACGCCCTGATAGCAGAGGTCGTCGCCCTCGCCCTCGTAGCGCCAGCCCTCCTGCCGGAAGATCTCGGGCTTTGAGTAGATCAGCGGATGCAGAACGGCGTCGAGATACACGTCGATCAGGTTCAGAAAGTCCCGATCGTTGCGGCTTGAAACCGGATAGACCGTCTTGTCCGGATAGGTGAACGCGTTCAGAAACGTCCGCACCGAGCTTTTCAGCAGCTCGACGAACGGCTCCTTGACCGGATACTTGTCCGACCCGCACAGCACGGAATGCTCGATGATATGGAATACGCCGGTCGAATCCTCCGGCAGCGTCTTAAAGGCGATCCCGAACGCCTTGTTCTCGTCCTCGCGGTCGATCCAGCAAAGCGCCGCGCCGGTCTTTTCGTGCGTCATCTCCCAAAGCGACGCCTTCAGTTCCGGAACCGGACGAACGCGTACAACCCGAAAGCCGTGGATCAAATCGTTTGCCTGCATATTATTTCCTCCTGTCTGTTTTTCACTGCTACTTGTAATGATACCGCGTATCCCCTCATTTGTAAAGAAAAAAACCGGCTGCAGGATCCGTGCGGTCCCCGTGTTTCTCCGGTGAACATTTATGCGATTTTCTGCAAAAAAACGCAATTTGGGGGTTACAAAGCACCGGGTTCCGTGGTATGATAGAAATGAAATACGGGGGCTCCCGTAAAAGCAAAGGAGGATGCACATGGTCATTCAAAAACCGGCGGTTGCCGGTACGGTGGAATCCAGCGACGCGCTGGTTTCGGTCGAACCGGGCGACGGCGGGATCGAGCTGACGCTGACATCGAGCGTCATGAATCAATACGGACGTCAGATCCGCGAGACCGTACTGGAAACGTTGGAGCGTCTTGACGTGAAGAACGTCAGGATCAACGTTGTGGACAAGGGCGCATTGGACTGCACGCTGAAGGCGCGCGTGGAATGCGCGGTGTTCCGGAGCAGCGACGCGTCCGAAAAGGACATTCCGTGGGGAGGTGTGGTGAGATGATCCCGAGGCCGAAACCCGAACGGTTCCGTCTGCGCCGGACCATGATGTTCATGAACGCGCAGAAGCCGGGTCTGATCAAGGACGCGTACATCTACGGCTGCGACAGCATCATGCTCGACCTTGAAGACGCCGTTGCCGAGAATCAGAAGGATGCGGCGCGCTTCTCGCTGTACCATGCGCTGAAGACGATCGACTACGGCGACACCGAAGTCATCGTCCGCATCAACGGGCTCGATACCCCGCATTGGCAGGAGGATATCCGCGTGTGCGTCGCGGGCGGCGCGGACGGCATCCGCATCGCAAAGTGCGA
>JAFRUN010000035.1 GCA_017438865.1 Clostridia bacterium
GAAGTGTACATGTTCTTTACAAGCGGAGATCTGCTGGATGCACCAGAATGGACTGACAGAAAAAAGAAAGGGCAAATCGAACACACGCAGCATGATCCGGGACATTTTGACATAGCACTTGCGCTCGCCGAATATGTGGTTAATCTATAGTGGCAAATTCCGGTTTGCGGAGATGCCGCGAGGGCAGAAAAAGCCGTCCCCTTGAGAGGAAGGTGGCTGAGCGAAGCGAGGTCGGATGAGGTGGGGATGCATCCTTGTCCACATTCATAACGAGCATCGGATTTTGCCCCACAAAATCCAAAAGACAAAACAGGCGTGACCGTTGTGGTCACGCCTGTCTCATATCCTTTTGAGACGGTGATTGAAACCTCAAAGCAACTTCTTTACGGAGTACGCCCCGAGGGACGGTTTTGTTTTGCTGTCGTTACGCGTTTTTCCGCTGTTCTTCGAGGCGCTGACGCTCCTTCTCGAACTGCAGGGTGTAGAGCGAATAGTATCTGCCCTTCCTGTTCAGAAGCTCCTGATGCGTGCCCTGCTCGATGATCTCGCCGCGCCGCAGCACGATGATGTTGTCCGCATGCTGGATCGTGGAAAGCCGGTGCGCAACGATCAGCATGGTGCCGATGTTCATCATCTTTTCGAGCGAATCCTGGATGAGCACCTCGGTCTCGGTGTCGATGTTCGCGGTCGCCTCGTCGAGGATCATGACCGACGGCTTGTGAATGATCGTGCGCGCAAAGCTCAGAAGCTGCCGCTGTCCCGCCGAGAAGTTGTTGCCGCGCTCGCGCACGACCTCGTCCAGCCCGCCTTCGAGCCGGTCGATGAAGTGATCCGCGTTGACATAGCGGCACGCCGCCATGACCTCCTCGTCGCTGACCCCGTCCAGATCGAGCAGGATGTTGCTGCGGATCGTGCCCGAGAACAGGAACACGTCCTGCAGCATCTGTCCGAAGTGCCGCCGGAGCGACGACGTCTTGATCTTTCGGATGTCGATCCCGTCGATCAGGATCTCGCCCTTCTGGAACTCGTAGTTGCGGCAGATCAGCGAAAGGATCGTCGTCTTGCCGGAGCCGGTCGCGCCGACGAACGCCACGGTCTCGTTCGGCTTGACATGGAAGGAAACGCCCTTCAGAACCCATTCGTCGGGAATATAGCTGAACCAGACGTCCTTAAACTCGATCTCGCCGCGGACCTCCGTAAGCTCGATCGCGTCGGGCGCGTCGACGAGCTTCGGCTCGATGTCCATGATCGTGAAGACCTTTTCGGCGCTCGCGAACGCGGACTGCAGCCAGTTGAACTGTTCCGCCAGATTCTGGATCGGGTTGTAGAACTTGCTGATATACATATAGAAGCTGACGATCGTGCCGACCTCCAGCGTCTGCCCGAGGAACACAACGCCGTCCAGATACCCCTTGCCGCCGAGGAAGAACAGGCACAGGACGGAGCTGATATACAGCATGTAGACGAGCGGACGGAAGATGCCGAACACCAGGATCTGATCGCGCTTCGCCTTGCCGAGCTTGTTGCTCTTGTCCGTAAAGTCGCGGAGCTTTTCGTGCTCGCGGTTGAAGATCTGCGTGATCTTGATGCCGGAAAGGTTTTCCGAAAGATATGTGTTGATGTCCGTCGTGCGGTCCTTGACGCGGCGGTACGCTCTGCGCGCAAACTTCCGGAAGATGACCGTAAACAGCACGATGAACGGCACGAAGCACAGCACCATCAGCGTCAGCTCGTAGTTCAGCGCGACCATGGCGGCGAACACGCCGACGATGACGAACAGGTTTTTGACGAGGTTGACAAGGAGCGACGTGAACATCAGCGAGATCGCGTTCGTATCGTTCGTGACGCGCGTGACCAGCTTGCCGACCGGGATCGAGTTCATCTGCTCGTGCGAAAGCGATTCGATGTGCGTGAACAGGTCCTCGCGCATGACGGAGATGATCCTTTGTCCGACCTTCTGCAGCACGATCGCCTGCACATAGGTGCAGACCATGGACACGATCAGAATGCCCGCGTAGACCGCGACCAGCACGAACAGCGGCTTCAGCTCAAAGTCCGCCTTGATGAGGTCTGTGATCCTGCCGATCAGCATCGGCGAAATGACGTCGTACGCGATGCCGACCAGCACGATGAAGCCGACGAAAACGAACTTGCCCGTGTACGGCTTCGCGTAGTGCAGCAGGCGCCTGACGATCTCGCCGTCCTTCATGTGACGGTCAAAGCCGATCGCCTGCTTTTTGTCCTTGATCATGGCGAACGCAACGATGAGGATGACGGAGATCAGGCCGATGATGCCGCCGACCAGAAGCAGAGGATAATAGTCGTGCATTTCCGTCACCTCCTTACGCGTTGGCGGCTTCTTCCAGCCGCTGCAGTTCCACCATGTGCGCGTACGCCGGGCAGGTCTCCATGAGCTCGTCATGGCTGCCGACCGCAAGCACGCGTCCGTCCTCCAGGAAGATCAGCTTGTCGAGATCGCGTACCGTGGAAATGCGGTGCGCAATGAAGATCGTCGTCTTGCCCTTCCGGCTTTCGCGAAGGTTCTTTAAGATCACCTTTTCGGTGTCGGTATCGACCGCCGAAACGGAGTCGTCGAGGATCAGGATCGGCGCGTTCTTCATGAGCGCGCGCGCGATCGAGATGCGCTGCTTCTGCCCGCCGGACACGGTCACGCCGCGCTCGCCGAGGATCGTCGTATAGCCGTCGCGGAACTCCGCGATGTTGTCGTGCACGTCGGAAAGCGCCGCAGCGTGCTCGACCGCCTCCTCGTTCAGCTCGTCGTAGGCGAAGTTGATGTTGTTCGCGATCGTATCGGAAAACAGGAAGTTGTCCTGCGGGACATAGGCGCACGCGTCGCGCACCGAGCGGATCGACGCGTCGGTCACGTCGTACCCGTCGATGAACAGCGTTCCCTTCGGCACGTTGTAGGTTCTGAGGATGAGGTCGACCAGCGTCGTCTTGCCCGCGCCGGTCTTGCCGATCAGCCCGACGCTCTCGCCCGGCTCGATCGTGAACGAAACGTCGTCGAGCGCGTTGAACTCGCCGTCCGGATAGCGGAAGGAGAGGTGACGGAACTCGATTTTGCCCCGGATCCCCGTAAGCTCCTCGACGTCCGGCTCGTCGCGCACCGTGATCTCGGCGTCCAGAAGCTCGGAAACGCGCTTCATCGACGCTTTGCCGCGCGCGCTCTTTTCGATCAGCATGGACACCGCCATGACCGGCCACACGACCGAGGTGAAGTACGCGATGTATTCCACGAGCTGCCCGGCGTTGAACTGCCTTTTATAGACGAGGTAGCCGCCGTAGCCGAGGATGACGCAGATGACCGTTTCGACGAGCAGCACGATGAACACATGCATCAGCGTGGAAACGCGCGTGTAATCGACGTTCGTGTCCTCGTTCTCGACGTTCAGCTTGCGGAACGACAGAAGCTGCTTGAGCTCCTTCACGAACGCCTTGATCACCGCGTAGCCCGAAAAACTCTCCTGCGCGAAATCGCTTAAGTTCGAGAACGCGCGCTGACGGACCTCCCACTTCTTCATCATGGTCTTGCCCATCACGACGCCGATCGTCAGAATGAGGCCCAGCGGGATCAGCGTCAGAAGCGTCAGTCCCGTGTCCATACGCCACATCTTGATGAACGCCAGCGCGCCCAGAAACAGCGCGTCGAACAGCATCAGAAGTCCGTCGCCGAAGCATTCCTGGATCGTGTCGAGGTCGTTGGTGAACAAACTCATCAGGTTGCCGACCTTGTTCACCTGATAGTACTCGCTCGAAAGGTCCTTGCAGTGGTCGAACATCTTGATGCGCAGATCCGTCTCCACGCGGATCGCCGAGCCGAAGAAGCAGACGCGCCACAGAAACCGCCCCACGACCATGACCAGAATGACAAAGACGATGGGGAGGCAGATCTTATCCAGAAGAAACGCCGTGTTGAACGGAACGCCGTCGACCTGCCCTTCGTTCAGCCCGTTGATCAGCATGCGGTACAGCTCCGGAATGATGAGCTGCACATAATCCACAAGGATCAGCGCGACCGCGCCGAGCAGCAGCTGCGGCGCATATTTCAGATAGTATTTATTGATGTGTTTCCCGAATATCAAGGTCCTGCTCCTTTGTCTTCCTTACCTGCTTCCATTATAAAGGACTGCCGCAAAAAAGCAAGCGGTTTTTGTGTCCTGTGGAAACAATATTTTCCCCCGTTTCCGCGAAAAAAGAGAGCCGGACGACTCTCTTTCGGTTTTTCATTCGGATGCGCTTACGCCTTCGGGCCGGCGTTCTTGATCGCCTCGGGCATGTCGGGATACTTCTTCTCGAAGTTGTCGTGGAACATGCCGGCGAGCTTCTTCGCCTGCGCGTCGTAGGCGTCCTTGTCCGCCCAGAGATTTCTCGGATTCATGATCTCTTCGGGCACGTCCGCACCGGGCACGAACGCGGGCACGTCGAGGTTGAACACGTCGTTGTGCGTGAACGGGACGTTCTCCTTCGCATAGGCGTCGTTCAGCGCGGCGGTGATCATCGCGCGGGTATAGCGCAGCTTCATGCGCGGGTTCTTGGAGCCGTCCGGATTGACCGCGGGACCGGAAACCCAGCCGGTGTTCACAAGGTAGACCTTGGTGTTGTACTTTTCGATGCGCTCGCCGAGCATGCCGGCGTAGACCGATGCCTTGAGCGGCATGAACGGCTCGCCGAACAGCGTGGAGAACGTCGGGACCGGCTCGTTGATGCCGATCTCGGTGCCCGCGACCTTCGAGGTGAAGCCGGTGACGAACTGGTACATCGCCGCTTCCTTCGAAAGCAGGGAGATCGGC
>JAFRUN010000036.1 GCA_017438865.1 Clostridia bacterium
CCGGCTCCCCCGCCACGAAGGCGAAGTCGCCCATGTGCGCCATGGCGGATTTCGGGTTCTCCGGATCTGTCACGTAGATCTTCCCCATCACCTTCTGCAGGCAGGAGCGGACGCCGGTGTCCAGGTCCTCCCAGCCGGCGAACAGCCCTTCGACCTTGGAGGTGTCCTCCAGCTCGAAGACCGTGGGGGGCGCCTTGTCCTCCCCGGGCTCCTCCCGCAACTTCAGCACGGCGACGATCTCGTCCTCGTCCATTTCCCCGTTTTCCGTAAAGCCGAAGGAGGCGTAGAGCTTTTTGGCGACCTCGTTTTCGGGATTGTAGGAGGTGACGCAGAGCTCCGCCTCGCCCCGGGGCCAGGTTTTGATGAATTCCAGGGCCAGGCGCAGGGCCTCCCGGCCGTAGCCCTTTCTCTGATACCGCTTGTCGATCAGCAGCCGCCAGAGGCTGTAATTTTCCTTCAGCGCCTTAGGCGCGTCCAGCCCTTCCAGGGCGGCCTCGTTGTAGCCGATCATCAGAAAGCCCACCAGGGTCTCGTCGTCATAGATCGCGAAGGGCCAGGCGTAGGCCTCGCCCGACGTCACGGCCACATAGGCCTCCGCCAGGCTCTCCGTGTTGTCGGCGACAAAGGGATACTGGGATTCGAAGATATTCAGTTCCAGCAGTTCCTCTAAATTTTTGGAGGTCACTTTTTCCAGATATACCATTGTGATCTCCCTTTACAGTTTCTTGCAGGGCTGTCCGCCGTTGACGGTCACGCCGTCTTCGCTGAAAGCGATTTTGACCATGCCGAGCTTCCGGCCGAATTCGTTTTCGCTGAGGGGATAGAGTTGGAACTTCAGCTCGTCTCCGTCGTCGTCGATGGCCTTGGCCCAGAGCTCGCCGTCCTGCATCCAGACCTCGTCGATGAGGAAATCCTCGTCCTCGGGATGCTCGTATTTGCCGCACCAGCTCTCCCATTTGGACTTGTCGGGATCCTTTATCATGATTTCCTCGATGCATGTAATGGGCTCGGGCTTCTTATCCCTTACGATTGCTTCCATGCCGGAATCGAAGGCCGAAGAGGCCCGCACGTCTGTGAACTGACGGCAGCAGAGCTGGATCAACACTGCATCGGTATCGAGAAAGCGTTCGAACCATGTCCAGTAGCCCGGCACGCTGCCACTGTGGCAGGCAATCAGCCCGAGTTGTTCGTCGTGGACGAGCACCCAGCCGAAGCCATAATCATCCTCGTCGCCTTCTTCGCGAGCCGGTTCTCCGTTATTGAGCGTCGCGGGAGTATACATGAGCTGTTGCTCCTCGGGTGTGAGGAGCGTGCCGGCTCTCAACACCCTGTCCCATTTGAAAAGATCGAGGATATTCGTGAACACGCCCATGTTGCCGTTCAGCCCATCATGAGAAATAACAAATCCTTTGTACTTCGAATCATCGGGAAGCTTGTATTCACCGTCCTCTACCACAAGACCTTCGGCAAGGTTTTCGATCCCAACATGATCCTTCCTGCGGTGGTAAACGCGGGTGGAACAAAGTCCTGCGGACTCAAATATGTTCTTCTCAAGAAAGGCTTCGAACTTCTCGCACGAGACCTTCTCCACGATCTCGGCAAGGATCTGGTAACCGGTGTCGGTGTACTCGGCTCCTTTGCCCGTCGGGTACGTAAGCTCCGGCCTGCATTCATGAAGAATGCGGATCACAACGTCGCTGCCAGGAATCACGCCTTCCGCCTCTGAGATTCTTTCGATATCCTCATCAAGATCTGAAAACCCGCTTGTGTGGGTGAGCAGATGGCGGATTGTGATGCCTGGATACGGTACCTCCGGGAAAAACCGCGTGATTTCGTCATCGAGATCAAGAAGCCCCCGTCGGCGAAGGAGCATGATTGCCGTTGCTGTGAACTGCTTGGTAATCGAAGCGATGTCGAACACGCTTTCCTCCGTGACGGGAATCCTGTTTTCTATGTCACGGAAACCCAGCGCGCCTTTCGACACGATCTCTCCGTTTTCGGCGTAAAGCCATGTGCCGTTGAAGCAGTCCTTTTCATACGCTTCACGGGCGAGCTTTTCCATCAATGCTTTCTTATCCATAATTTTGCCTTTCTTTTCTCTTACAGTTTTTTGCAGGTCGTCTCGCCGTTGATCACGAGGCAGTCTTCGCCGAAGGTGATCTTCACCTTGCCGCCCTTTCTGCCGAACGTGTTTTCTTCGATCGGATAGAGGCGGTAATCGCATACGTCATCCTCGTCGTACGCGACCTTTGCATACAGTTCGCCGTCTTTGCCGTATACTTCTTCGATCGGGAAATCCTCGTCCTGCTTCTCATACTTTCCGCAGAAGCTCTCCCACTTCGACTTGTCGGGATCCTTGACCGCGAGATCCTCGATGGTCTGTATCGGCGCGGGCTCCTTGTCCCTTGCAATCTTCGACATGCCTTCAAAGAAACCGTCGATGCCCCGGATATCTTCCGGCTCACGGCAGCACAGAAGGACGAGCATCCTGTCCGTATCGACGCAGCGCTCGCACCAGGTCGCATATCCGGGCCAGCCGCCGCTGTGCGAAAGAATGCGCCCAAGCGCGGGATCTTCCGAAATAAACCATCCAAACCCGTAGCCGTTGCCCTCGTCGTCGGTCGCGATCTCGCCGTTGTTTAACCGACCGGGCGTGAACATCGTCGCCTGATCCTCTTTTGTGAACAGCGTTTCTTCCCGAAGCGCCCTGTCCCATCTGAAAATATCGAAGATATTGGTGTAGACGAAACCAACGCCGCATTCTCCGTCCAAAAGGATCACTTCGCGATAGTCCTCCAGCTCGTCCGGTATACGGTATTCTCCATCATAAAACACCAGACCGCGCGCGAAATTATCGAACGGTATACCGTCGACGCGGATGTGACAAACGCGCGTCGAAAGCATTCCGCAGGGCTCGAAGATCTCCTTTTGCATGAATGCCTCGAACGGCATGCCGGAGACCTTTGCGACGATCTCAGCAAGCAGGCAGTAGGCGGTGTTGCTGTACTCCCACTTTTCGCCCGGCGCGAATTCCGGTTCAAGACCCGATTCCTTGAGAAAGCGCACGCAGAGGTCGTTTTTCGGAATCTCCTTTTCGTCCTCCAGGTTCTCCGTCGCCCAATCCTCGTGGTCGGGCAGTCCGCTTGTGTGATGCAGAAGATGGCTGACCGTGACGCCTTCGTACGGATTCTCCGGGAAGAACTTCGAAAGTTCGTCTTCAAAGCGCAGAAGCCCTCTTTTGTACAGCAGCATGATCGCTGCCGCCGTGAACTGCTTGCTGACGGACGCCAGTTCGAAGATGCTGTCCTCCCGCATCGGAAGCGTGTCTTCCGGGTCCCGGAAGCCGACCGCGCCGGAACTAACGATATCGCCGTTTTCGGCATACAGCCACGTTCCCGTGAAAACGCCTTTCGCATATGCTTCACAGGCAAATTGATCCATCATTGCCTTCTTATCCATACTCGTTTCCTTTCCTGTTTACAGTTTTTTGCAGGTGATCCCGTCGATCACAAGGCAGTTGTCGCCGAACTCGATCTTCGCGAAGCCGCCCTTCCTGCCGAAGGTCTTTTTGCCGATCGGATAGAGTTCATAGACCTTTTCGCCTTCTTCGGTGATGACCCGCGCAAACAGCGTTTCGTCTTCCATAAAGATCTCATCGACGCGGAAATCCTCAACGTTCTGCTCATATTTGCCGCAGAAGGATTTCCGGCCGCGCTTGCACAGATCCTCGTTCATGGCCGCCTCAACGGTCTGATAGAGCTCCAATGCGACGTACGTCTGCGCCCAGTCGAGCGCATCCGTTGCGTGGTTGAACATGCTCGCCACACACAGATCCTTATCGAGAGAGAACATCCATTCCGTAATGAAGCCCTCGTTCCAGCCGCCGTGTTCGCCGATATCGCCGCGGAAATTGTTCACGCAAAGCCCGTAGTTTTCCATGACCGGCGTGAGCATCCGCCGCGCGGTCTTCTTTTTGAGGAATCCGCCCCTGCGGTAGCTTCTCGAAAGCGCAAGACCGATCTTAGTAAGCTCGGTCGGCGTGCTCCAGAGTCCCGCCGCCGCGTGCTCGGGATAGTAATGATAGCCGTGCTCCAAATCTTCCCTGTACGCAAGCCGTCCGCCGAACGCCGCGTTCGCAAGAAGCTCCTCGTCAAGCGGCTGGAAAAAGCCGGTGCGCTTGAGGCCCAGCGGCTCCGCGACCTCCTTTTGAAACGCTTCGCGGAGCGTCATGCCCGTGATCCGCTCAAATGCGAGTTGTGCAAGCGTGATTCCGCCGCCGGAGTATTCATGCTGCATGCCGTAGGGCATGGTTTGCCGGACCTTCGGCGTGTTGCCTTTGCCGCTCAGCACGTCCTCAAGCGACAGCGGCGCGTGATTCGCGGGGTAGCCCGGGAAGCCGTGCACGTTATAGCCCGCCGTGTGAGAAAGCAGTGCGGCAAAGGTCACCGGACCTTTTTTCACAAATTTCGGAACGACGCCCGAAATGTCTGTGTCAAGGTCGATCTTGCCCTTGTCGACGAAGCGCAGCAGCGTGATCGCGAACATGGGTTTGCTGACCGAGCCCGCCTGGAACAGCATGTCCCGATTGACCGGAAACTCCTCGCCGTTTCTGCCGCTGCCGGCGCAGTAGAGCTGAAGCTCTTCTCCGTCATTGATCGCGATGCTGACGCCGTAACCGTTCTTTCCCTTGATCTGCAGGCGATCCTTCACGTCGACGTCATACCACAGGAACGTATCCCGCTCCTTTTTCGTCGTCTTCTTCAGAAACAGGCGCAGAACCGCCTCTCCATCGTCGATGCATCCGGTATCCAGGAAGCCCGCCTTATGATAGACGTGCAGACCGCGCTCGTTCTCCGGCTCGGTGGACAGCAGCACCCGTTCTCCGCCGAGATCGCGAAAATACCGGATGATCTCTTTTAGCGCCGCCTGTCCGTAGCCCTTGCCCTGCTCATTTTTGTCGATCATGAAACGCCAAAGGTAGCATCTGTCGTCTTCGTCCTCTTCCTCGAGATCCACGGCGAGCATGCAGAAGCCGACAAGCTTCTCGTCCGCATAGATCGCGAACGGCCGCGCGACGCCGGGGTGTTCGGCGTTCGCTTCGTCGGCCTGTTTGAGCGACACCTTGTTCGGCGCGACAAACGGCTGATCCTCGCGCACGGAAAGTGCCAGCACCGCCTCGCGGTTTTCATCGGTAATGGGTCTTAATGTAATGGTTTCCATAATAGTTTCCTCCGTAAAATTATAATTTCAATACTGCAAGTATTTCGTCGTCCTCGGCGCTGTACGCCTCGGAGACCTCTTCAAAACCGAACGAAGCATACAGCTTCCTTGCGGCCGTGTTTTCAGGATCGTAGCAGAGCCACGCATATTCGGACTGTCTGCACGGTCCGGACCGAATGAAATCGAGTATAAGCTTCATGGCTTCCCTGCCGTAGCCCTTTCCCTGATAACGCTTGTCGATCATGAAGCGCCAGATGAAATAGCTGCTCCTTGTGAACCGGTATTTTTCGTTCAGGTCGTCGTCCGGCTCGTATGGGATGTCATAGCCGATCATCGCAAATCCGATGGGCTTGTCTCCCTTGTAAATGCCGAACGTGAACACCTGAAAGCCCGCTTCGCGCACGATACCGGCATAGGCAAGACTCGTCACGTTATCCGGCAGAAACGCTTTCTGCTCCCGCGTTACGCGCAGGTCCTCAACGTCGTGCCAGTTCAGATAGTTGATCTTCTCCAAATGGATCATGGGTCCCATAAAATCCTCCGTATACCAATAGATGTCGATTGTTTCTTACAGCTTTTTGCAGGTATATCCGCCGTAAATCAGGCAGCCGTCGCCGAATTCAAACACGGGCGAATACCGCTTGATCCCGAATTTATTGTCTCCGAGCGGATACAGCTTTGCTTCCCAGGCGCCGCAATCTTCGATCAGCCGTACGTATAGTTCGCCGCCCCGCATAAAGACTTCGTCCACATAGAGGTCGTCGTCCGGCTCTTCGTATTTGCCGCAGAAGCTCTCCCACATTGATTTGTCAGGATCTTTTTCCGCGATCTCCTCGACCGAACGTACCGGCTCCGGTTCGTTTCCCATCGCGATCGCATGCAGTCCGGGGATCAGCGCGTTGTTTGCGCGCGCGTCAAGCTGATCGTGGCAGGCGCACTTGACAATGACCTTGTCCTCGTCGATGAAGCGCTCATACCACGTCTCGTATTCGGGCCAGTATCCCGAGTGGCAGACGATCAGCCCGTGTTCGGGATCCTTTATGATATCCCAGCCGAAGCCGTAGCAGGCGGGCCCGATCGCGTCGTCGTCCAAAGCGGGCTCTCCGTTCGGAAGCAGCGTCGGCGTATACATCTCCGCTTGTTCCTCCAAGGTTAAGATCGTCCCTTCCCGCAGCACACGGTCCCAACGCAGAAGGTCAAAGATATTGGAGTGCACGAGCCCGTCGCCGTTCACGCCGTCCAGCGGAACGACATGGTTCTGGCTTTCCGAATCGTCGGGCAGAAAGTAGCGGCCTTTCTCCCAGACCATGCCAAAAGCGAGGTTCGGGATCGTGATGTGATCCTTTCTGCGGTGATACACCTTCGTCGCGGTCAGCCCTGCCGGGATGAAGATGTTTTGTTCAAGGAAATCCTCGAACGACATGCCGGAGACCTTCTCGATGATCTGCGCCAGTACGCAGTAGCCGGTGTTGGAATATTCCCACTTTTCGCCCGGCGCAAATTCCGGACCTTCTCCGCTTTCACAGAGAAAACGGATCATGATATCGTTGCCGGGGATCGTGCCTTCCGCCGTTGCCGTCTCTGTGATCCAGTCCTCGTAATCGGGCAGCCCGCCCGTATGCGTCAGAAGATGCCGAACCGTAACGCCCGGAAACGGAACCTCCGGGAAGAACTTCGTGATCTCGTCGTCAAGTGAGAGAAGCCCTCTGCGCCGGAGCAGTATGATCGCCGTCGCCGTGAACTGCTTGGTGACGGATGCGAGATCAAAGACCATGTCCTCCGTGATCGGCGCTCCGGTTTCAAGGTCGTTCACGCCGACCGCGCCTTTCGATATGATTTCGCCCTTTTCGGCGTACAGCCACGTTCCCGTGAAGCCGCCCTTTTCATGCGCGTCATGCGTCAGTTTTTCGATCAGATATTTCTTATCCATAATCATTTTCTTCCTCTCCATATAAACGTATTTTTCCGGGTCCTCTCCCATGGCGACGACGTGCGCCGGCATCGGCTTCTTTTCAAAGCCTAGCCGTTCGTACAACGCGATCGCCTTCACGTTTTCGGGATCGGGATCGACCCAGACGGTCTCTGCGCCGTTATCAAACGCTTCCTTTACGACGAACGAAAGTGCTTTCGTCGCGATCCCCCGTCCGCGCGCAAACCGGAACAGCTTGATATCCAGCGATGCGCTCTTTGTATCTTCGTCGATGTCGTAGGACGTCTCGCCGCAGTACCCGCCGTCCTCATAAATGGCATAATAGTTGCTCCGCGGTCGGTTCGCGGCGGTCCTGCAGATCATTTCCCGGATGCTTTCCTCCGTTTCCGAAAGTCCTTCGGGAAACCCGACATATTTCATGACGTCGCCGTCCGCCCACAGGCGCTGCACGTTTTTGACGTCTTCCGGCGTTGCTTCTCTGATCTCGATCATGTTCCCTCATTCCTCCGTCCTGCTCTTGCTCTTCTTGTACGCCTTCACGCTTTTGGAGATCTCCTTTTTCCGCGCGCGGTGATCGGCGTTCTCTTTTCCGAGATTCTTGTAAAGCTCGAACCGTTCTTTACTCAGTTTGCCGCTTGCGATCGCGGCTTTCACCGCGCAGCCCGGCTCGGTCTCATGCCGGCAGTTTCGGAATCTGCATTGACTTTCGAGCGCGAGAATGTCCGAAAACGTCCGGTCGATGCCTTCGTCCGCGTCCGCCATGCCGATCTCGCGCATGCCGGGTGTGTCGATGATCCATACGTCGTTCGGAAGCCGGATCATCTGCCGGTGGGTCGTGGTGTGCCGTCCCTTGCCGTCGTCGGAGCGGATCTCGCCGGTTTGCATGACCTCCTCGCCCGCGATCGCGTTGATCAGCGTCGATTTGCCCGCGCCGGAAGAGCCCATGAGCGCGATCGTCGTGCCCGGAACGAAATACTGTTTGAGCTCGTCCAGCCCGATCCCGTACTTTGCGGAAACGGCGAAAACGCGGACGCCGTCCGATACGCTTTCCGCCTCGCGCACATAGCGACCGACGTTATTGCAAAGGTCCGATTTTGTCAGGATCACGACCGGCATGCTTCCGCCCGAAAGCGCGACGCTTGCGTACCGCGCGATCCGGTTGAAGCTGTAATCCTCGTTCAGCGCCGTGACGATAAAGCAGTAATCCGCGTTCGCGACCATGTACTGCATCACGCCGGTTTTCGCCTGATCAGGACGCGCAAGCAGCGTCTTTCGTTCGCAGACAGACAGGATCACCGAATCGCCTGCCGGATTTTCGACAAATGAAACGGTATCTCCGACGACCGGCCATGCGTCCGGCGCCGCGTCATAGAAGCTGCCCTTCGGTTTCGCGGGAAGCTCCCGCCCCTCGAAGGTTATGATAAAACTGTTTTTTCTGATTTTGGAAATCCTTCCGCGTTTCTCCTCGTTCATGTTGACCTCTCCGTTTATCTGTTCAATGGGACGTCGCATGGAGATCTCGGGAAGGATCCGCTTTGATCGGCAAACAAAAAGCCGTGACGGTGACGCCACGGCATACAATCAAATATGATCCTGTCCGGATTAAAGGGCAGAAACCGAGGTCATCATGCGATATTGTGTTACGTTTTGGATTGCAGTGATGCGCAATGATGTTTACCCTCGCTTTCTTAAGATTTCACACAAATCGGATTGTAACACACGCAATTCGGTAAGTCAATACCGATCCGGCAGTTTTTTCCGTTCTTTTCGGTCAAAAGCAGTCCGGAACATACGCGGTTTCGGCGTCTGTCAGGAAAATGCCGTCACGTTCCCGATCCGTTCGATTTTTCCATCGTTCACAATGATCGCGCCGCTCATAAAGTGCGTTGCGAACACGGGCTTCCGCTTTTCCCGCAGAACCCGCGCGATCGACTCGTTCTGTTCCGGGTCTCCCTCGTAATGGACCTCCAGATAGAACCCGTCGACAAACGGGAAACCGCGGTAATACCCGAATGCCGGATAATCCTTATCCGGCGTCAGGTGATATTCGCGCAACTGGATCAGCGCGCCGGCGCTGTAACCCAGAATGATCCCATTGTGGTGCAGGATCGCGTCATAGATCTGCATTTCACGGATCCGCTGCATCATCCTGTCCGGCAATCCGCCGGGAAAATACAGAATGTCGGCGTTGCGGATCTTCTGATTTGCCGTTTCCGGCGTATCCGTAAAATAGTTGATAAACGTGATCTTCTGTTCCGCTATCCCGTAATCGGCGAGCGACCCGACGATCCCGTCGTAATACTTCCCGACGTGCTTCGCATACAGCAGATTCCAGTCGTCTGCGTTCTTTATGACCGAATCACGGAACGCCAGCGCAACGACGGCGACCCTGTGGGACGGTCTGACGTACGCTTTCAGCGCATCAAACAGCCATGGCGCGTTGATATCATACCCTTCTGTCAATATGTTTATCATATTCCCTCCGACCGTCGTTTTTTCTGTTGCGTTCCCGGTCCCGTCCGACGCAATCATACCATATTCCCGCAAAAAAGCAATGGCTCGGCAAAAAGAAACCGGACCGTCCTTTCGAACAGTCCGATGCAGGTATCTATTCGTTCTTATTTGCCGCAGCGGCTTTCCGGGCGGCTCTGTTTTTTCTGCGTTCGATGATGCGTCGCGCGCGTTTCAGACCGGTCGGCGTAATGGCTTTCTTGTCCACCGCCTCCTGGAACTTATTCATGCGGCGGCTGCGCACATCGATAGCGGAGGGCTGAATGTCCCCGGACTTGGTCAGCGCCCACTTGGTGAGCATCGGTCCGACCAGCTCATAGACGAGCACGCTGAACAGAATGATGTTTTTGATGAGCACGCCGTCCTCCGTTCCGAGCTTCGCCGCTTCCCATGACAGGTAGGCGCTATTCACATCCACATGAAAAATCAGACGCTCCATACTCTATGAATGATCGCTACTCCTGTGAGATATCAAACATTGCCATCAACTTCCGGAAGGTATCCTGCCCGTCCAGACAGGTTCCGGTCAGATATCCCGGTTCGTTCTCCCACTCGGAGAGCCCGCGGTAATAATACATTTTCTTGGTGTCTTCAATGATGAACGGAACGATCGAATAGCGCAGGCACTCTTTCAGCGCAATCAGCCTTCCGACTCTTCCGTTGCCATCCTGAAACGGGTGTATCCGTTCAAACTCGTAATGAAAACGGATGATATCATCCAGGGTGACATTCTGCAGTGACGAATACGCTGATATTAGTGATTGCATTTTGGCAGGGACATCCTTAGGCTTTGTTGTCTCTTTTCCGCCTACCACGTTTGCGCGCTTCTTATAGTCGCCGACGGCGAACCAGGGGAGAGAGGCGTCCTTCGTGCTCTGCTTCAACATGCGGTGCAGTTCTTTTATGACATCCTCTGTAAGAGGGTCCTCGGCAACGTCGATCACATAGTCGATCGCACGGAAATGGTTGACGGTTTCAATGATATCATCGACAGGAATACCTTCTCCGACGTCTATGGTATTCGTTTCGAAAATCAATCGTGTCTGGTCCTCGCTGAGCTTACTGCCCTCAATGTGATTGGAGTTATACGTCATTCGGATTTGAAGCTCATGATAAAGGCCGCCGGACATGCGGATGCTCTTTTCATCCCGAAGCGTTTGAAGAACAGGATTATCAGAGATGGATTTGGACAGGTCTTCAACGGGACATCCAAGGTAATCGGCGATCCTCTTCAGAACGTGTTCGGCAATCTTCTCTCCGCGGCCGATTTTGGCGATGGTACGGGAAGAAACGCCGGCCTTGTCAGCCAGTGCTGTTCTTGACAGTCCTTTTTCATTCAGCTTTTGCAAAAGTCCGGAATATGATATCATTTGATTACCTCCTGTTTTACTTATAATAGCACAAACAAAGATGAAAGTAAAGCATTTTCGACAAAAAGGAAAGCCAGCCGACGGACCAGGGTCTGCGCTTAGCTGGCGCATCCTAAGTCCGCCGCCGGCAACGTCGGTTTCGTCATACCGCATTCAATTGCAGCTTTAAGCCGTTCTCATGTTCTTATGGGATATATGCTCCAGTTCTTCGACGCACTTGTTTAGATAACTAACTAGAATTTTGTTATTAGTTTTTTCTTTGAACGATAAAGAAGTATCATTGATAGGATATCATCCCCTGTTGTACCATTTACATATCCGCATTCCGTGCATCTCCATGAGCCACAGGCATCAGAAAAACCATCCTGTCGATTTAGCAATGCGCCGCAACGATCGCAGTAACAAAAATGAATCCCCCGAAAACACAGTGTTTTCGGGGGATTGGCGTCCCCGGCGCGATTCGAACGCGCGGCGTCCCGCTTAGGAGGCGGGCCCTCTATCCTGCTGAGGTACGGAGACATATTCACTTTTTATGCACTCCTCTCGAATGATACACCTTATTCTTAGGAGGCGAATGCTCTATCCTGCTGAGCTACGGAGACACGTCCAGAAACACCGATATATTACCACGCAAAGGGATGCGTGTCAAGAAACGGAATTGCCCGCGGAAAAGTTGTGTTCCCCGATTGACGGCGGCGCAAAAATACGCTACACTATATGCTGTAAATGCACGTTTACAATTCAAACATCGGAGGTTTTATCACATGATCAAAAAGTGGATCTGCAGCGTTTGCGGTTACGTTCACGAGGGTGCAACCCCACCCGAGTTCTGCCCGGTCTGCCGTCAGCCCGCGTCGAAGTTCAACGAAGTGAAGGAAGAAATGGTCTGGGCGGCGGAGCACGTCGTCGGCGTCGCGAAGGGCGTTCGCGAGGACATCATCAACGATCTCCGCGCCAACTTCCAGGGCGAATGCACCGAGGTCGGCATGTATCTCGCCATGGCGCGTGTTGCGCACCGCGAGGGCTATCCGGAGATCGGTCTCTATTGGGAGAAGGCGGCGTTTGAAGAGGCGGAGCATGCGGCGAAGTTCGCGGAGCTCCTCGGCGAAGTCGTCACCGATTCCACCAAGAAGAACCTCGAAATGCGCGTGGAAGCCGAATACGGCGCGACCGCGGGCAAGACGGACCTTGCTAAGCGCGCGAAGGAACTCGGTCTTGACGCGATCCATGACACCGTCCACGAAATGGCCCGCGACGAGGCAAGACACGGCAAGGCGCTCAAAGGTCTTCTGGAGAGGTATTTCAAATAAGATCTGTTCGGATAAGAGGGAAGCGAAGCGCTTGCCTCTCTTTTGCTGTTTTAACGCGATAGAAGCCCGTATTTTGCAGATAACACGGTTGAAAGAGGAACGCTTCTGCGATACAATTCAGACAGGACAGAGGACAAAAAGATGTGGTTCAAGTGGTTTAAAAACTATCCGGTACGCTATAAGATCGTCGGGCTTGCCCTGATCTACTGTCTCGGGATTCTGGGCTTTCTTGCCGGAATGATCTTCTGGATCGTCAGCGGGTGTCGGAACATTCAAGCATTGATCCTTGCGCTCACCGGCGCCGGCGTCTTCGCCTTCTTCTACTGGCTGGCAAGAGCGTCGGCGAGCTTTGAAGGTCCGGATGACGAACCGGCGGACGAGCCGGAGGATTGTTGATCGATCTGACGGATAACGCATAAAAAACGGAGAGGACGAACCTCTCCGTTTTTGTTTTTATCTGCGCTTTCTGCATCGTTTGCGTCGCCCGAATAACAGGAAGCAGCCGGATGCAGCGGCCGCGCCGCCCAATGCGCACAGGACCGGCACGAGCACCCGTTCCGATCCGGCGTTCGATTCGTTCGCTTTTTCGGGCTCGTCGGGCGCAGGCGATGGGGCGGGCTGCGGGGCTGCGGCCGGCGTCGCCTCAGGCACGGGCGTCGGCCCCGGCGCGGTTTCGGTCGCGGGGACGTCCGTCGGTTCGGCCGTCGGCGTTTCGGTCGGCTCCGCCGTCGGTTCGGGCGTCGGTTCCGGCGTGGGGACGGGCGTCGGCGTTGCGCCCTGCGGCGCGTTTGCGGCAAACAGAGACGGATCGATGTTGTCGAACACGTTGCTTCCGGCCTCGACGGTTCCGTATGCCATGCCGAACCGGTTGATCGGATATCTGCCCGTTTCGCTTTCCACGATGTGCCGTCCGTTCTGCTGGGACTTGTGCAGCTTGAACGCATCCTGCGCGACCTGGAACGCCGTGCGTCCGCCCATGGAGGACAGCGGCGTCCGGATATCCATCACCAGCGGATTGCGCTCGTACAGATGCAGATAGCACTTTTTGACCTCCCACGCGCCGAACTCCGCGTATGACAGCGCATCGTAGGACGGATCGGCGGCAAACCGGCAGGCGTCGACGATCGCCGCGGCGACGACCTTGTGCTGCCAGTGTCCGTATTCGCCGTTTACATCGTGCGAAAAGACGACGAGCGGCCGGTATTCCCGCAGCATTCGGACGAACGCAAGCGTAACGGTCTCCTGCGAAAAACGGTTTTCAAGTTTATCCTTTACCTTCGGATTGACGTCCTGAAATCCCAGAAACAGCGGACGGCAGATCGCGCCCATTGCCCGGGCGCAGAGATTCGCCTCGTTGACGCGCTTCCGCGAGGGGTTGACGACGTATGCGACCGTGCCGACATATCCCCGCTCGACGCCGTAGGTCGGAATGATGCCGCCCATGAACAGAACGTCGTCGTCCGGATGCGTCGAGACGATCAGATAATCCATGCCCTTCGGCGTATCCTGCCACGGGAAAAACGGCGCAGGCAGCGTACCTGCGGAAAACAGCGCGAGCCGCGCAAGCTCCATGCCGGATGCGTCGGCGGAGATCGTCATGCTCTTTGCCGCGGGGGACAGGGGAATGACCGCGTCGAACACCCGTTCTGCATATGCGTCCGAAAGCAGGGCGCCGTCTGCATCCGTCTGACGGATCCGCACCCGATCGGGCAGCACGCCCCATTGGATACACAGATACGCGGGCTTCTTGGGCGAATTGTTCCAACTCAGGCGGATCGTTTCAAACGGCGCATACGGGATCGTATCGTCAAGCGCCTCGTCGATCAGCTTTTCGCGCGCGCTCGCGTGACCGCCGCCCTGCTCGATCTTCAGGTGGCGCGAAAGGTTCACCGCCTTGTCGCTTCCGCTTTCCGCGGACGCGCCCGTCATGCACGGCAGAAGCAGCAAAAACACAAGAAAAACCATTATAAGCCGGTAAATAAGGTTTCTTTTCATGACATCCTCCGTAAAGCGGAAAACACCGAGGCAAGGTCTTCCGCCTGAAAGGAAACACCCTGTTGATACCGTCAGTATAACACGGATTCCCGCTCATTACAACAGCAAACAGCGAAATTCGGCGAATTGCACGCATACGAAAAAGAACCCGCCGGGCGGCGGGTTCTCTGACGGATCGGATCGTTACAGCATCGACGAGCCGCCGGTGACGATCCATGCGGCAAGCGATGCCACGAGCAGCGCGCCGGTATAGACGCTGCCGGTGCGGCGGTAGAAGTAGGTGCACAGCACGCTGAACACGATGACCTGCGGCACGAACAGGATCAGAAGCGACATAAACGGTCCGCCGAAGGTGGAGCCGAAGAACACGTCCGCGCCCGGTCCGATGCCGAGGAAGAACGGCACATACTCGATCAAAACGATCAGCAGGATGCCGCCGACCATCAGCAGCGCGTTGCGCCACCAGTTTCCCATAAAGCCCGCAAAGCCCTTTTTGTACGTCGCCTTCGTGCGCATGGACGCCATGATCTTCGAGTTGTTCAAAAGGAAGAACAGGGCGAACACGGGGATATAGACGCAGAACTGACCGAGCCGCGCCGGCGTGAAGGTCTTGAAGAACGGCCAGATGAACCGCAGATCGAGCTTGAAGAGCACGCCCGCAAGGAACACAACGAGATACATCATCGCAAGCAGGCACAGCACCAGCAGAGCTGCGCGCAGGAGCAGTCCCCACGCGATCTTATTCGGCTTCGCCTCGGAACCGAGCCCCATGCCGTACAGCCCGTCGTATGCGCCCTTCTTTTTCGCGGCGCGCGCGCCGATGATCGAGGTCGCAAGCATGATCAGGATCAGCAAAAGGTACCAGCCGATGAAGCCGTTGCCGACCGTCATGCGGAAGATCCCCTCCGGCAGCGGCAGCAGTGCGTGTCCGAGCTGCGTCATGAAGGGATAGGTGGAACCGGCAAGCAGGATCGTAATGATCGCGCCGCGCCACCACTTGCCCTTTGTCTTGACGCCCGCTTCGCTCGGCAGCGGCTGCACGAGTTTCGCAAAGAACGGGATCCGGATCAACAGCTCGAAGAGCGGGATCAGCGCCGCGATCGTAAGAAGCATCGCCAGCAGCACCAGCCATTCCTTGCCCATCGCGGTCTGTGCGTCGGGCGCGGGACCTTTGAGCGCGTTGCCGCCGAACGCCTGATCGAACCAGTCGAGCGCAACGGCGAGTCCGCGCGTATGGTGCGTGGTCAGACGGTGATTCGTGTAGAGAAGCTCCATCCGCCGGGCGGAGCCGTCCGCAAAGCTCCCGAAGGTCGTATCCCATGCGGCTTTTTCCGCTGTCGTACCGAGGAATTCGGTGCGCAGGGGAGAGCGCAGGATGCTTTCGTCCACGTTGCGCTTATAATCGCGGAAGTAGCTGAATTCATCCCACTTCGCCTGCAAAAGCAGGACGTTGTTGAAATGTATGTTCGCGGAGTCGTAAGCCGTATCGCGGAACAGCTCGCCGCACTGCAGCACGGTCGCCTTCGGCTCGATATCGGTGCCGGAATAGGCGGCGGCAACGCTCCAGCCCGCCCAGGTGCCCATCGAGTGCCCGCTGATGCCGAGCTTCGTTTTGTCCACGTTCGGAAGCCCGGACAGGAATTTATACGCCGCAACGCCGCCGCAGGAGCTGTCCTTCACGCTGTTGCCCGCTTCGTCCTTCGTATAATGCTCGTCGAAGAACGAAAGGTTCGAGAAATTCATCAGAAGCCGGTAGCGCACCGAGCCGCCGACCGGACGGAAGGTCCTGTCTTCGACGCTGTCCTCGCCGTAATTGACCTTCACCATGTGGTTGACGTATCCGCGCTCCTTGAGACCGGGCTTGCTTGCGCCGTGTCCGTATTCGTCGATCGAGAGCACGACCACGCCGCGTTTCGCAAGCTCGATCGCGTACGCCGCATTGGTTTCATGATCGTTCTGATACCCGTGCAGCAGCAGTACGCCGGGCGCCTTTTCGCCGTCCTTCAGTCCGGACGGCGTGTAGAGCTTATAAAAGAGATCGCCGACCTCCGAGGGCAGATATCCCTCCGTGATCGCGATTGCGCCGTCCGCCTGCTGAATGCGATCCGCAAAGAACAGCGCGACGAACGCGGCAGCGAGCAGCAGCGCCAGAGCGACCGCCCATTTTCCCCAACTCTTTTTCATAGGAACCCCCTTTTGTTTGATCGTATATAGTATACACAATATCCGCCTGTTTCGCAATACGCAAAAAGCGCACGGGAGTCCGTGCGCGCTGCTGAACCATGCGGATCAGAAATGATTGTTGCAGAGCTTGAAATAGGAATCGTCGAACGCGTGAAGATCGCCCACGATCAGATAGATGTCCGTCACGCCGTACTGCTCGATGATGCCGGAGACGGAACCCATCTGGTTCTTGTTGTAGAACCGCGGATCGTAGACAAGCACGCGGTCGTAGACCTCGGCGAAGAACGGTGCGGTGCAAAGTCCGTAGGAATCGGTGATGAGGAAGCAGGTCTTCGGGCGTTCGATTTCTTCGCCGGTCTGCTCGATCACGGTCAGGTTCCCGTTCGGTCCGCCCAGATAGACCTTGTACCGGTCGCCGGAGGGCGCGTTCCGGTCGATAAAGGGGATCTCCGCATATTTGTCCGGCGTCGTGTACCGGCGCACGCGGACCGCCTTTGCCGGCGTCAGGATATCCAGCGTATCCGGATGGTTCTTCATCTGCTTTGTGGGATTGTTCCGGTAGATGGTGCCGAGGAACGGATCCTCCTGCTCGCGCGGGAAGCTCTCGTAAGGCGGAAGCATTTCGCCGGCTTCCTCCATCATGCGCGAGACCACCTTATGCGCGCCGTAGGGCGTCCAATGGATATCGGTGCGGAAGAAGACGTACTCGCCCTGCATCAGGGGCTCGCACAGCAGATCGACCGCGCAGAACGCCGCGACGTTGTCCGCCGTGACCGCTTCGATAAACGGTTCGACGTCGGAGGTGAACCCCTTCGGATTCTTATAGGTCATCAGCCGGTTCGCCGCCGAACTGTACGGAACAATCGTTACGGCAAAGATGCCGTCCTCCGGCAGAAGGGAAGCGTACGCGTCGAACAGGGTACAGATCTTCTGCAAGGCGCTTTTCTGACAGCGGTACAGATCGCGGTTCGTTTCGCCGCTTAAGAGCTTGCAGCGGAGCGTATCGGGGAATGCGGAAACGTTCGCAGGCGCTTTCTTGGGACGCGGCGAAGCCGTCGGCTCGGGCACGGGCGTCGGTTCGGGCGTATCGACCGGCGCGTCGGATCCCGCCGCTTCGGTTGCGGCGGGCGCGGTCGGTTCCGGCGTCGGGATCTCCGTCGGCGCGGCGGTGCGCGCGGGACGCGGCGTCACGATCGCTTCCTCCTCCGGAAGCTCCTGCTGAAACTCCATATCGGCGGCGTCGTTTTCGGCGACCTGCACATAATCGTCCCAGGAGGCGAAGCTGCCGATCTGGCGCAGCTCCTGCGACGCGCGGATCATGCCGGTGCGGCCGGGGAAGCGATCGGAAAGAAACTTTTCAAACGCGTCGGTAAACGTGCCGTCCGCAAGGGATGCGAGCGAAAGGGACGGGCGTTCCGCCAGCATCCGGTTCTCCTCTTCCGAAAAGGCGGGCGCGCCGGACGCGAAGACAAGCTCGTACAGACCGACGCCGAACAGCAGCAGCAGAGCGAGCAACGCCGCAAGCGGCAGAATGATCTTGCGCATAACGTCCTCCTTTCAGAACCGGAAATACAAAAACGGGTTGAAGCTCTGTCCCACAAGGAACATGAGCGAAACGACCAGGATCGACAGCGCCAGCGCCGCCTTGGCATACGGGCGCAGGACGTTCTTCTTTCCCTGTTCACGGCGCGCCTTGAACCAGCGGACCGCCGTTTTGCGCAGCGGCAGGGAACAGACGATGCAGGCGACGAGCAGCAGAGGATTGTTCTTCACGGCATAGACCGCAAACGGATCGGACAGCGGGACCGCCCACGGTGCGAACATCGCCCGGAGCTGAAAGCCGAGGTTCGGCAGGACCTCGTTCTGGAACAGCGCGAAGCCGGGGATCGTCAGGAGCAGAACAACGACGTGCCTCCATACGGACGGCGCATTTTTCATAAACCGCTGCAGCGCGAACCGTTCCAGCACAACGAGCAGGCCGCTGTAAAGTCCCCAAAAGAGAAAGTTCCAGTTCGCGCCGTGCCAGATGCCCGTCAGCGCCCAGACGACGGTCATGTTGAAGATCCAGCGTCCTTTTCCTACATGGTTGCCGCCCAGCGGGATATACACATATTCGCGGAAGAACGTGCCGAGCGAGATATGCCAGCGCCGCCAGAATTCCGAAAAGCTCTTCGAGACGAACGGCGCGTCAAAGTTTTCCGGGAACCGGAATCCGAGCATCCGTCCGAGACCGATCGCCATCTCGGAGTAGCCGGAGAAATCGAAAAAGATCTGGAACATGAACAGGATCGTGGCGAGCCATCCGGAGAAGAAGGACATCTCCGCGCCGGTCGGCAGCGAGCCCAATACCTCGCCGCACAAATTCGCCAGAAGGACCTTTTTGCCGAGCCCGAGCGTGAAGCGGAAGAATCCCTCGCCGAGCCCCGCGCGCGTTACCCTGCGGTCGGTAAGCGCTTCCGAAACGTCCGAATAGCGCACGATGGGACCGGCGATCAGCTGCGGGAACAGCGAAACGTACAGCAGCAGCCGGAACGGGTTTTTCTGGACGGGCGCATCCTTGCGGTAGACGTCCACGGTATAGGTGATGATCTGGAACGTATAAAAGGAAATGCCGATGGGCAGCTTCGGCGCCGCCATCCGGAATTCCGCGCCGAACAGGGCGCAGACGTTGTTGACGAGAAACGCGGCGTATTTGAAAAAGAACAGCGCGGCAAGACTGACGACGATGCCGGCGGCAAGCGCGGCTTTTCTGCCGGTTTTTGTTTTCGCGCTTGCGATCACACGGGCGCAGAGGTAGTTCACGGCGGCGGCGAAGATCATGGCGACGATCCACACCGGCTCGCCCCACGCGTAGAACAAAAGAGAGGCGATCAAAAGGATCACATTTCTGGCGACGTTGTTTTTCACCAGCGTGTGAAGCCCGATCACCACAGGAAGAAACACACATAAAAACGTCAGAGAGGAGAATACCATAACCGCCCGTCGTCCTGCATAATCTACCGTATTCTATCATGCAAAGCCGCGGCTGTCAATTCGGGCGGCAGATTGACAACGGAGCGTTTTTCTCGTATAGTTAGAACAGAAAAACGGAAAAGAGGAAGGAACCATGCCCTGCACAACGGTACTGGTCGGCAGGAACGCCGCAAACAACTGTTCCACCATGATCGCGCGCACCGACGACGGACGCTTTGACGTCAAAAAGCTCGTCGTCATGGAGCCGAAGGACCGAAAGAAAACCTATACGTCCGTCATCGGACATCTCACGATCGAGCTTCCGGACGATCCCATGCGCTGCACCGCGTGCCCGAGCGTCGATCCGAAAAACGGCGTTTGGGCGGCGACCGGCGTCAACGAAGCGAACGTCGGTATGACCGCGACGGAAACGATCACATCGAACCCGCGCGTGCTCGCGGCGGATCCGCTCGTGACTTTTCGGAAAGCAAAAACAAAGAAGGAAAAGGACGTTCTCGGCGGCATCGGCGAGGAGGACATCGTGGTGCTTGTATTGCCGTATATCCGCACCGCGCGCGAAGGCGTGCTGCGGCTGGCGGCGCTTCTGGAACGGTACGGCACCTATGAATCCAACGGGATCGCGTTCAACGATGAAAACGAGATCTGGTGGATGGAAACGATCGGCGGGCATCATTGGATGGCAAAGCGTGTGCCCGACGACGTCGTGGTCGTCATGCCCAACCAGTTCGGCATGGACAGCTTCGATTTCGACGACGCGTTCGGCAAACAGGAAGCGCACCTCTGCTCGAAGGACCTTCGCGAATTCATCGGGACGTATCATCTCGACTGCAATCAGAACGGCGCGTTCAACCCGCGGCTTGCATTCGGCTCGCATTCCGATCAGGACCACGTCTACAACACGCCGCGCGCGTGGTACATGGGCAGATATCTTGCGCCGCGTCAATACCGCTGGGACGGACCGAACGCCGATTTCACGCCCGAAAGCGACGACATTCCGTGGAGCTTCGTGCCGGACCGCAAGATCGCCGTCGAGGAGGTCAAGGAGCTTCTTTCCTCGAACTATAAAGGCACGCCGTTCGATCCGTATCTGAACCGCGATACGGGGCTTCGCGGCAAGTACCGTTCGATCGGCATCAACCGCACCGGCGTCACGTCCGTGATCGAGATCCGTCCCGACGCGCCCGGCTGCGTGAAGGGACTCGAATGGATCTGTTTCGGTTCGACCACGTTCGACGCGCTGCTGCCGGTCTATCCGAACGTGCCGAAAATGCCGAAATACCTTTCCGACGTCGCGCTCGACGCTTCCACCGAAAACTTTTATTGGGGCAGCCGGCTGATCGGCGCGCTCGCGGATCACAGCTATAACCAATGCGTGCAGATCGTGACGCGCTATCAGAACGCGGTCATGACCGAGGGACGGAAGATCGTCCTCGAATACGACAAAAAGATCGCCGAAACCGGCGACGCAAAGCTCTGCATCGAGGCGAACGAAAAGCTCGCCGCCATGGCGAAAGAGCAGACCGACAAGGCGCTGACCGCGGTGCTGCACGAATCCAGCGTCGCCATGAAGAACGGCTACAACCGCGCGGACAACTGACCGCATTCCCGATAAAACACGGAGGTATCTATGACAGTTTCGGATTTCGTATCCTATCGCGACCGTCTGGTCGAGGCCTGCTCGCAGGCGATCGTCGGCAAAAACAAAGAGATCACGCTGATCGCCGTCTGTTATCTGTGCGGCGGACATATCCTTCTGGAGGACGTGCCCGGCACCGGCAAGACCATGCTGTTCCGCGCGTTTGCAAAGGCGACGGGCGGCAGCTTCAAGCGGATCCAGTTCACGCCCGACGTCATGCCGAGCGACGTCACCGGCATCAATTTCTACAATCTGAAGACCGGCGATTTCGAGTTCCGTCCCGGTCCGGTCTTTGCGGACACGGTGCTCGCCGACGAGATCAACCGCGCAACGCCGCGCACCCAGTCGGCTCTGCTGGAAGCGATGGCGGAGCGTCAGGTCTCCGTGGACGGCGTGACGCGCCGGCTCGGCGAGACGTTCATGGTCGCGGCGACGCAGAACCCGATCGAATCCTACGGCACGTTCCCGCTGCCGGAGGCGCAGATGGACCGTTTTATGATGCGGCTGAAGCTCGGTTATATGCGCCGCGAAGAGGAGGCGGGCGTCGCGCTGCGGCGCGATACCGAGGATATCGTCGAGAAGATCTGTCCGGTGATCTCGGCGGAGGAAACGCTGCGCCTGCGCGAACGTCTTGACGCGATCGAGATCAGCGGACCGGTGATGGATTATCTGATGGACATCGTCGAAAAGACGCGCAGCGACGTGCGCTTCAACATCGGCGCGTCTCCGCGCGGAACGATCGCGCTGGTTAAAGCGTCGCGCGCATACGCCGCGTTCCGAAACCGCACATACGTTACGCCGGACGACGTGAAAGAGCTTGCGCCGTTCGTGCTTGCGCATCGTCTGCATTACCGGACCGCCGTCGGCAGCGCCGAAGCCGAAGCGCTGTTTGTTGAAATGCTGAACGGGATCGCCGTTCCCACCGAAATCTGACATCGTTCAAATCCGGATGCTCGTCTTTTTTGTGATCGTCATACTGGTCGCGCTGGCGCTGCAATGGTATTTCCTGCGCAACGCCGGCGACTGCCGGAACATACGCTATGAATGCAAGCCGTCGGTCCGCGCCTGCGAACCGGGGGACGTGTTTCTTGTGTTCAGCAACGTATCGAATCTCGGACGCCGTCCGTCGCCGTCGATCCGGATCGAGGAGCATTTCCCGAAAAATCTCGAGGTGCTCGAGGCGGAGCAGTTCAACGTCAAGCGCCTCACGAAGGAACACCGCATCTACCACAGCACGGTGCTGATCCGCGGGCGGCAGCAGGTCAAGCGTTACCTTCGCGCGTCGATCGCGCAGCGCGGAGAATACTGCTTCTCGTATGCCGATTTCCACGCGGGCGATTTCCTCGGTCTTCGCGAGTTCGATTACCGGATGGAGAACGACAGCCGGATCGTGATCTACCCGCCGCGGCTCGAAAACGCGGAATACTTCAGGGCGGTCACCGACGCAGCGGACGAGATCGCGCGGAAAAAGCAGCTTCTGGAGGACGCGATCTCCGTGTGCGGATACCGCGATTATACCGGCAGGGAGCCGATGCGGCAGATCAGCTGGACGCAGAGCGCGGTCCGCAATTCGCTGATCGTCAAGCAGTTCGATCCGGTCTGGCGGGAGTCTGTCGTGATCGCGCTCGATACGCAGCTCCACGGCGACTTCGATCTGCATATCGCGCGGCAGGAGCTCTGCTTCTCGATCACGCGCGCGGTCTGCGAGCAGATGGAGCGGCGCGGGCTCGGCTACCGGCTCGTAACGAACGCGCTGATCTCCGGCGAGCTTTTCGGCTTCACCAGCAGCGGCGGAATGGGCGGCGCCTACCGCAAGATCCTCTACGCGCTCGGCTCCGCGCGGAACGGCTATGTCTGCACCGTCGAGGAGCTGATGCACGCGGCCTGCGCCGCGGCGAACCGCAGCGATCTGCTCGTCCTGATCTCTACCTGTGCCGACGACCGCGTGAAAAACGCAGTCGGAAAAGCGCGGGAAAACACGCGCAGCCGCATCCTTTCGCTGTTTGCAGACGAGCTTCTGCCGGATGCGCAAAAGCGGACGGAAGGAGGGACGGACGCATGAACCGGTTCTTCCGTACCGCATACGCGACGACGCTCGTCTGTCTCTGCCTTACGCTGCTTGCCGTGCTGATCACCGGCGTCGCGATGCCGTTTCTGTCGTTTTCCTGTCTGTATTTCGGACTGCTGCTCGCACTGCTGCCCGCGGCGATCCGGAAGCTCTCCGGAAAAGAAACGCTTTTCGCGCTGCTCGGCGTGCTGACGGCGCTGGTCGGCTTCGTTCCGCTGATCGTTTTGCACTGCCCGCTGCTGCATTACCCTGTTCATCTCGCCGGGATCGTTCTTGCCGCGGTGTTCTGTTCCGTTCTTCGGCACAGAACGACGCACGCCGATTTCAAGGCGAAGTATCAGTTCACCGTCGTGGTCGTGCTGACCGTGATCGGGTTCGTCTATCTTGCGCTGCTTGCGGGCATGGACCGGAGCGGAACGGTGCCCGTGCAGTCCGAAAATGTGCGGACGGCGGTGAACGGCATCGTGCCGCACGCCGTTGTGCTGCTTGTTACGGGCGTGCTGCATCTGCGCGGGCTGCGCGCACAGGAGGGCGTCGTCGACGAAAGGGCGTTCAACCGCCGTCAGCTTCGCGACACGCTGATCTTTGCCGTGCTTGTCACGGTCGTGTTCCTCGTCGATCCGTTCGCCTATCTGAAGGAAGCGTTCTTTTTCGTGATCAACGACGTGCTGAAGCCCGCCGCGGGGTTCATCGCGCGGATGCTCGGGGCGCTGCTGAAGCTCATATCCTGCGTGAAGCCGCATATGCAGGAGGAACCGCTGCCGACGCCCGAACCGACGGCGGGACCGGAGCAGCTTCCGGTCACCGAGCCGGTCGAGGTTGAGCCGGAGCATTATTACGTCGAGGGCGACGACCTGTCGCTCACGCTGTCCTATATCTTCATCGGCGCCGCGGCGCTGATCCTGCTGCTGATCCTCGGACTGCAGATTCGCAAGCTCGTTAAAAAGCTGCGGAAGCGCAATCAGAACCGCGGACGCGGATATCCGAACGAAACGCGCGAAGCGATCGCGCCGGAAGCCGAAACGGACACGGAGGAGAAGCCGAGAAAGCACAGCGAGGATCCGCGCGAACGCATCCGGTATCTGTACGCGGAGTTTCTGAAGTATCTCAGAAAGATCCCGATCCGCTTCGCAAAAACGCACACCTGCGGCGAGATCGGGCAGCGCGCGAAGCGCGGGCTTCGCGTCGATCCGGCGGACGTCACCGACCTGACCGAGCTCTATGAGCAGGCGCGCTACCGTCAGAAAGAAGCGCCCGGCGACGCCGACGCGCGCCGCATGAAGGCGCTTCTCTCCAAAATCAAAAACCGGACATGAAAAAAGGACTGCTTCCGCAGTCCTTTCTGCTTAATATCTGCGCCGGTTGCAGCGGCAGGAGGGTGCGCTGCGGCCGGTTTTGATCGCCTGCATGATCTCGAGGCACTCGCCGAAGCGCTGATAGTGCACGATCTCGCGCTCGCGCAAAAAGTACAGCGGCTCGATGATCTGGCTGTTGTTCGTCATGTTCATCAGATGCTCGTAGGTCGCGCGCGCCTTCTGCTCCGCCGCCATGTCCTCGCTTAGGTCCGCGATCGGATCGCCGGTGCAGGCGATGTACGCCGTGGTAAAGGGCACGCCGTTCGGATCGGCTGGGAAGACGCCGTAAGAATGCATCGTGTAGTAGCCGTCGAGTCCCGCAGCGGAGAGCTCTTCGAGCGTCGCGCCCTGCATGCACTGTGTGATCATCGTCGCGATCATTTCCCAGTGCGCGATCTCCTCGGTACCGATGTCGGTCAGCGTCGCGCGGATGCGGTCGTCGGGCATCGAGTAGCGCTGCGTCAGGTAGCGGAGCCCCGCGCCGAGTTCGGAGTCCGGTCCGCCGTACTGCGCCATCAGGAGCTTTGCCATCTTCGGATCGGGTTTGGTGATGCGGACGGGATATTCCAGTCTTTTTTCATAAATCCACATATTGCTTCCTCCTCAATTCTGCCACGGCCATTTCTGGTAAACCCAGCTTCCGGCGTCGTGTGTGCTGTTGCCGAAGTTTTCGAGCGGACCGAAGCGTTCGGTGTACTCCGTGCAAAGCCGCCGGAGCGTTTCCGCATAGCTGTTGAAATCGTTGGTCGCGTCCATGTCGTCGGGATGCGTGTCGAGATACAGCTGCAGCTCGACGCAGGCGAAGCGGACCTCGCCGATCCTCGAAAGAAGCGCCTGTTCCGTATACTCTGTCATATTACGCCTCCCTGTTTCTGCACGTCGGATATTCGGAAACGAGTTCTGGGAAAAGCGTGCCGTGCGCGAGCGCCTCGTAGGGGCAGAAGCCGGCGCGGTACGCCTGATTCGGGAAATAAACGGTCGCCAAAGCGCAGCCGCCGTTCATGCCGCAGCGCTCCGATGCGACGGAGCCGGCGGGGACGACGTTTTCGACCGCGGTGGGATCGACGGCGGGAATGCGGTCGGCAAAACAGCACGCGCCGCCGTTTGCATAGGATTGTTGCATGGTCTTTCCTCCTTGGTTCTTTACTGCTATCGTATTGTTTTTGTCTGAAAAGTGTGCGTGTTCATGCGGCTATGCCGCAATTCATGGCGAAGCCGATTCACGCGCCGCAGGCGCAATTCATGACGGCTCCGCCGTCAATTCATGGCGTAAGCCAATTCATGCGGCACAGCCGCAATTCTCCGATATTTGAGCTTTCTTGACAAATGTGTGGGGATTTGATAGGATCTCAATCATCAAAAAAGTTTAGATACAAGTTGTATAGTTTCAGATTGACAGCAAACAAAGGAGTTTTTATGGAACAATCGAATAAAAGCGGGAAAGCGCCCGTAATAAGTATCGTTGCGCTTATATTAGGAATCGTCTGCATTGCCCTTTGTGTTTATTTGGAGACAGTGCCTATTCCCAATCCGGATGTGACGTCGATGGCATTGATAAATCTGTTCCTTGACGTATATGCTGCCGTAGGGATACTGACGCCGCTATGCGGTCTTGCTGCGATTATTACCGGTATCATCGGATTAAAACGCAGCAAGCGTCTCTCGTGCTTATCAAAAAAAGGCATTTGCATTTCGACCGTTGCGATCATTGCGGGCAGCATCGAGACTCTTTTTTTTCTGATATTGATCTTTTTACCGGAGTAATAATATGTCCGGACAGGTCTTTTGAAACATTACAATCGGATCTGTGACAATGATTTCAGCATCTTCGGCGTGAAAATCCGAGGATGCTTTTTCATTACGGTATGATTTTACAAAAAGAGGTCTAATTGATGGCAGCGCGCATAATCTGTCTAAACGAAACGGAGACCGGATATGGATGGATCAATGCAGCTTCAAAAGATCGGCGAGAGGAGAGGAATGCGTATGCTGTTTTCGGAACTGAAATGCAGAGAGGTGATCAACGTCTGTACGGGGGAGCGCTACGGGACCGTGTGCGATCTCGAGTTCGATCCGTGCTCGGGCGAGGTGCTTGCGATCGTCGTGCCCGGCGCGCCGCGCCTGTTCGGACTTTTGAAGGGGCGGGAGGGGACCGTCATCCCGTTCTGCAAGATCAAGAAGCTCGGCGAGGACGTGATTTTGGTGGAATTGCCGTAAAACTTGAACAATCCGTAAATTCGCATCCGGAGGGTATCGGCAATCCCGGCTTGCTGTGATATACTGCAATATCATGGGTTTCGTATCTGCGGAACCTACTAAACAGGGAGGACAAGCCACATGAAATGCCGGTATTGCGGAGGAACGGACAGCAAGGTCATCGACTCGCGTCCGAATGAGGATTTCAGCGCCATTCGCCGCCGCAGAGAGTGCATCGGCTGCGGACGCAGATTCACCACCTGGGAGCGCATCGAGGAAAATCCGGTCATGGTCGTCAAGCGCGACGGACGGCGCGAGCCGTTTGAGCGCGAAAAGGTCGCGGTCGGCATCCGCAAGGCGTGCGAGAAGCGCCCGATCCCCGCGGATGTGCAGAACCGACTGGTCGACGAGATCTGCCGCGAGATCAACAACTCGCTGGACGCCGAGGTCTCTACGCAGGCGATCGGCGAGTTGGTCATGAAGAAGCTCCGGGACGTGGACGAGGTCGCATATGTGCGCTTTGCGTCCGTCTATCGCGAATTCAAGGATACGCAGACCTTCATGAAGGAACTGCAGCGGCTTTTGGACGAGAAATGACGCGCGAAGAATTCACCCGGGTCTACAAATCCATCGTTCCCGCGCACGCGTACCGTGAAAAGAACGGCGTCGGCATCTATACGATCCCGGCGTTTTCGGCGTACCCGGGGATCGATCACGGCTTTTCGGCGCGCACGGGCGGCATTTCCACCGGCTGCTTTTCTTCGCTGAATCTCAGCTTCACGCGGCCGGAGCAGCGCGAAAACGTCATGGAAAACTACCGTATCTTCTGCGATGCGGCGGACATTCCGCTCGACAGCATGGTCATGGATACCTATGAGCACGGCACGACGGTTCTGTGCGTCAACCGGTTCGACTGCCGCCGCGGCTACGACCGTCCCTCGCTGCCGTTCTGCGACGGGCTCGTCACCGACGATCCCGAGGTCACGCTGATCACGGGGCATGCCGACTGCATGGCGTTCTATTTCTACGATCCCGTGAAAAAGTGCATCGGGCTCTGCCATGCCGGCTGGCGCGGCGCGCTCGACCGCATCGGGATCGAGGTCGTCAGAACGATGCGCACCGCATGCGGATGCGCTCCGGAGGATATCGTCTGCGGCGTGGGACCTTCGATCTGTCCGAAGTGCTTCGAGGTCGGCGACGACGTGGCGGAATCGTTTGAGACCGCGTTTCCGCAATGCGATCTGCGCGGCGTGAACCATCGCGGCAGGGCGACGGTCGATCTCTGGCAGGTCGCGACGGCGCAGTTTCTGGAGGCGGGCGTTTTGCCCTCGCACATTCATCTGATGGGCGTCTGCACGTTCGAGGACGAACGGCTGTATTCGCACCGGCGCGACAAGGGACAGACCGGCGGCATGGCGGCGTACCTTCGTCTGCTTCCGGAAAAGAGAAATTAACCGGAAGGTTGACAAGCGCACCGAAAAAGAGTAAAATTCATAGGATTTCATTCCGATTGATGAGGAGATACCAATGAAAAGGAAAAAAACGATTCGTAACATTCTGATCGCCGTGATCGCGGCGCTCGTGATCGCCGGAGCGATCTTTTTGACGGTCATCCTGCAGAAGGACGGCGCCGGCATGAACTGCTTCCGCAGAAATGCGACGGCGGCGACCGCAGACGGCGAACGCGCGAGCATGGCGGAATACAGAGTGGCATTCGATACGGTCGCATCAAACTATCAGTCGACGCAGATGACGAACGAGCAGATCAGAAATCTGCAGGAATATGCTGCGCGCGAGGCGCTGATGCAGAAGGTCTATATCAAAGAGGCGAAGTCGCTCGGCCTTACGCTGTCCGACGATCAGAAGGCGTCGTGCAGACAGAACGCTCAGAGTCAGGTCGATTCGATCGAGGCGTATTACGCCGAAAGTCTCGCCAACTCCGGCAACTATTCAAAAGCCGCGCTGGACAAGCAGGTCAACGCGTATTATCAGAACCTCGGCATGAGCAAGAACGAATACCGCAGCTTCCTGACGGAAAGCGCCGAAGCGGAGCTTTGCCGGCAGGCGATCGAAGCATACTATAAGGAAAACGGAAGCGGCATCGCAGAGGATGAGCTGGTCGCGTTCTATCGCAGGAACGTCGAGGAATCCATGACGACGAAGAACGCGGACGGAACGGAATCGCCGGTCTATTCGGAGGGCATGTTCTGGAACTACATGATGCTTTACAGCATCGGTTACGCATCCCCGATGCTGTACGTCCCCGAGGGCTTCATCTACATCGATTTCATCCAGATGGAAGCCGCGTCGGAGGAGGAAGCGGCGGAGATCGTCGGCAAGTTCAACATGGGCGAGATGAGTTTTGACGAGCTGCTGAACTCCGAAGACAACAAGGATCCGTTCCGTGCGCTTCTGAAGGCGCCGTACCCGATCGCGGAGAACGACCACAGCGCGCTGTTCACGCCGCAGGAGATCTATACGATGGCGGCGGAGCTTCCGATCGGCGGGATCAGTTCCTATATCGGAAAGTCCGAACCGGCGGAGGACGGCACGGTGACCGCAACCGTTTACCTGTTCCGCCGCGCGGAAGGCGATATGTGCTATGACGGCGACCACGGCGTTATCAAGATCGACTATTTCGAAGGAATACGCGAATCCGCGGAGGAGCAGTTCCGGGTGGATCGCTGGCTCGGCGATATCCGGTACGAGGACGCGATCTACACCTACAAGGGAGCGATCGGATGAAACAGCGCGCGGTTCGGATTGTCTGTATCGTCATGGCGGCTCTGATGCTGTTCGGCGTCGTCATTGCGATTCTCGGTATCCTCGCCTGATGATAACGGCGCAGACCGCCTGATGCGAGGGAAAAATCATACCCCGTAAGCGTCTTCTTCGGAAGGCGCTTTTTTCTTTGTACCGGAATTGACGCAGGCCGCGCAATACGATACAATATTCATACCGCAAAAAAGGAGGATTCTATGATTGGATTCGGGATCGTCGGTTCGCTGCTGTTTCTTTTGATGCTCGCCGTGCTGGAGCTGAACAAAAACACCCTGCTCGGGTTTATCCTTTTGATCGCCGTCACGGTTGGCTTCGCCGTGCTGTTCATTAAGGTGCTGCACGGCGGCAAATGGTACTGGAAGCTGCTCGGCTGGATCGGCTGGATCGGGGCGTTCGTGCTGATTTTGCTGCTCACATGGCCGCCGGTGAAGCGCGTTCCCGCCTACGAAGGCAAAACGCCGGTTTACACGGAGGTCGTTTCGCTCGAAAAGGGCGACGTGCGCGGCGTTGTGATCGACGGCGGCAAGGTCGAGCTCTATGCCGGCATTCCGTACGCAAAGCCGCCGGTGGGCGAGCTCCGCTGGCGCGAGCCGCAGGATCCGGAGCCGTGGGCGGACATCCTTGCGGCGGATCACTTTGCGCCGATGTGTATGCAGCCGGTCGGTCTGCCGATCGTCGACAGTCTGAAGCAGATCATCGGCTTCCACGATTATAAGATCTCGCTGAACGACAACTACCGTGCAGCGGTCAGTGAGGACGGGCTTTACATGAACGTCTGGAAGCCCGCGGGCAAAGCCGAAGGTCTGCCCGTACTCGTGTATATCCACGGCGGTACCCTGCAGACAGGGCAGCCGTGGTACGGCGATTACGCCGGCACGGGACTTGCGCGCGAGGGTGTGATCGTGGTCAATCTCGGCTACCGGCTCGGCGTGTTCGGCTATCTTGCGGATGAAACGCTGCAATCGGAATCCGGGCACGGAACGACCGGCAATTACGGCCTTCTGGATCAGATCAAGGCGCTCGAATGGGTGCGGGACAACATTGCCGCATTCGGCGGCGATCCGGACAACGTCACGCTCGCAGGCGAATCCGCAGGCGCGGCGAGCGTCAGCGCGATCTGCACGTCGCCGCTTGCAAAGGGACTGTTCCGCCGTGTGCTGCTGGAGAGCTCGACGGTCGCTTCGACCGAGCCGCCGCATTCGTTCCGCTCGTTCGAGGACGCGATCGCTTCCGGCAACGAGCTCAAGGCGCGCTACGGCGTCAAAACCGGCGACGAGCTCCGGAAACTCGATGCGGAAACGCTTGTCAACGAGGCGTATACGCAGCACTTCATGACGGTCGACGGCTACGCGCTTGTCGAAACGCCGTACGAATCGTACAAAAAGGGCGTGCACAACGAGGAAGCGATCCTGCACGGGTACAATTCCGAGGAGAGCGGACCGTTTCTGATCCTCGGAGACGCGAATCTGAAAAACTACGGCGACAGGGTTCGCGCGTTCTTCGGCGAGTATGCCGGCGAGGTGCTGGATCTCTATCGCCCGACGACCGACGACGAGGCGAAGGATTACTGGGCGCAGATCTACGGCGCGGTCTTCTTCAACTACCCGCACTACTGTCTGAACCGCCTCGCGGTCGAAAACGGCATCCCGGTCTACGAGTATTATTTCTCGCGGCACAACGGACGGCTCGGCGCGTGGCACAGCGGCGAACTGCCGTATATCTACGGCAACCTTGCGAAGGACTCCCGTCTGTTCGGCGAGCGCGACTACGCGCTGGAAGACGAGATGACGTCGTATGTGCTGAACTTCATGAAGACCGGCGATCCGAACGGCGAAGGGCTCCCCGTATGGGAGAACAATGCGGATTCCGCGCGGCTTCTGGAGTTCGGCGACACGACCGCCATGACCGGCGAAAAGTATCGTGCATTCTACGCGATCATGGACCGCATCACCGGCTGGGGCAAATAAACAGCGCGGACAGAAGAAAATATTTTTTCGTTTGCAAAAAATCTTGTTGACAAACCGCAAACGAGCCGCTATAATATCATCTGTTCGCGGGAATAGCTCATTTGGTAGAGCGCAGCCTTGCCAAGGCTGAGGTGGCGGGTTCGAGCCCCGTTTCCCGCTCCACCGTATGCCTCCTTAGCTCAGCTGGCTAGAGCACCTGACTCTTAATCAGGGTGTCCAGGGTTCGAATCCCTGAGGGGGTACCAGAAAAGGACTTACGAAAGTAAGTCTTTTTTTTATCGGCATGCTCCGATACCGGTCTTTCGGGAATACCGGTTGCAATTGTTTTCCGCTTCGGATATAATGGAAAAAACATTCTCGGAGGCGCAATATGCTCATTCAGGAAATACCGTTTACGCTGAAGGACGGGAGAAAGGCGGTCCTGCGCAGCCCGCGGGACGGGGACATTCCCGCCATGATCGATTATCTGTACCGTTCGTCGGGCGAGACGGAGTTTGTCCTGCGTTATCCCGAGGAGTGCGGGAAGTACACGCCGGAGGTCGAAAAGACGGTGATCGAGCGCGTCAACACCTCCGATCACGAAGCGATGCTGGTCTGCTTTGTCGAAGGAAAGCTCGCGGGCGTCTGCAGCATTCTCTGGAACACCGGGCTGAAGATGCGGCACCGCGCGAGCGTCGCGATCGCGAACCTGCGCGAATACTGGGACCTCGGCATCGGCACGAAGATGTTTTCGGAGCTGATCCGCATCGCGGAAGAAAACGAAAACCTTCTGCAGCTCGAGCTTGATTTCATCGAGGGCAATACGCGCGCAAGGGCGCTGTACGAGAAGTTCGGCTTTCGCATCGTCGCCGTCCGGCCGGACGCGATCCGCCTGAAGGACGGCACGTTCAAAAACGAGTATTCCATGATCCGCAAAATAGAACGGTAGCGGTTTTTGCACACGGCCTCTCTGCCTTTCGGCAAAGGGGCTGTTTTTTGTTGCATTTTCGGTCGATTTTGGTATAATGATAGGGAATCGGGAGGATATCCTATGAAACGAATTCTTTGCGCGGCGATCGCGGTTCTGCTTTTCACAGGGCTTTTTGCGTGCCGGACGGAACCGGCGGTCGAAGCATTTTCCGCAGCGACGGCGGCGCCCGCCGCGCCGACCGCGGCGTCGGCGTCCGAACCCGCGGCGGAACCGACTGCGGAACCGACGGCGGAACCGGCGCCGGAGACGGAGGAGCCGGAACCCGCGGCGGAACCGATGCCCGCGCCCACGCCGGAACCGGTCACGCGCGAACGTCTGGATTCGGGCGAGTTCGACGCGTTCTTCGACGGCGCGGTGTTCGTCGGGGATTCGATGACCAGGGAGTTCGGAAACTATGTGCGCAAACAGCGCGAGCTGAACGGCGAATGCCTTTCCACGGCGCAGTTTATGGGCATGGTCTCGATGACCGTGCGCTTTGCGAGCACGACGGAACCGGTGTTCAATTATCGCGGCGGCAAGGTCTCGCTCACGACGGGACTCAATCATTACGGCGCAAAGAAAGTCTTTCTCATGCTCGGCGCGAACGACATCGGGCATCGCGACTGGGACAAGGTCCGCGCCGACTACTGCACCATGATCGAGCGCATCCGAACGGACTGCCCGGAAGCCGGGATCATCGTGCAGGGCATCAATCCCGGCACCAGGATGTTCTGCAAGAACCGCGATCTGGACATCGCGCAATGGAACAGCTTCAACGAGGTCTTAAAGGGGATCGCCGAGGAATACGGGCTCGGCTATTACGCATTCGCGGAGGAGCTGATGGACGAGGAGGGGTATCTGCGTCCGGAGTTTGCAAGCGGCGATCTGCATCTGTCCGCTTCGGGCAACGAGATCTGGCTCCGCGCCGCCCGCGCTTACGCCGCGCAGCAGATGTGCCCCGGCGCGGCGATCGAACCGTAACCGTTTAATCCGTTCGAGGAGGACGAAGTGGTCTTTTCAAGTCTGTCATTCCTGCTGCTTTTTCTGCCGCTGCTGCTGGCGCTGTATTTCGTCGGCCGCGGCTTAAAGTGGAGGAATGCGGTCCTGCTTCTGTTCTCCCTGCTGTTTTACGCGTGGGGCGAGCCGAAATGGATCCTGTGCATGCTCGGCGCGACGATCGTGAACTACGCCGCGGCGTTCGGCATCGATCGTGCAAAGACCGTCCGGACAAAGCGCCTGTTTCTCGCGCTCGGCGTGATCGCCACGCTCGGCGCGCTGTTTTGGTTCAAGTACGCCTCGTTCTTTTTCACCACCGTTTTTTCTCTGTTCGGCGCAAGAAGCCCCGTTTCCGAAGTGCGCCTGCCGATCGGCATCAGCTTCTACACCTTCCAGATCCTGACCTACGCCGTGGACGTTTACCGCGGAAAGGTCCCCGTACAGAAGAACTTTGCGCGGCTTCTTCTGTATGTAAGCTGCTTCCCGCAGCTGATCGCGGGACCGATCGTGCAGTATGCCGACATCGCGGCGCAGCTTGACGACCGCACCGCGACGATGACCGGTTTTTCCGAGGGCTTTGGGCGGTTCTCGGTGGGGCTTGCGAAGAAGGTCCTGCTCGCGAACCTCTGCGGCAAAACCGTGGAGCTGCTGCTGCCGGAGGGCGCGGCGCTGTCGGTCGCGGGGGCGTGGCTGTCCGGGCTCATGTATACCTTCCAGATCTATTTCGATTTCTCGGCGTATTCCGACATGGCGATCGGTCTCGGACGCGTGTTCGGCTTCACCTACCGCGAAAACTTTCGCTATCCCTATATTTCCGACAGCGTTTCCGAATTCTGGCGGCGCTGGCATATCTCGCTCGGCAGCTTTTTCCGCGATTATGTGTATATTCCCCTCGGCGGCAACCGGAACGGCGCATGGAAAACGGTCCGCAACCTTTTGATCGTGTGGATCCTGACCGGCCTCTGGCACGGCGCAAGCTGGAACTTTGTCGTCTGGGGACTGTATTACGGGCTTCTGATCCTTCTGGAGCGCTTTGTGCTTGCCCGCGCGCTTCCGCGTATTCCGAAAGCGATCCGCATCCTCGTTACGTTCTTCTTTGCCATGACCGGCTGGATCCTGTTCTACCATACGTCGCTCTCCGCGGGCTTCGGGCATCTCCTCGCGCTTTTCGGCGTCGGCGTGCAGGGGACGGACGCAGGGGTAAAGGAAGTGCTCTCAAAGTACACGGTCCTGCCACTGATCGCGGCGTTCTGCTCGCTTCCGGTCGTGCCCGCGGCGAAGGCGTGGGCGGAGAAGCGTCCCGCGCGCAAAACCGCGCTCGATATCGCCGTTCCGATCCTCGAGACGGCGCTGTTCGTGCTTTCGCTCGCGTTCCTCGTCGGGCAGAGCTATAACCCGTTTATCTACTTCCGGTTCTGAGGCGACGGTATGAAACGGTTTGGATTCATCGTTCGATATCTGTGGGTGCTCGCGCTCGTGTGGCTCGGGGGCATGACGCTGCTCCTGACGCCGCATGAGGCGCGCGTCAGCACGAGTGAAAACCGTATGCTCGCCGCCGCGCCGGAGCTGTCGGTCGAAACGATCTCGGACGGCTCGTTTACGGACGGAACGGAGGAGTGGCTTTCGGACGGGATCGTGCTCCGCGATCCGCTGATCGGGCTGTCCCGCGCGGTCGAAACGGCGCTGCGCGTGCCCTCGGACGAGGAGGAAGAGGCAATGGCGCTGATCGACGCGATCGAGGCGGAGATGAACGAAGCGCCCGCCGAAACCATTGAACCATCCGCGGCGCCGCAGACCGAAGCGCCGCAAACAACGGCCGGACCGCAGGTCACGTCTGCGCCGCAGACCGCGCCTGCGCCGACAGCCGAACCGACCGCGACGGAAGCGCCGCAGGTGAACGACGCGGCGTTCTGGCTTGAGTTCAAAGACGGCAAGCGGCAGACGGTCTTCGAGTTTCCGGCGGCGAACATCGTCCGCGCGGCAGAGGTGCTGAACGCGTACCGCGCGGTGCTGCCCGAGGACGGAAACGTCGTGTTTTTGCAGGTTCCGGTCGCGTCGATGGGCAACGCGTTTTTGAACCGCATCGACCGCGATCCGGTATGGCGTTCGGACCTTGAGGATGCGCTGCAGCGCCTCGTTTCGGACGGCGTGGTGATCGTGAAGGTCGGGGAGGCGATGAACGCGCCGCTGAAAAACGGCGAATATGTATTTTTCCGCACCGATCACCACTGGACGGCGCGCGGGGCGTATTACGCCTATCGCGCGGCGATGGAGACGCTCGGCGTTCCGGCGGCGGACTACGACGATTATACATATTTCGTGCGCAGCGGCATGCGCGGCAACAACGCGAAAAACGGCGCGAAGAGCGACACGCTCGAGGTCATGTACGAGCTTCTGCCGACAAAGAGCTACGTCGTTTCGCATCTCACGGACAGCCGCGAGATCCCGTTCATGGATTACGACGCGGCGGGGTATCTCGCGTTCATCCGCGGCACGCAAAAGCCGTGGCGACGGTTTGAAACCGGCGCAAAAACCGGGCGCACGGCGCTGCTGATCGGCGATTCGTTCTCGAACGCGTTTCTGCCGTATCTGCTGCCGCATTATGACCGCGTGATGATGACGGACCTGCGCTATACCTCCTACGATCCGAAGGACGCGGGCGCGTCCGTCTCCGAGTACATCGAACGGTACGGCGTGGACGACGTCTATTTCGTGCTGTGCCTTGCCACAAGCATCAATTCCGAGTTTTTTACCGGCGGACAGGTCGTCCGCTACCTGCATTGACGGAGGACGCCATGAAGAAACCGAGCGATCAAAACCGATTCCTTCGCCTCGCGCTGCCGGTCACGGCGGTCGTGTTCTTCTGTCTTGCCACGCTTTTGTTCCGTCTGCCGGCGCTGCGGCTGAACTGCGCGCGATCGGCGCTTGAATCCGGCGGGTACGCCCGCGCGATCGGGCTGTTGAAAAACGACCGTTCCGCCGAAGCGGCGGCGCTGACCGATGCGGCGCGGCTTGCGCTTGCAAAGGAAGCGCTCTCCGCGGGCGACGACGCGAAAGCCGAAGCGATCCTCGCGGAGCTTCCCGAAACCGGGGAGACGAAGGCGCTCAAAAAGGAGCTTGCCTACCGCGCCGCGGTGCGTCTGTTCGAAGCGGGGGACTTTGAAGCCGCCGCGGACGCGCTTCGCGCGCTGAACGGGTATAAGGACAGCTCGATCTATTACGAAAAAACGCGGTTGGCGCTTGCCGGATCGCTCGCCAAAAAAGGCGAAACGCGCGAGGCGATCGAAGCGTTCCTTGCGATCGGAAGCGAGGAGGGACGAAACCGCGCGATCGCACTTGCGGTCGAATCGACGGGGATCAGGGATGCCGAACGCGCCTTGAACGCCGCCCGCGGGATGGACGACGAGACCGTGCGAAAGCAGGAGGAGCTGCTTCGTATGCAGGACGCGGCGAAAACGGCGCGGCTTGCGGTCGGGTTTGCGCACACGCTGGGACTCCGTCCGGACGGAACGGCGGTCGCTGCGGGCGACGATTCTTTCGGGCAATGCGGCGTCGAAAGCTGGCGCGATCTCGTCGCGGTCGCGGCGGGCGCGTATCATTCGGCGGGACTCCGGTCGGACGGCACGGTCACTGCGGCGGGCGATAACCGCTTCGGGCAATGCGACGTCGCAGACTGGACGGGCGTGATCGCGATCTCCGCGGGATATTACGACACGGTCGCGCTGACCGCGGACGGGCGCGTTCTGTATACCGGCTTCCACGATTTTTCGGAGACGAAGGACTGGCCGGACGATCTCGTTTCGATCGCGGCGGGCGGCTATTCGGTTGCGGCGGTGCGCAGAAACGGCGAGATGCTTTCAGTTTCGCCGTCTGTGAAAGCGCCGGAGTGGGAGGGGCTTTCCGCCGTCTCCGCGAGCGTCGGCTATTCGGTCGGGCTGTTCCGAAACGGCACGCTCCGGGGGCACGGCGTTGCGCTTCCCGCGTGGGAGAACGTCGTCGCGATCTCCGCCTCCGCAACGCGCGTACTCGCGCTCGACGCGGACGGCACGGTGCACGAATACGCATTTCACGAGAGCGATTGCCTTTTGCCGGACGAACCGGTGACCGGCGTTCTTGCGATCGCAAACGGCGCGACGCATCTCGCGCTGCTCTTGAAAGACGGCACGGTGCTCTGCTTCGGCGACGACGCGTCCGGCGCCTGCCGCACGGAGGACTGGATCCTCAAAAACGATTGAACGAAAGGAACGAAGCAATGATTCGGGCGGCAGGGAAAGACGACGCGGCGCGTCTGGCGGAGATCGAGATCTTCAATTACCGGTTGAACTTTTATCCGATCTTCCGAAACGACGCATACTTTTTTTCGGAGCTCAACGTGCCGGCGGTGGCGGAGGAATACCGCACCGAGCCGGAACGCGTTGCGCACACGATCATCTATGACGACGGCGTGATCAAGGGCTTTGCCCGCGTAAACGGCGACGAGATTGAAAAGCTGTTCGTCGAGCCGGCGTTCCAGAACCGCGGGATCGGCGACGCGCTGATCCGCTATGCAGCGGAACATCTCGGCGCAAAACGCCTTCTGGTGCTCGAAAAGAACCCGCGCGCGATCCGTTTTTATGAGAAACACGGTTTTCATCTGACCGGCCGGAAGCAGCGCGTGGACGACACGCCCGAGTTCCTCGTTTGGATGGAGCGGTAAGCTGATACAGCAAAAAAACAACTCTCGCGGAGTTGCTTTTCTCGTTATTCATCCTTTTTCGGCGATTCGGTCTATTGAACAAGCAGTTCCTTTGCAAGCGCGTTTGCCTGTTCGTAATACATATGGAATGACGTATCCCTCAGCGAGTTCGGGTCTTCCAAATAAAACCGAAGGACCATGATCCATTCATCCAGGATCGCAAGTTTCACATCGCGGTCAAACACGCTTTTTTCCGGCTTTTCGTTCAGCTTTTCATAGAGCAGGTCAACAAAACGCGCTTTTTGCTGTTCCGTCATGCGATAGGTATCAACCGGTCTTTCGCCGCTATGCGCAAGGAACCGTCCGATGTCGAGCGCATAGGGCATAAAACCGCCGTATTCCCAGTCGATGATATAGACGCGTTCACCGTTGTAAATGCAGTTGATCGGTACAAAGTCACCGTTTGCAAGGGTAAGGGGCATTTCCTTGACACGTTCGAGAAACAGCGTATAAGCTTCATGCAGGGTTGGTTCGCTTTTCAAACATGCAAGGCGTGTTTCCCGGTAGGCGATTTCTTTTTCGCAAACGGATCGATCATAATCCTGTCCGAGCGGGAATGCGTTCATGATTTCGGCAACGGATGTCGCTGCGGCGATGACGCCTTTGTCTGTCATTTCTTTGAGATCGCTGCCGGGGATAAATTCCGAGACAATACATCCGTCAAAGAAACCGAGGGTACGCGGGACGGGGAGGTCCGCCGTGAATCTCTCATAAATGGTTTTCTCGGCTTCAAATCGTTTCGGATTCTCGAATCGTTTCAGCACAAACAAGCCGCGGGGGTGAACGATTTGAAAGACTTCATAGCGCTTGTGTTCTTCCCCGAAGTCGTCACAGAACCGGTACGCATCAAAAGCGCCGGGTCCGATCGCTTTTTCAACTGTGCCGCAAAGCGCGGAAACATCGTCAAGCCTTTCAAGAAAAGAGCCCATTTTATTTTCCCTCTTCGTCCTTTTCCGGCGTTTCCTCGTCAAACACGATCGGTTCGGCGACGGTTCTCGGCTTGCCGAGCCGGTAATAGTCGACGCCGGGATCGTAGGGATCGACCGGCAGGGGCTTCACGACGCCGGTCCTTTTCAGGATCAGGAACACGGCGAGCCACACAAGGATGAGCAAACTGACGACCTGCGAGAACGACAGCGGACCGAAGCCGCCGCGCACCGCGTCGCCGCGGAAGAATTCGATGACGAAGCGAAAGATCGCGTAGGCGATCAGGTAGAGATACACCATGCGTCCGCGGCGCTCGTCCTTCTTTTCGCGCAGGAACAGAACGAGCAGCACGGCGAACAGCAGAAAGTTGAACGCCGATTCAAAAAGCTGCACCGGCAGGCGGTGATCCCAGAAATGCGCGCAGAACGCGCTGTCCTCCATCTTGATCCCGTAGCAGCACGGCTGCCAGACGAGCTCGCCGAAGTCGTTGTAGTCACGCCCGAGATAGCAGCCGATGCGCGCCACGCCGTGGAACAGCGGTGTGGTGACGGCGACGATGTCGCGTCCCAATCGCCTGCGGGGGAGAAAGAACTTCGAGAGCACCCAGAAGAACAGGAAATACCCCAGAAGCCCGCCGTAAAACACGATGCCGGACTCCTTGAAGATACGGACGAGCGTGACCGCCTCGCCGCGCTGATAGAGGTGCGTCGCATAGGAGATCGCGCCGAACAGCTTTGCGCCGCCGAGAAGCCCGACGAGCGAGACGATCATCAGAAAGAGCTGCCGCACCCAGTTCTGGTCGCGGCGCATACACAGCACCAGCGCCGTGCCGAACACCGCGAGGATGCCGATCGCCGCCATGACCGAGTAGGTGAGCACATGTTCCCAAAGAAACTGCATAAACGTATTCATACCGTACATTATAGCGGATTCCGGAACGCTTGGCAAGTCAAAAACTTTCCGAACTATATACGTTATTTAACGCGCGAAAGCGTTGACAGCTTGCCGACGTTTTTGTTATAATGCAAATTGGTAGAAAAGGGGGAAACCCCGAAAATATAGGAGGAAACAGAATGGCAAAAACCATGACGATCGACGGCAATACCGCTGCTGCGCATGTTGCATACGCATTTTCCGACGTTGCCGCAATTTACCCGATCACGCCGTCTTCACCGATGGCGGAAGTCGCTGACGAATGGGCGGCGAACGGCCGGCTGAACCTGTTCGGACAGAAGGTCCGCATTGCGGAGATGCAGTCCGAAGCGGGCGCGGCAGGCGCGGTGCACGGCTCTCTGAAGGCGGGTGCGCTCACGACGACCTTTACGGCGTCGCAGGGCCTGCTTCTGATGATCCCCAACATGTATAAGATCAGCGGCGAGCTGCTTCCCGGCGTGTTCCACGTATCCGCCCGTGCGCTCGCGGCGCATGCGCTCTCCATCTTCGGCGATCACAGCGACGTGATGGCATGCCGTCAGACGGGTTTTGCGTTCCTCGCATCCGCTTCCGTACAGGAGGTCATGGATCTTGCGCTGGTCACGCATCTTTCCGCGATCAAGGCGTCCGTTCCGTTCTGCCACTTCTTCGACGGCTTCCGCACGTCCCACGAAGTCCAGAAGATCGAGATGATCGACTATGCCGACATGGACAAGCTGCTCGACCGCGACGCGGTTGCGGCGTTCCGTGCCCGCGCGATGAACCCGGATCACCCGCACCTCGGCGGTACGGCGCAGAACCCGGACATCTACTTCCAGAACCGTGAAGCGGCGAACAACTATTACACCGAGATCCCCGGGATCGTTCAGCACTACATGGACGAGGTCGGCAAGATCACGGGCCGTCACTATCACCTGTTCGACTACGTCGGCGCACCCGATGCGGAGAAGGTGCTCATCGTCATGGGTTCCGGCGCGGACGTTGCGGAAGAAACCATCAACTATCTGAACGGCAAGGGCGAGAAGCTCGGTCTCATCAAGGTCCGTCTGTATCGTCCGTTTGCGGCGGACAAGTTCCTCGAAGCGATCCCGGCAACCTGCAGGAAGATCGCAGTCCTCGACCGCACGAAGGAGCCCGGCTCCCTCGGCGAACCGCTGTATGAAGACGTCATGACCGCGCTCCGCGAAGCGGGCCGCTGCGGCGTCAAGGTCGTCGGCGGACGCTACGGTCTCGGCAGCAAGGAATTCACGCCGACCATGGTCAAGGCGTGCTACGACAACCTCGACCTCGAAGAGCCGAAAAACCACTTCACGGTCGGCATCGTCGACGACGTCAGCTTCACCTCGCTCCCGATGGGCCCGCTCGTGAACGCCGCGCCGGAAGGCACGATCGCGTGCAAGTTCTTCGGTCTCGGCTCCGACGGCACGGTCGGCGCGAACAAGAACAGCATCAAGATCATCGGCGACCACACCGACATGTACGCGCAGGGCTACTTCGCCTACGACTCCAAGAAGTCCGGCGGCTTCACGGTATCCCACCTGCGCTTCGGCAAGACGCCGATCCAGAGCCCGTACCTGATCGACCAGGCGGACTTTGCGGCATGCCACAACCCGTCTTACGTCACCCGCTACGCGGTTGCGGAAGGCATCAAGGAAGGCGGCACGTTCCTTCTGAACTCGCCGTGGACGCTTGAGGAGATGGAGAAGGAGCTTCCCGCTTCCATGAAGAACGCGATCGCGAAGCACCACCTCAAGTTCTACAACATCGACGCGATCAAGCTCGCGCGTGAAGTCGGCATGGGCGGCCGCATCAATACGATCATGCAGTCCGCGTTCTTCAAGCTGGCGAAGGTCATTCCGGCAGAGGAAGCGCTTGAATACATGAAAGCCGCTGCGAAGAAGTCCTACGCCAAGAAGGGCGACGCGGTCGTTGCAAAGAACTACGCCGCGATCGACGCCGGCATGGACGCGGTCGAAGAGATCAAGTATCCGGAATCCTGGGCGACCACGACCGAGGGCGCAAAGCCCATCGCCGTCACCGACGATCCGTACTTCATCGACTTCATCAAGCCGATCCTTGAGCAGAAGGGCGACGAACTGCCCGTTTCGAAGATGAATCCGGACGGCACGGTCCCGACCGGCACGACGCGTTACGAAAAGCGCGGCATCGCGGTCGACGTTCCTTCCTGGATCCCCGAAAACTGCATCCAGTGCGGACGCTGCTCGCTGGTCTGCCCGCACGCCTGCATCCGTCCGTTCGTTCTGAACGAGAAGGAAGAGGCGGAGAAGCCCGAGGGCTTTGTCACGAAGCCCGCAGGCAAGGATATGCCGAACATGACCTACCGCATGCAGATCAGCCCGCTGGATTGCACCGGCTGCGGCAACTGCATCGACGTCTGCCCCGCAAAGGTCAAGGCGCTCACGATGGTTCCGCTCGAGAAGAGCGTTCAGACGGAAGAGAAGAACTGGGAGTATGCGATCAACCTGCCCGACAAGGAACTCAACGTCAACCGCAAGACGGTCAAGGGCAGCCAGTTCCTGCGTCCGCTGTTCGAGTTCTCCGGCGCCTGCGCAGGCTGCGGCGAGACCCCGTATATCAAGCTGCTTACTCAGCTGTTCGGCGATCGCATGATCATTGCGAACGCGACCGGCTGTACCTCCATCTACGGCGGTTCCGCACCGACGGCTCCGTACTGCAAGAACGACAAGGGACAGGGCCCGGCTTGGGCGAACTCCCTGTTCGAAGACAACGCCGAGTTCGGCTACGGCATGAACATCGCGTCGAAGCAGCGCCGTGCACGCCTTGCGGACACCGTCAAGAAGATGCTCGAAGTCCCGTATCTCGACGAAGAGATCGCGGCGGCGGGCAAGGAATGGCTCGAAAAGATGAACGACGCGCAGGGTTCCCGCGAAGCGGGCGACAAGCTCGTTGCTCTCATCGAGGCGCATCCGACCGCCACGAAGGGCTGCGAATGCGAAGCGTGCACGCTCGCGCGTGAAGTGCTTGCGCAGAAGGATCAGCTCGTGAAGCCGTCCATCTGGGTATTCGGCGGCGACGGCTGGGCGTACGACATCGGCTACGGCGGACTCGACCATGTGCTCGCACAGGATGAGGACGTCAACGTGCTCGTCGTGGACACCGAGGTGTACAGTAACACCGGCGGTCAGTCCAGTAAGGCGACGCCGACCGGCCCGATCGCGAAGTTCGCGGCAGCCGGCAAGCGCACCAAGAAGAAGGACCTCGGTCTGATGGCAATGTCCTACGGCTACGTCTACGTCGCCAAGGTCTGCATGGGCGCCGATCCGAACCAGCTCCTGAAAGCGGTCAACGAGGCGGAAGCGTACAAGGGACCGTCCCTGATCATCGCGTATGCGCCCTGCATCAACCACGGCATCAACATGGGCCACAGCCAGGAAGAGGCCAAGAAGGCCGTCGAAGCCGGTTACTGGCCGATGTACCGCTACAACCCGGATCTCGCGCTCGAGGGCAAAAACCCGTTCCAGCTGGATTCCAAGGATCCGAAGGCGAGCTACCGCGAGTTCATCATGGGCGAAGCGCGTTACGCCGCTCTGACCAAGCAGTTCCCGGAGGTTGCGGACGAGCTCTTCACCCGCGCCGAGAACGAGGCGAACGAGAAGATCGATTACTACAAGAAGCTCAACGATATGTAATCGCGGGCTGTCGTATAAGGGATCAGACCGTTTGCGGCGATTGGATCGCAATAAACACCGATAGGAAGAAAGGGCGCGAATCGCGCCCTTTCTTTGATTATAATCGCTGCAAACTATCCGCGTTTTCTCTCGGTCGCATACTTTCCACTTCGCTGACGCTTCGTTACAAAGGAAGATCGCGCGCTTCCCGCGCGTACCATGTATAGCTCCATCGCGAAGAACGCGGATTCCGATCGCCTTCCCGGCAGTCTGCGCTGCGCGCGGGGGCTGTTGTCCGGTTATTCCTTCGTCCGCTTCACCCATGCCGCCCAGCGCGGATCGGCTTTGATTTCCTTCGCAATTTCCGTGCAGTCCGGAATCGACCAGAACGGCCAGTCCTCCGGAAGCTGTTCCGCAATTCTGACCTCGCGGCCTTCGCCGAGATCGGCTTCGACGAATGAGACCAACGGCGCGGTGAACCGGTGTTCCGGCTCCTTCAGCACGCGTTCGAGCGCTTTTGCGTGTGCAAGCGCCTCGTCAAGGGACGCGAACGCCTCGTCGTGATATCCGCGTTCCCACTGCACCCGCGAAAGGTAGAGGTACAGCTTGATCAGCTCATCGTGGTACACGCCGAAATTGTCGTCGCTGCACAGCCGCTTGAACAGGTCGATCGCGCCGCGGACCGCTTCGACCGGCAGATCGCTTTCAAAATGCCGCCTGTCGGTCATCAGCGCGTAGACCGTATGCTCGGCAAACAGCCGGGCGGTTTCGAGGAGAAGCTCGCCGGTGTACTTTGCGCGATCCCTGCCGTCGGTCGCCGCGGCAAGCAGCACTTCGCGGCATTCCCGCATACGCGGCATGCTCTTCGCGCAGGCGATCGCCTTGTCCGTTTCGCCGAGATTCCGGTACAGCGGGATCAGGATCGTGACCGCCCGCGTCACGACGGTGCTGTCCGACGCGGAGCCGAGCAGGTTTTCGCAGATCCCGACCGCCTCGTTCCAGAACGGATTTTCGCGATGCGTCTCGATCCGGTGCTGCAAAAAGCCTTCGCCGTCATAGTCCGTCCATTCCTCGAACCGGCGCCAGCCCGCCTCCGAAAGCGCGTCGGCAAGCGCGATGAGCAGCCGTTCGTTGCCCGGAAATTCCGCAAGTCCCTTGCGCAATACCGCAAGGCACGGCTCGATCCATTCGTCGTCCGCGCGGCTCCTGATGCCGTAGCCCTCGACCGCTTTCAGGATCGCTTCAATGCGCTGTTCACGGTCGTTTTCATAGCCGAACAGCTCGTCGATCGTCACGCCGAAGCAGTTGGCGATCGACGGCACAAGCTCCATGTCGGGGTAGCAGATGCCCTTTTCCCAGCGCGAGATCGCCTGTGCGGTCACGCCGAGTTTTCCCGCAAGCGCCTCCTGCGTCCGTCCGTCGCGCAGACGGAGTTCCCTGATTCGTTCCCCAAGTCTGATCATAATCATCGCTCCTGTTCTGTGGTTTCACCGGTGTTGCCTTTATCATACACACCCCGCCCCGCAAATTCAATTATCAATTTGTTGTTTTCTTTTCAACGATTCGTTGAGCCAGACGGCAAATCAAAAAGCGGGCTGTTCGCCCGCTTTGCTCACCACGCGTTATACAGCGTGAACGTATCCCGCGATGTATCCTTGTAGTAGTTGTAATCGTTCAAAAACGGCGAGTAGGTCGTGATCGCGATGTTGCGCGACTTCGGATTGAACATCAGGATCCGCGCGTAGCCGAGCCCGTATTTTTTGTCGTCCTGGAAGTTATACATCACGGCGTTCACGGTGTGACCGTCGTCATAGGTTTTCGACCAGCGCGCCGAGCCGTCGTTGTGCCCGCACAGGACGAGCCGCACGGAGGGGGAGCAACGCAGGATCTCCTTTTCCACGCGCTTGCCGTTCACGGACAGCGAGCCGTCGTCGTTCAGGAAGCTGTGCACCAGCAGCACGGCGGGGAGCTCCCGGTACGCGTCGATGCGCTCGTTCAGCCAGTCGGCGTACATCGCGTCGTTCTGCCAGCCGATGCCGCAGAGCAGAATGCCGTATTCGCGCATCGGCAGCACCCAGCAGCGTCCGTCGTCATAGAACTCCATCGCCTCGGGCGTCGTGCAGAAATCGTACTGCCGGTAGGTCGAATAGTCGACCGTGTCCGCGCCGACGTCGTGGTTGCCCGCGACGCAGTAGAAGGGCATCGATTCACGGATGCGGTCGATCGCCGCCTCGGCGTTCGTCCAGTGGCGCGTGTAGTTGCGGTTGTCCACGATATCGCCGGTGCACACGACCGCGGCGGCGTTGTAATCGCTGCGGATGCGCAGCGCCCAGTCCGCCATCGACAGAAAGATCTCCGGTCGCTTATAGGCGTAGTACTGCGTATCGGAAAACCAGATCAGCGAGAACGGCTCCGTTTTGCCCGGCTCCGCAGTCGGCGCGGGCGTCGGCACGGCGGTCGGCGGAAGCGTCGGCGGCACGGGCGTGGGTGTTGCAAGCAGGGGAATAAACACCTCGGTGATCTCGTATACGGTCGGAACCGGCGTCGGCGTGGGAGACGGCGTTTCGGTCGGCAGCGGCGCGGGCGTATGCACCGCGGTGGCGACGACGGCGACCGTGTCTTCCGCGGGGATCCGCTCCTGCGGGGACTTCGTCGGTTCGCGCCGGTAATAGAACATCAGCACGCAGACAAGGGAAAGCAGCAAAAGCCACAGCGCCTGAAACATGCGGGTTTTGGACATGACAGCTCCTCCGGATCGGTTTTTGGGGAGCATAGCATACGAAACATGGCAGATGATGGTTTCGACAAACAAAGCCGCGGCGGGGGCGGATTCGTATTCCCTCGCATGCATATGCGAAACCGGCAAAAAAACCTTTGCAAACGGCGCGATCTGTGGCATAATAAAAGAACAGGTGATCGGGAGGAAAAGAGCATGCAGAGCGGAACGGTTCGCCGCACGGAGCAGTTTATCGAAAACAGACGCAGGATCGAACGTATATTCCGGATGTCCACGCCGCAGGCGCATTGTCTGTGCGCGCTGCTTCTGGGACTGGACGATCGCGACGCGGACCTTGACGCGATCCGCCGCGGCAGAAAGATCCTCAAGAAGAACACGGGGATATTCTCGACGTTCCGGGGACTCGGCATGGCGCCCGCCGCGACGAAGATCGGCGAGTACGAGGACGGCGAACAGCGGCTGAACTGTGCAAAGGACAATTTGAAAAAACTCAAGGCGGCGGGATTCGCCGCGACCGATTATCTGTGCCCCGCGGCGCTTCTGATGGCGAAATGCCGCGACCGTGCGGAGGAAATCGCAAAGAACGCGCGCGAGCAGTATCTGGGAATGCGCCATGCGCACCGGATCCTGACCGGCGGCGAGGACGTGATGTTCGCCGTGCTGTTCGCCATGTACGGCGCGGAAAAGGACGTGATCTGCGCGCGGGCGGACGCGGCGATGGACCTTCTTTCGGTGCGGTTCGGACGCAGCAACGCCGCGCAGACGGCGAGCTTTGCGATCGCGCTTTCGGACGGCGACACGGATCGGCTCGCGCTGAAGACCGAGCGGCTTTACGACGCGGTCCGCGAGGCAGGCGAGAAGAACCGCGAAATGCTCGACCTGCCGCTTTTGGCGTTCCTTGCGGGGCTTGACGTGCCCGAGAAGGAGACGGGCGAGCTGATAGCAGAGCTTTCTTCGTACCTGAAAGAACAAAAGGGCTTTTCCGCCATGAAGATCGGACGGAGCCAGCGCCTCTTCTATGCAACGGCGCTCGCGGCGATCGACACGCTCTTGTCCGCCCCGAAGACGGAAGCGTTCGCAAAGGAGCGTGATCTTCTGCAAACGATCATGACGTCGGGCATTCTGCTGTTCATCGTTACCTCGATGGCGGCAGCGGCAGTATAAACATTTCGGAAAGGAAACGGGAATGGAAAACAAGCTCAAAGAGTACGCAAAACTGTTGGTGGAAGTCGGCGTCAACATTCAGAAAGGGCAGACGCTTCTGCTGTTCGCGCCGGTCGATCAGGCGCCGTTTGCGCGCATGTGCGCGGACGTCGCGTATGAAAACGGCTGCCGCGAGGTCGTGATGATGTGGAACGACGATCACATGACGCGCGCGAAATATCTGTATGCGGACGACGCCGTGTTCGACGAGTTTCCGCAGTTCCGCGCCGATCTCTATACGCATTATTCCAGGGAAGGCGCGGCTTTTCTGCACCTCATTGCGGACGATCCGGAGAATCTTCTGGGCGTGGACAGCGATCGCATCCTGCGTGCGCACAAGGCGTCCGGCGAGAAGCTCAGGGAGTACCGCCGCTGTCAGGATCAGAATATCTTCCCGTGGGGCATCGGCGCGCTTTCGAGTCCCAAGTGGGCGAAAAAGGTCTTTCCGGATCTTTCCGAAGCGGACGCGGTCAGCGCGCTGTGGGACAAGATCTTCGCGGCGTGCCGCGTAAAGGGCGACGGCTCGGCGGTCGGGGCGTGGAAAAAGCATGCGGAAAACCTCAAGGAGCATGTGCGCATCCTGAACGGGTATCATTTTGAAAAGCTGCACTACGAAAACGCGCTCGGCACGGACCTCTGGGTGGAGCTTGCCGACAGGCACGTCTGGGAGGCGGGCGGCGACCGCACCGCGGGCGGGCAGGAGTATATGCCGAACATCCCGACCGAGGAATGCTTCACCGCGAACAAAAAGACCGGCGTCAACGGCGTCGTGTGCGCCGCGCTGCCGCTGTGCCGCGACGGCAACGTCATTGAGAACATCCGCTTCACCATGAAGGACGGCAAGATCGTCAAGGCGGAAGCGACGAAGGGCGAGGATGTGCTGAAGGCGGCGATCGGCGTCGACGAGGGCGCGTCGTATTTCGGCGAGGTCGCGCTCGTGCCGTACGATTCCCCGATCAGCAACAGCAAGACGCTCTACTACGAGACGCTGTTCGACGAGAACGCCGCGTGCCACTTCGCGTTCGGCAAGGCGTATGCCTCGAACGTGGAGGGCGGCACGAACATGACGAAGGAGGAGCTGATCGCCGCGGGACTGAACGATTCGATCACGCACGTCGATTTCATGGTGGGGACGAAGGACCTGAAGATCACCGGCTATACGCACGACGGGCGCGAGATCCCCGTCTTCGTCGACGGCAACTTCGCGTTCTGATCGCTTCGGTTCACTGCGCTCCGTTTTTGCGGGGCGCTTTTTCATTACGTCGGCGTCCGGATAAACGGACAGAGAAAAGCGGCAGATGCAACCGAACGCCCCGAAGCGAAGTATTCCGTTCGGAAAGGGCGCGAATCCCTTTGCAAGGCGGCGGAATTGTGCTATACTGAAAAGGATGAAGACGGCGAACAACAGCGAACAGAAGAATCGGTTCGGAATGCGCCTTGCGTGGATCCTCTCGGGGATCGTGCTGGGCGCGTCGGTGCTGCTCGCCGTTTTGTTTGCGATCCGCGGGCACAGGACCGTGATCGATCTCGAGAACTATGTGAACGTCGGCACGGACGCCGGCGGCAATCCCGCGGTGCTGCTGGACGTCGACGCGATTTTGAACGATCTGCGGCTTCCGAACCCGAACCGCCCCGGCGTGAACGCCGCGGACTATCCGGAGGTGTATGCGCTGTGCACGGCGAAGATGCACCTTGTTCCGATCGACGCGGAGCATATGCGCGTGACGATCGAAGCGGACACGGAAACGCTCGCACGGTACGGCATCTCGTTTGCCGCAACGACGTGGGAGCAGCAGGTGAAGGGCTTTGTGGCGGGGGCGACGCCTACGCCCGTCCCGCTGCCGCAGACGGAAGCGCCGCAGGTCACGCCGGAGCCCGCGGAGCCGGACGGATATCTCACTTCGCTTCTGGACGCGGACGGAAACGGCATAAACCTCCGTTCGGTGTGCGAGGCGGTGCACAATGAGCGCGATTTGCTGTGTAAAGAGATATTCGGAAACAATTATGACACAACTAAGACACAAGTGGCGTTTATAGTATATACAGGCGGACGTCACAACAATCTGTATCGCGCAAGCTACACGGCGACCTTCCGTCCGGAGGACGGGGCGGAGCCGGTCACGATCTGGTTCACGGTCGACGTGTACGACCTTGTCCGCACGGAGGGCAGGATCCGCTACGGCAGCGTCGACGTCTCCATGTACGACAGCGAGGAAGAGAGCAAGCGCCTGCCGGGCGGCGGGACCGCGACCAAACTCTGGGGCGGCGGCGTGCGCGTCAACGGCAAGAACGGCTTTGATCTCAACGGGTTCGTCCGGTTTCCGGGCTGCCCGACGAGCTACCGCCTGCCGAACGGCGTCTACTGGTCGCCGACCTACGATCTTCTGGACGAGGATATGATCTGGGCGCTGACCGCCGTGGACGGTCACTCGCTCGCAAACCTTCTGCGCTATGCGCGAAAGGAGATCTACGCCCGCTACTATGCGGCGTTCGATCCGAAAACGGAACGCGAATTCAACGAGCACTTTCGTTCTTACGCATGGTACGAGCCGCGCGATCCGGACCTGACCGGGCGCATGACGGAGGCGGAGAAGAGCAATATCCGGCTGCTTCGAGAGATCCAATCTTTGATCGAAAAATAAGGAGAACAGGTATGAAAACGATTCGAACCATCCTTGCGACTTTCGGCGTCACGACCGCGCTGTACGGGCTGTTCGCGCTGATTGCGATGCGGCTGAACCCGGCGTTTGTCGGGCGCTCGATCTATCAGATGTTCCGCGACACGGGCTTTGTCGCACTGGTGATCGGCATCGGCTGCATCCTCTCGTTCATCATCATGACGGTTGCGATCGTCTTGTTCCGTGACGACGGCGGACGCAAAAAGCATGAGTTTTTGGACGACGATTCGGACGACGATTTTCTCGACGAGGAGACGGTGCCGGAGGAGCGCGCCGAGGAGGCGGACGAAAGCTGGTCGCCGGAGATCAAGCGCAAGCAGCGCCGCGCGCTCCGGCATACGGACGAGGAGCCCGAGCCGACGCCGGATCTGTTCGACGACGATGAAGAGGAGCCGATCTCGATCCGCGCCGATTTCATGAAGGACGCTGCGGACGAACGCCCGGAGGAACCGGACAACGCGTTTGCGCCCGCACAGGAGGAGACCGATCCGGAACGGGAAGCGGAAGCCGAACCGGAACCGGAAAAGAACGAGGCGCCCGAAGCGCCTGCCACCAAGCGGTGCATCTACTGCGGACAGACGATCGACGCCGATTCCGCGTTCTGTATCTACTGCGGCAAGCGCGTGTAAAGGAGAAAACAGGTATGTCGAATGCATCGATAAGGAGACTGATCGGCGGTCTCGGGACCGTTCTGATCCTTTTGATCTGCGCCGTTGTGATCGGCGCGCACTTTCTGACCGGACGCAACCTGCAGCGCATCGACGTTTCCTCATACACGACGGTGAAAAGCGACGGCGCGAACGGTTATGTCGCAACGCTGGACGTCGACCGCATGATCGAGCGGGAACGCCTGCACAACCCGACGGAAAGCGAAGCGGATCAGTATCCGGAGATCGCGGCTTTAAGGGGCCTTTCCGTGCGCATCACGCAGCGCGGCGATCTCTATGAGCTGGAGACGGTCACGACCGGCGAGGATCCGACCGCGCTTTTGAAAAAACACGGCATCCGGCTTGTCAATACGAAGTGGTCCATGCAGGGCGCCGAGATGCGCGCAGCCGCGTCGCAGCAGCCCGAAAGATCCGGCGACCTTGACTTTTCCGCATATGTAAAGACCGCCCGCACCGCAAACGGATATACCGCGGCGGTGGACGTCGCAGGTATGCTTCGCGATGCAGGCGTCGATCCGAACGCCGATCCGAAGACGGATCCCGGCGCGCGCGCGATCCGGAGTCTTGACGTCGCGTGCAAAAAGACCGGAAACGGCTATTCCATGCAGACCACGAGTACGCTGCAGACGGTCATGGAGGACCTTGCGGCGGCAGGGATCCGCATCGTAAACACGCAGTGGACGTGGACCGAAGCCGAGATGGAAGCGCATCTCGGCACGGTTACGCCGCCGCAAACACCCGTGCAGCCCGAAACGAGCGCGCCGACCACACCTTCCGGCACGTTTAACGATGTTCCCGGCAAAACGCCCGCAGCGACGCCCGCGCCGACCACACCTTCCGGCACGTTTAACGATGTTCCCGGCAAAACGCCCGCAGCGACGCCCGCGCGCAGCGCGAACGCGATCGACACACTGTATGGGTTTGATCAGACCGAGGTGCGCAAGGCGATTCGCGCCGCGAAGGAACAGAAGTACGGCAGCAGCTACGAATCGAGCGAAATCCGCTACAACTACTTCGCGGTCGGCAATGAAACCGCCGCGCACGGCAACGTGTTCCGCATCGTTTACAACATAACGACGTCAGGCGGTACGGAATATCTGATCGCGGACGTGTACGATCTTGAACTGGAAACCGGCTATACGGCGAGCGACGTGCATCTCAGAACGGAGACGGACCGCACGGCGGCCAAGAGCACCGCAGATCTCAAGGACTACACGGTTTACACGCTCAACGAGGGCAGCATGGTCTTCCCGGAGAACAAGGACAAAAGCCCGTTCGACAAGGACGGTCTTGTCATGGCGAAGAGCATCAAAGAATCCCTGTCTTACGATGAGCTGTGGGACATTCCGGCGACCGACGACATGACGCTTCTGAAGCTCCTGGGCTATGCGCGCAACGAGATGTTCGCCCGCGGCGGGCATAAGTTCAACGACACGAGCAACTATTACAAGTACTTCAAACAGTTTTCCTGGTACAAGCCGACCGGCTCGGTTTCGGCGGATGCGCTGGCGGAAAAATACCCCGCGACCAAGAAAAACATCACCACGATCAAGTTCCTCGAAAACCTGATCAGGAACGGATAAGGACAAACAATAAACGCCCTCCGAGCAGGAGGGCGTTTTGCTGCCGGACGATTATTTCCGGGCTTCCGGTACGCGGATGGCGTCGATGCGCTGCGCAAGCGTCGGGTGCGAGTAGGTGAGGGCGACGAGGACCGGCGAGGGCGCGGGATCGCTGTAATTCTGCCGCGCCAGCTTTTTGAGCGCGGAGATCAGCGCCTCTCCGTACCCCTCTTTGACCGCGTGCGCGTCGGCGCGGTATTCGGCACGGCGGGAAAACCAGTTGGCAAGAAGTCCGAACAGCGGCGCAAGCAGCGCAAACTCCGCGCTCATGATCACGATCAGCGCAAAGCCGTAGTTGATGTCCTGAAACCCGAACGCGGTAAACAGCGGAAGGATCTTGAGCGTGCCCCATGCAAGGAAGCCCAGGATCAGCATTTCAAAGAAGGTCAGAAGCTGATTCTTCAGCGTGTCCTTATGCAGACCGTGCCCGAGCTCGTGCGCGAAAACCGCGACGATCTCATCGGGCGTCATGGACTCGACCAGCGTGTCGTAGAGCACGATCGTCTTCATCTTGCCGAAGCCCGCGAAGTACGCGTTCGCCTTCGTGGAGCGGCGCGAGGCGTCCATCACGTTGATCGCGCGGACGCGGTAACCGTTCTTTTCGAGCAGCGCCGTGAGCTTTTCCCTGAGCTCGCCGTCCTCGAGCGGTTTGAACTTGTTGAAGATCCTGCTGAAGAACGGATAGAGAAACGTGATGAACAGCATGAACAGCGTGGCGAACGCCGCAAAGACGAGGATCAGCCAGTCGCCGAAGCTGCGGTGAAGTCCGAAGAGCATGGAACCCAGGCCGATCATCAGCGCAAACTGCAGGATAAACTCCTTGATGCGGTCGAAGACGAAGGTCTTGACGGTCGTGCGGTTGAAGCCGAACGCCTGCTCGATACGCATGGTATCATAGTACTGAAACGGGATCGTGACGAGCGACGCGACCGCGGAAAGCAGCAGCACCGCAAACATCTGCACCCATTGATTTTCGGAAAACAGCCCGGCGAACGCGGCATAGGCATTGCACGCGAGCAGTACGATCTCGACCGCAAAGCTCGCCGTGGCGCGCAGCATGGAGAGGCGGTTCTTCTCCCGGTGATACAGGAGGCGGATGCGGTGAGTCTCCTCGTCGTAAACGTCGGCGACGCACGGCGGGATCGCGTTGTTCTTCGAGCGCAGGGAGAGCAGGGAGAGATACAGCTCATACAGCCATACGATGGCAACGGCGGCGATAACGGCGATTTTCCAGATCATAGGTGTTCCTTTCCCGGCAGGCGCCGATTCATTTTTATCAAGCATACCACGATCCGCGTCCGTTTTCAAGGGAAACGCATACGGTGAAAAAACCGCGTTTTCGGGGCTTTACAAACCGGATCTTTTCGGATATAATAGTTCGGAAATCGTTGATCGGGACGAGTAACGTCCGCAAAACCCACAGCGAGCCGCGTTCGGTGCAAGGCGGCGGCGGAGCGAGCGTGAAAATCACCCGGGAGTGGTTCGGCGAACCGGCAGTAGCCGATCCCGTATCCCCGCGTTAAGGGGCAATGAGCGGGCAGGGGGATCCCTGTCAACTGAGGTGGTACCGCGGAGCAGCTTCGTCCTCTTTTGGGACGGAGTATTTTTATTTTCGGAGGAAGGCATGTATAAGAAAGTAAGTACGGATATGGACTTTGTTTCCCGCGAGAAGGAAACGCTGCAGTTCTGGAAGGAGAACCGCGTCTTTGAAAAGAGCGTGGAGTGGCGCAAAGGCAAGCCGGCGTTCACGTTCTTCGACGGACCGCCCACGGCGAACGGCAAGCCGCACATCGGGCACGTTCTGACCAGAAGCATCAAGGATCTGATCCCGCGTTATAAGACCATGAAGGGCTTTGACGTGCTGCGCAAAGCCGGTTGGGATACGCACGGTCTTCCGGTCGAGCTGGAGGTCGAAAAATCGCTCGGACTCGACGGCAAGGAGCAGATCGAGGCGTACGGCGTGGAGCCGTTCATCTCGGCGTGCAAGCAGTCCGTGTGGAAATACGAATCGCAGTGGCGCGAAATGTCCGACCGCGTCGGCTTCTGGTGCGATATGGACAATCCTTACGTCACATACAAGGACGATTATATCGAGTCCGAATGGTGGGCGCTCAAGACGATCCACGAAAAGGGACTGCTCTATAAGGGACACAAGATCGTGCCGTACTGCCCGCGCTGCGGAACGGCGCTGAGCTCGCACGAGGTCGCGCAGGGCTATCACGACGTCAAGGAGGTCTCCGCGATCGCGCGCTTCTATCTGAAGGACGGAAGCGGCACGGCGATCCTTGCGTGGACGACCACGCCGTGGACGCTGCCTTCGAACGTCGCGCTGTGCGTCAACGCGCACGAAACGTACTGCAAGGTCGTTTCGGAGGGCAAGACCTATATCATGGCGGAAGCGCTGGTAAGCTCCGTGCTCGGCGAAAACGCGGAGATCACGGAAACCTTCTCCGGCGAATCGCTGGTCGGCACCGAATACGAACCGCTGTTCGACCTGCCCGTGAAGTTCGGCAGAAAGAAGGGCTACCGCGTCGTGGCGGACGATTACGTCACGCTCACCGACGGCACCGGCGTCGTGCATATCGCGCCCGCGTTCGGCGAGGACGACAACCGCGTCGGCAAGGTCTGGGATCTGCCGTTCCTCCAGCTTGTCAACACGTCCGGGCATATGTGCGGCGGTACGCCGTGGGACGGTTTGTTCGTCAAGGACGCGGACAAGCCGATCCTCGAAGCGCTTAAAGAGAGCGGGAAGCTCTTCGCGGCGCTCCCGTTCGAGCACAGCTATCCGTTCTGCTGGCGCTGCGACACGCCGCTGATCTATTACGCCCGCGAAAGCTGGTTCATCAAAATGACCGCGGTTAAGGACAAGCTGATCGCGTTCAACAAATCGGTCAACTGGATCCCCGAGACGATCGGCGAGGGCCGCATGGGCAACTTCCTCGAGAACGTCATCGACTGGGGCATCTCCCGCGAGCGTTACTGGGGCACGCCGCTGCCGGTGTGGATGTGCGAATGCGGTCACGTTCATGTGATCGGAAGCCGCGCCGAGCTCAAAGCCATGAGCCGCAACTGCCCGGAGAACATCGAGCTGCACAAGCCCTACATCGATCAGGTCGAGGTCGTGTGTCCGGAGTGCGGAAAGATCATGAAGCGCGAGCCGGTCGTCATCGACTGCTGGTTCGATTCCGGTTCCATGCCGTTTGCGCAGTGGCACTACCCCTTTGAAAACAAAGAGGAGTTCGAGCGCCGCTATCCCGCCGCGTTTATTTCCGAAGCGGTCGATCAGACGCGCGGCTGGTTCTATACGCTGATGGCGGTCGCCACCTGCCTGTTTGATAAGGCGCCGTTTGAAAACTGCGTCGTGCTCGGTCTCGTGTGCGACAAGGACGGCAAGAAGATGTCCAAGCATATCGGCAACGTCATCGCGCCCGCGGACGTGCTCGACAAGCAGGGCGCAGACGCGGTCCGCTGGTATTTCTATACGGCATCCGCGCCGTGGCTGCCGTCACGCTTCTCGGGCGAAGCGGTCAGCGAATATCAGCGCAAGTTCATGAGCACGCTCTGGAACACCTACGCGTTCTATGTACTGTACGCCGACATCGACGGGTTCGATCCGACGAAGCACACCTTAAAGCGCGAAAACCTTTCGCTGATGGATCGCTGGATCCTCTCACGGCTGCAGACGCTCACGAAACGCGTCGACGGCAATCTCGAGGCGTTCCGCATCACCGAGGCGGGCAGAGAACTGATCGATTTCGCGGACGAGCTTAGTAACTGGTATGTGCGCCGCTGCCGCGACCGGTACTGGGGCGCCGAGATGACGGATGACAAGGAAGCGGCGTATATGACGCTCTATACCGTTCTGAAGACGGTGACGCTTCTGACCGCGCCGTTCTGTCCGTTCATGACGGAAGCGATCTATCAGAACATCGTGCGCAGCGTGGACGAAACCGCGCCGATGTCCGTGCACCTTTGCGATTATCCCGAAGCGGACGATTCGTTCATCGACGCCGGACTCGAGGAAGAGATGGCGCGCGTACTGAACATCGTCACGGTGGGCAGAAGCGCCAGAAGCAGCGCGGGCATGAAGACGCGTCAGCCGCTTTCGAAGATGTACGTCCAGGGCGAAGCGCTTTCCGAACGTGCCGCGACGATCGCGGCGGAGGAGCTGAACGTCAAGGAAGTCGCGTTCATCGAGAACGCGGACGCGCTGATGAGCTACAAGGTCAAGCCGCAGCTCCGTACTCTGGGACCGCGCTACGGAAAGCTCCTCGGAAAGATCAGCGCGCACCTTGCGGAAAACGGCGACGCGATCGTAAAAGCGCATCATGCGGGCGAAAATTACACGTTTACGGTCGACGGCACGGAGGTCGTGCTTTCGCCGGACGACGTGCTGGTTTCCACCCAGCAGAAGGAAGGGCTCGTCAGTGAACAGGGCGGCGGCGTGACCGTCGTGCTCGACACGAACCTGACGCCGGAACTGATCGAAGAAGGTCTGATGCGCGAGCTCGTCTCGAAGCTGCAGACGATGCGCAAGGAAGCGGGCTTCGAGGTCGCGGACCACATCCGCATCGGGTATGCGGGCGGCGGCGAAGCGGCGCGCGTTCTGGTGAAATTTGCGGACGGCGTCAAGGCGGACACGCTTGCCGAAAGCGTCGAAGAGGGCGCGTTCGGCTACACGAAGGACTGGGATCTGAACGGGAACGCGATCACGCTTTCCGTGGAACGCGTATAAACGGCAGCAAATCAAACGAGCAGGCGTTTGCCTGCTCGTTTTGCGTTTTTGCGATCAGTTTGCCTCCGGCGCAGGCGTTGCCTCCGGCGCAGGCGTTTCCTCCGGCGCGGGAGCTTCCTCCGGTTCCGGAGACGGTTGTTCGGCGGCGGTCTCCTGCGGCTGCTCGACGCCGACCTTGCTGACGGCGATCATCAGAAGCCCGATATCAAACATCAGAACGGAAAGGATGTGCAGGATCGGTTCGTCGAACACGGTCATAAAGATCAGCAGGATCGCTTCCGAAAGAAGGAACAGCCGTGCGGCGAACCGCACGCGCGGCAGCTGTCCGCCCGCGGTGTAGTTCATCAGCAGCAGGATGACCGCGTATGCCGCAGCGCCCCACGCGAGCGATCCGATTTTCCGGGTAAAGCCGAATACGATCAGCACGGAAGCGATCGCGGAGACCACAAACCATTGGATCCACATTTTCAGCGGCATCGGGGACCGGTACAGGAACGCAGCGATCAGGAGCACATGCGCCGCCATGAACAGGATCGCGCCCTGCAGGAAGTACAGACACATCACGACGTCCGCCGCGATCAGCATGAAGAATCCGGGCAGCATGAGGAGCGTGCGCCTGGACCGCCGGTGCCGGATCAGGAAGATGACGAGCAGCGCTGCGCCGAGGATCATTTTCCAGAGCATGCGCAGGTTCGTGTGGTCTGCGAAGAACCAGAACGCAAGCTCCGCCTCGAGCATGGCGACGCAGAAGATGCACAGACACAGCCAGACGGGTACGCCGGGCTTTTTGCGCGTGCGGTTCAAAAGCAGGAAGAACCAGATCAGGACCGTGATGAGAATGCCGGCGAGTGCGGCGAAGAGCATCAGCGAGACACGCCAGTTGACGCCGACCGAATCGATGCCCATGAACGACGCGATCTCCGCCGCGGTAAAGGTCTTCGGTTCAAAGCCGTCCGAAAGGACGCCGTCGTCCGTCTGCGAGCGGTATGCAATGCCGGCGTCGCCTTTCCGGACACGCTGCGGCGCACACGCCGCGCCTTCATATCGCGCGGAAGCGTGCACGGAACAGTCCGCGATGCAGGTTTCGACGGTGCCGCTGTCCTGCGCCTCCCATTCGATCACGAAATCGGCGTCGCGCGGGACGGCGACGACGCTCGTTTCGCCGATCCGCTCCATATAATAGCGGCGGGTGATCTCCGCGGAGGACAGAAGACCGCTTTCGGGATCGTTCACAACGGTGTCGGAACGGATCCCGCCTTCGGCGGACAGCACGACCTTGTATCCGGGGATATCCGCGCGCGTCAGGGACACGCTGACGGGACCGCGGATGAAGACATAGGTAAACGAAAAGTCGTCCTCAAACAGCCCGGCGCGAATCAGGTCGATGTTCGCGAGGTACGCGTCCTCGCAGTGCTCGTTGAACAGCCGGAGCGCGATGTTGCCGGTGTTTTGATTGGCTTCGCTGAGCTCCGTGCGCGTCAGGACGTTTCCGAACACGCGAAAGATGTAATCGACCAGGGTATCCACGTTCATTCTTCCTTCCGCGCCGTCGTCCTTCACGGTCAGCAGCAGACTGCGCACAGTCGAAAGCAGATTCGATGCGTGCATATCCTGCATGATCCCGACCACGGCGGGCTGCAGATGCGCGTTGTACTGCTCCCGGTTCTTCGCCACCTCCAGAATCATGGACAGCAGCAGACGCATGCGAAGGTTCAGCGAGGGGCTGTAATTCGCTTCGATCCCGAAGGTGCGCCGGGCGAACGCCGCGCGGGAAAAGGTAAAGGTCTCTCCGACCGAGGAGAACTCCGTGACGGGAATAAAGAGGTCCGTTCCGAAGCGCGAGAAGCTCCAGTCGTAGGGCATGACCTGCGGCACGACGTCCATCGGGTTCAGGATGTTGAAGATGTTTTCGTATCCGGTCTGCGGCGCGTTGTGCACGGCGGCGGGCGTCGCGAACGTGTAGGCGTAGACGTCCTCCTTGTCAAACATGCCGTCGCGCACGAGAAGCCCCGCCGTCACGTTCGAAACGGCGGCGGCGCGGCTGAAACCGGAGATCCAGATCTTGACGTTTCCCTTGACGTTGTTGGTCAGGATATAGCCCGCAAGCCGGTCGATCACCAGCTGCGCCGCGGACAGAAAGCCCTCGTGCAGCTCGCCGTATCCGGGCGTCATGTTGGACTGCCATTCGTTTCCGTATCCGCCGCCGCAAACGCCGATGGCGATCAGCGTGAACGGTTCCTCGCCGTCCTTTTCCATTCGTTTCGCGCCCATCGCCATGGAGATCGTATACATGCTGGTCTCCTTGGAATAATCGTCCTTGCGAATGTGTGTGAATCCGGCGTCCGTAAGGAACTTTTCCAGATGCAGAGACGGATCGTAACCGTTTTTCGACGTCTCCGAGGATTTCAGAGCGCGGTTTGCGGAGAGCGCCATCGCCAGCGACATCACGGCGAGATTGCCGTCGTACTGCGTCGCGCTCTGCCAGAACGGGTACTCCGTGAAATGGATATTGAATTCGAACGCATCCTTGTTCGAGCGCAGGTTGATTCCGGCGCGGACCGGATAAACGGGGCATCCGTTGACGGACACCGGATTGCCGCTTTCGTCGCGCTCGACGACGGCGCCTTCGCCGAACTGCTCGGCGTCGCGTTCCGAACCGTCGTCCTCCGCGTGCACGGCAAGAAGAGGAACCGAAAGCAACAGGAGGATCAGGACCGATGCGAGGATGCGCTTTTTCATGGAAATGCCTTTCCGCACGGGAGGGTGTGTGCCGTTCGGCGTTCGTCCGTTCCCGTTCTCTGTGATATAAAAATGATAGCATACATGCAAAATCGTGTCAATTTATGTTCCCCAAAATCCTGTTGACAAACGCGCGGCTTGTGGTATAATGTCTCTGTCTTTGAAACGAATTCGGAAGCAGTAGCGTTTATCGGCTTCGGAAAGCGAGCGGCGGAGGGTGAGAGCGCCGCACGGAGTACAGCGTGAAGACCGCCGGAGGATCGAAGCGGGCTCGCCCGTTACAGCGAAAAAGAGCACCAAACAGGGTGGAACCACGCAAACGATGCGTCCCTCGTACAGAGGGGCGCTTTTTTATTGAAATGGAGGTATGGATATGATTATTACGTTCCCCGACGGCTCGAAACGGGAATTCGAGAACGGCATGAGCGCGCTGGACATTGCGGGCGCGATCTCGAACGGTCTCAAAAAAGCGACGCTGTGCTGCGCGATCGACGGAGAGCGCGCGGACGCGTTCCGCCCGATCGAAAAGGATTGCGAACTGAAGCTGTTGACCTGGGAGGATGAGGACGGACGCTGGGCATACCGGCATACCGGCTCGCACATCCTTGCGCAGGCGGTGAAGCGCCTGTATCCGGACGTGAAACTTGCCATCGGTCCCGCGATCGCGGACGGCTTCTATTACGACTTCGACGCGCCGGAGCCCTTCACGACCGAGGATTTCAAGAAGATCGAGAAGGAAATGGACCGCATCGTCAACGAAAACCACAAGCTGGAGCGGTTTGAACTCTCGCGCGAGGAAGCGATTGCGTTCATGAAAGAGAAGGGCGAACCGTACAAGGTTGAGCTCATCGAGGACCTGCCCGAGGGCGAGGCGATCAGCTTTTATCGCCAGGGCGAGTTTGTCGACCTGTGCGCGGGTCCGCACGTTGCAAGTACCGGCAAGGTCAAAAACATCAAGCTGATGAGCGTTGCGGGCGCGTACTGGCGCGGCTCGGAAAAGAACAAGATGCTGCAGCGTATCTACGCGACTGCGTTTGAAAAGAAGGCGGACCTCGACGCGTACATCACCCGCATCGAGGAAGCGAAGAAGCGCGACCACAGAAAGCTCGGCAAGGACCTGGGCCTCTTCATGCTGCTCGACGAAGGTCCGGGCTTCCCGTTCTTCCTGCCGAAGGGCATGCAGCTAAGGAACACGCTCATCGACTACTGGCGCGAGGTGCATAAGCGCTACGGATACGTCGAAGTTTCCACTCCGATCATCCTGCGCCGCACGCTCTGGGAACGCAGCGGACACTGGGAGCACTACAAGGAGAATATGTATACCACGGTCATCGACGACGAAGATTTCGCGATCAAGCCGATGAACTGTCCGGGCGGCATGCTGGTCTACGCGAACGAACCGCATTCCTACCGCGATCTGCCGCTGCGCTGCGGCGAACTCGGTCTTGTGCACCGCCACGAGCTTTCAGGCGCTTTGCGCGGACTGTTCCGCGTGCGCTGCTTCACGCAGGACGACGCGCACATCTTCATGACGCCGGAGCAGATGAAGGACGAGATCAAGAACGTCGTGCGTCTGTTCGACGAGGTATATTCCACCTTCGGTCTGAACTATACGGTCGAGCTGTCCACCATGCCCGAGAGCCATATCGGCACCGTGGAGGAGTGGGAGCACAATCAGGACGTGCTGAAGGAAGCGATCACCGAGATGGGCAAGGACTTCGTCATCAACGAGGGCGACGGCGCGTTCTACGGTCCGAAGCTCGACTTCCACATCGAGGACTGTCTCGGACGCACCTGGCAGTGCGGCACGATCCAGC
>JAFRUN010000037.1 GCA_017438865.1 Clostridia bacterium
CGAGCCCGAGCCCGAGCCCGAGCCCGAACCGGCGGTCGTCTATGAAGGTCTTGCGCTGCAGATCAAGAACAAGACCGGTCTGACGATCAAGGCGCTCTACATCTCCGAAAAGGGCGAAGGCCTCTATGCCAAGAAGCTGAACAGCGTGGTCGAAGAGGGCTGGAAGGACAAGGACGCAGACGAAGCCAACTATGAGAAGTTCATCTACATTGTCCGTGAAGCGGGCAGAGAGATGGAAGTCATCGTCGTGTTCGAGGATGAAACGACCGTGACCTGGGACGTCGGTACGCTTGCCATGTACGACGAGCTCTCTCTGAAGAAGGGCGCGGACGTCGCCAACTGGGAGCATGAACCGGTCAAGGACGAGGACAAACCGATCTGCGACCTCGTAGCCGCGCTCGGCAAGACCGCCGACAACTTCTATCCCGGTTACGAGCTGATCCCGGTCGAGCTCAAGAACAAGACCGGCAAGGGCATCAAGGAGTTCTACTTCTATGAAGAGGGCGGCGATCCCAAGGCGTACAACAACATGATCGACTATCTCTACACGCCGGCAGGCGAGAAGATGGACGTCCTCATGAGCGGCAAGGCGAAGGAAGGCGGCATGTATCTCTTCAAGTGCTTCATCCGTCCGCACGCCGACAACTACATGATCGACGTCGTGTTCGACGACGGTACGACGATCACCTACCCGATCGACGACTGGTTCAAGGCGGATGCAAGCGGCAATCTGCCGAATGAGATCTCGCTGAAGAACGCGGAGGATCCGGACGACATCAAGGTCCAGTATGACGACGGCGTACCCGAGCCGGTCGACTATCTTGCGGAATCGCTCGAAAAGGGCCTTATCGTCGACCAGTGGTATCCGACTTATGCGACGGTCGACGTCGACGCGGAAACCGTTGAGGCGCTCAGAGCGGCGGAGGCGATGATCCCGGTGCCCGCGCCCGAAGAGCCCGCCGAACCCGCAGAACCCGGTGAAGAACCCGCCGCAACCGTACCCGAAGGATACGAGATCCCCGAAGGGTACGTTGCGCTCGTGCTGAACATCAAGAACAAGACCGGCAAGACGATCAACGCGCTCTATATCTATGAGACGCCGGAAAATCCCGAGCTCTTCGCCGATCTGTACGTTCCCATCTTTGACGAACCGTGGCTGGACAAAGACGCCGACGAGGCGAACTATGAGAAGAATATCTATATCATTCGCAAAGCGTCCGAAAGCTACACGATCCAGGCGGAATTCGATGACGGCACCAGCATGACCGCAGACCTCGGCGCGCTTGCCAAGTACGACAAGATCTCGCTGAAGGGAACGACGGCGGACGATATCAAGCATGAGCCGAACGATGATCCTGCGGACATCGCGGCAATGGACGCGCTTGTGGAAGCGGGTGTTGCAACCGACGGTATCTATCCTTACGTAATGACGGAGGTTCCCGCGGGCTACACCGGTCTGCATCTGATGCTCAAGAACAAGTCCGGCAAAGAGATCGAAAAGGTCTATCTGTTCCCGAACGGCGAGGACAAGGGCAAAAACATTTTCAAGACCGTTGTGGACGGCATGATCCCGACCGAGGACGAGAGCGTAGAGGGCAAGCCGCATGAGGTGTTTGCGTATGTCTATCGCGAAACTGCGAAGCTCGGCGCAATGACGCTGCGCGTCAAGTACGCGGACGGCACCGAGGAGGACTATGAACTGAAACCCGTCGAGGACTACACCGTGTTCACGATCAAGGACACGCCCGACGGATTCAAGCAGAAGGTCGCCGACGACATCGAAGATACGGTCGCGATGGATCTCCTGGCAGCTCAAGTAAGCGGCAAGTCCACCGACGGCGTGGAATTCGAGCCGATTGCATAATCCGAATGACAACGCGGAGGCGGTCCATGCGGCCGCCTTCGCGGATTCCCGAAACGACAGCACGCAGAAAGGAGAAAGCACATGAAACGTTTTTTGCCCCTGATTCTGGCAGCTTTTCTGATCTGCGGGCTGTTTTCCGTTCCCGCGGCGGCAGAAGAGGAATCCTGGTGGGAACAGGATCTCTGGAGCACAGACACGCTTCTGTCGCTCGGCGCCGAACTGCCGGACTTTGATAAGGATTCCGGCTTCTATCTGATTTCCAAACCCGAACAGCTTCTGTTTATGACCGGCATGTGGAAGCCGGAGGATACGAACGGCGACGGCGCGCCCGACGCGCCCTGCGGCGGGACCTATGTCCTCACACAGGACCTTGACATGGCGCCGCTGAACGAAAAGATCGGCGCGATCCTCACGGAAAAAACCGGCACGGAAACAAAGGGGTATATCCCGCCGATCGGCGCGCTTGCCGATGCGGACGAAAACGAGAGCGTGCACTGCGCGTTCTTCGGCACGTTCGACGGACAGGGACATGCGATCAAAAACCTGCGCGTCGTCCGCATGGGAGCAAAATACTGCGGTCTGTTCGGCAACATCGGACACGATTTCGGCGAGGGTTTTGTGAAAAACCTCGCGATCCTCGACGCGGAGATCGTCGGCAGCGCTTCCTGCGGCATCCTTGCGGGCAGCTTGTACGGCGACGCGGACAACGTCGTCTGCACCGGCACGATCGACTGCCGGGAAAAGAACGCGGGCGGTCTTGCGGGCAAGATCAAGCGCAACGACAACGGCTATTACGGCATCGCGCGCAACTGCTTCGTGTACTGCGACATCACGGTGCGCGGCAAGGGCAACGAGAACGGCGCGGCGGGCGGGATCACCGCTTCCTGCTCCGGCGGCGGACAGGTCGTGAACTGCTATGCAGGCGGTTCGATCAAGGTTCTCGGCGAGGATGCGGACAGCGTCGGCGGAATCGTGGGCAACCTGAAGGGCGGCACGGCGATCGACAACAACGTTATGCTGCTCAAGGTGATCGACGGCGGCGACGACAGCCAGAACATCGGCTATCTCTGCGGAAACTACAGCGGCGATTCCGGTTCGCACATCCACGACAATACCGTTTTTGCGGGCACGCGCCTTCTGGGCGGCGTTTCCGCCAGCCATCCAGAAGCAGCCGCGTACACGGTTGTTCCTGCGGAAGAGATCGCGGGCAAAGCGCTGTATGAACGGCTCGGATGGGATTTCGACACGGTCTGGACCTGGATCGGCGATGAGCAGAACGGCTATCCGATGATCAAAGCGTTTGAAACCGCGACCGATATGCAGGCGCGCATCGAAGCGGACCTTCGAATCGACGCGCCCGTGGTGCGGCTTGCCGAGCCGATGACCAACAGCGCGATCGCAGGCGATCCGGCGGTGATCGAGGCGCTGGTGCTTTTGCCGGAGGGACGCTCCGTGACGGACGCGTCCGTGAAATACGGCACGGGCAAGAAGCGCTCGGCATGTACGGAGACCGTTCCGATGACCGCGAGCGAAACGGGCCTTGCCGCCGCGTTGTCGCCCGAGGTCGGCACATACTATTACTATTGCGTTTTCAACATCGACGGAACGAACTATACCTTCCCGTCAGAGGGCACACTGCGGCTGGATGTCGTTTCGGAAACGGTCCGCTACATTCCGGAGCAGATCACACTCACGCCCGGCGCGACCGTTTCGGAAATGAATCTCAACTGGATCACCGCGGCGGAAGGGCTGAATGCCGAGCTGCGCATCCGGCTTGCCGGCGAATCCAACTGGACGTCCGTTCCGGTCACGGAGATCGAGCGCGTCAACGTGCGCGGCGATCACGGCACATTCACAAGCTATTCGGTCGATCTCAAGGATCTCAAGCCGGGCACGGCATATGAGTATATGGCGGTCACGAACGACGGAGCGGCGGATTACCGGAGCGACGTGCATGCGTTCCGTACGCTGCCGGAGGGCGAAACGTTCTCGTTTGTTCTGATCTCCGACCTGCAGTCCACGAACGAGGAGGGGTACCTCCCGTGGCTGTATACGCAAAAGGCGTTTTTGACCGACACCCTGCATCCGGACTTTGTCGTGAATCTCGGCGATCTGACCGAGGACGACACGATGCAGCAATGGTCGTTCCTGTTCGATCAGCTCGGCGACACGCTCGCGTCGACGCCGACGGCGTTTGTTCCGGGCAACCACGAGTCCAAGGGCGACGTCGTCTATTCGCACTTCAAAGGCCGCACGAACCTGCCGAACGGCATCGACGACGAAATGCTGCATGAAACGACGGCATCGTTTGTCGTCGGCGACGTCTGCTTCGTCATTCTGAACACCGAACCGTACACGGGGATCGACGGCGCGGACGCTTCGCGGGACAAGCTGAACTTCTACGAGAAGGAAAAGGCGTGGGCAAAGGAAGTGTTCGATGCGTCCGGCTGTTCGTACCGCATCGTGCTTGCGCACGCGGGACTGGTGCAGAAGGACGACGCGGCGACGGCGTTCCTTGAAAAGATGTGCGAGGAGCTGGACGTCGATCTGTTCTTCAACGGGCATATCCACAACTATTTCCGCGCGACCGCGGACGGAAACGGTGAAAAGGCGCAGGTCGGGGAAGCGACGACCTTTGTGACGACCAGTCCGATGGGCATGAAGTTTGACGAGTACGGCGGCGAGATCGACGACCTTCTGGACTTCCGGACCGGCGGACAGAACGACGAGCGGCAGTATTTCACCTATGTTGAGGTCACGGCGGACGGGCTTACCGTCACCGCATATCAGCGGACGGAAGCGGGCGACGCGAACATCAAAAACTGCGGCGACTACACGGTGATCGACCGCTTCACGATCGCGCATGCAAAGGCGGAAGCAGCCGAGGAGCCGACGGAAGTGCAGCCCGTGCAGCCCGCGGAAGAACCGCAGACCGCGGAGAAGAAGGACCTTACGGGGCTCTGGATCGCGCTCGGCGCCGCCGCGGCGATTCTGATCGCCGGCACGGTCGTATTCGTTCTTCGCAGGAAGAAAAAGACCGCCTGATTTTCAGGTTTCTTTCGACGTTTGTCGCCTCCGGCATCCGCCGGACCGACAAGACGGCAGACGTCGAATATTTTTCTAACCGTTTCGTAAACGTTTACGCTGTTCAAAACAGCATGAACATATCAAAATAACAGAAAAGAGAGGTCATTATGGAAACATTGTTCTGGATCGGTTTCATCGGCGCTGCGCTCGCGGGGCTTTATGCGCTTTTGCAAACCAAAAAGGTTTTGTCCTTCTCGGAAGGCACCGACCTGATGAAGAAGATCGCAGGCGCGATCCGCGAGGGTGCGAACGCATATCTTCGGCGGCAGTACAAGACGGTTCTGCCGGTATTCGGCGTCATCTTCGTCGTGCTGATGGTCCTTGCGTTTGCGACGAAGGGCGGTCTGCTGTCGCACTTTACGCCGTTTGCATTTCTGACCGGCGGCGTTTGGTCGCTTCTGGCGGGCTTTATCGGCATGAAGATCGCGACGCACGCGAATTCGCGCACCGCGCAGGCGGCAAGCGAGGGACTGAATCGCGGGCTGCGCGTTGCGTTCTCGGCGGGCTCGGTCATGGGCTTCACGGTCGTCGCGCTCGGCATCCTTGACGTTACGCTGTGGTATTTCCTCCTGTACTATGTGTTCGGCGTTCGCGACGCGGTGCAGATCGGCAACATCATGGTCATGAACGGCATGGGCGCTTCGTTTATGGCGCTGTTCGCGCGCGTGGGCGGCGGCATCTACACGAAGGCGGCG
>JAFRUN010000038.1 GCA_017438865.1 Clostridia bacterium
AAACAAGGCGGCTGCAGCCGCTTTTTCATACAGGTTTCGGCGCCATGGCCAAGCGGTAAGGCACGGGTCTGCAAAACCCTCATCCCCGGTTCGATTCCGGGTGGCGCCTCCAAAACAAAACACACCCGAATGGGTGTGTTTTGTTTTGGAAATGGTACTCCCTCAGCGAAGCGGGCGCGTCAGCGCACGGTTCGATGAGGGCCGGTTCGGGGGTGAATGAAGCCGCAGTGCGGCTTCAGAGCCGAACCGTGACCGAGCCCGCGGCGAGAAGCGCCTCCAGAAGAAGCCCCAAAAACCTCAGTGTTTTTGGGCTTTTTTCTATCTCGGCTTGTGCTCGTTTTCGAAAGTGGACACAAAGTGGACACAGTTTTTAAAAACACAATTTCATCTTTATGGTTTTCCCTGTCTGAATATAAGCAATATTCCGGTATCGACAGATGCTTAGCGAAACTATGTCTAGCTTGTTGTGAAAATAGAAGTATTACGATATAATATATATATTACCATAATTAGGCACTAGAGGTGATAAGCTTTATGGCTTCAATAAGAAATGAATTTGAGAAAAGAGATATTAAAGCTGTTATTCTTTTTCTAAGACTCAAATATCCCAAATACGTATAGGAAGGTATATAAAACATGAGAAGAGTCAATAAATGGCAGATGACCGCTTTGGTAATACTAATCGCACTAAGCTCATTTTCCGGTTGCATTTTCAATATGGGGACTCCGGGGCCGTACACGGGAAACGAAACAGCCCTTTTTACAATGGCGACGTTCAGCGTACCCGGTTGCAATCAAATTGGAACTAAGATAGAAATAATTGAAGCAGACGATCAAGGCAGAATTTTATTTAAAATCAGAACAGGAAACAGTCCTTTATATTTTAGCTGCTTCGGAGAAGAAAGTCCTTTATTCGCATTTGCGATATGTCAGCACTACAATGATGAAAAGGTCTATTACTACGAGGACGACTGCTGGTTTATATACGCGAAAGAAGATGATTTCAGTATAACGGATCAAGAACAACTGAAAGAACGGAATGACTGGAATTTGGCATTAGACTACGGGAAGATGATAGAAAAAACGATCATTCCGAAGGAGAGACAAGGTCGCAGAGATACAGGGAATGAGTGGCAAGTTGAGAATGGTATTGCAAAAGAAGCGTTTTTGAAACTCATTAGCATAAGAGAAGATGATTATGTTTTTCCGACCATACTCGATGATGACGGTGAAGGTAGAATACTCCTTACTGTCGTTGTGGAACGATTCAACGATGGAGGCGCAATAGATGCTTCTTCGGTTCGTGCTTACTTGGAAATGATTGATACAAAAGCTCAAGGAGAAAAAGCAGTCATTGAAGAAATACTGGATCCAGCGCATATTTGGACACAGATTAAGGAATTTAAGAAACAAAATCATTGGCATGAACAAGTTATTGGGTGATAATGTGACGAACACAGCGGAACACAAGGGAACACAAGGGAACACAAGAGGACGATTCTACTAACACACGCTAACCGCCCTTTGTGTTAATATCGTTAGTTCGGTATTAGTTAGCAGGTATTATAATTATAATGTCAAGAGGGCAGTTCTCTTGATACACGATAATAAGCGCGATTAAGCACTTTGAAAAACAACTGATGCAGCAAAATAACGACGTGCTGATGTTCAGCTATGACGCAAGCGGGAATGTCGTGTCCGTTGACTACAACGGAGATGAATACTACTACCTCCGCAACGCACAGGGCGATATTGTCAAGCTGATTGACGCAAGCGGAGCGTCGGTAGTAGAATATACCTACGATACGTGGGGAAAGAAGGTGACAACGACAGGCACCCTTGCGGGTGCTTTTGTTTTGGAGATGGTACTCCCTCAATCGAAGCGGCGCTTCAGCGCCGGTTCGATGAGGGCCGATTCGGGGGTGAATGAAGCCCCTGTGGGGCTTCAGAGCCGAATCGTGACCGAGCCCGCAGGCGAGAAGCGCCTCCTCAAAGCACCCTTGCGGGTGCTTTTGTTTTGGAGCCGGTACTCCCTCAATCGCAGCGGCGCGCTGTCGCTGCCAACTTTTTGCGGATCGGTGCCTGCGGGAGCTGTTTTGTTTGGTGTCGGTACGCCCATGATCGAAGGGGCGCGTCAGCGCCTCGGAAAGAAGCAAAACATTTTTCACCGGTTTTAATTTCATTTTAGGAAGTGCAGGTATGATGGTGCCATCAAAGAAAGAGAGGGACCGCTTATGGAAAGCGTACAGGCGCCGATCACCGTGATGCAGCGGATCGAATGGAAATACATTTTAAGCGCGGAGCAGACGGAGTTCTTCCGCAAACGATTGAAGGGACACATGGAGCCGGACGCGTACGGGCTGACGACGATCCAATCGCTCTATTACGATACGCCGGACAGGCGGCTTGTCCGAACCTCGATCGAGAAGCCGGAATTCAAGGAAAAGATCCGGCTGCGTGCCTACGGACGCGCGACGAACGAATCGCCGGTCTTTCTGGAGCTCAAGCGCAAGGCGTTCGGGATCGTCTACAAGCGCCGCATACGGGCGACGGTGCCGGAGGTCGATCGGTTCTTCGCCGGAGAATTGCGCCTCGACGAAAACGGGCAGATCGACCGCGAGATCACCTATTTCCGCGACTATTACAAAAAGCTCGAGCCCGCCTGCATGATCCTGTACGATCGCACCGCGTATTACGAGCCGGACGGCGACCTGCGGCTTACGATCGACCGCAATCCGCGCTACCGCACCGACGCGCTGTCCTTCGATCACGCGCCGGTCGGGATCCCGCTTCTGAATCCCGGCGATACGATCCTTGAGATCAAGGTGCAGGATACGATCCCGCTGTGGCTTGTCCGCATTCTTTCCGAAGGGAACATCAAACGCGGGAGCATCAGCAAATACGGCGAAGCATACCGGCGTTCGATGTGCCGATGAAAGGAGTACGTTATGTTTGATTCGATCTATTCTTCCTCCGTAACCGCTTCGGAGTTTTTCATGATGGCGGGCGTCGCCGTTGTTTCGGGACTGCTGTTTGCGTGGCTCATGTCGCGGCGGGTGCGCGCCACCAAACGCTTTTTCGTCGTTGCGGCGCTGATCCCGTTTGTGGTCGGCGCGGTCATCACCTTTGTGAACGGCAACATCGGCGCGGGCGTCGCGATCGGCGGCGCGTTCAGCTTGATCCGCTTCCGCTCGGCGCAGGGCACGGCGGACGAGATCGCCGCGATCCTGATCGCCATGGGCGCGGGCATCGCGTACGGCATGGGCTATCTTGCCTACGGCGTGATCATCCTGACCGCGCTTGCGCTTTTATACTTTCTCTTCGCTTCGCTGCATCTGTTTGACAGCAAACCGATGCGGGAGGAGCGGCTTTTAAAGGTGACCGTGCCGGAATCGCTGGAATACACCGATATGTTCGATGAACCGTTCAGACGGTATCTGAAAAGCGCTGAGCGCCTCGGCGTCAAGACGACCGGCATGGGCTCCATGTTCCGGCTCTCGTTCCTGGTCCGCATGAAGGACCCGAAGGAGGAGAAGGCGTTTATCGACGAGCTGCGCACCAGAAACGGAAATCTTGAGATCGCGCTGCTGCCGTACAGCGAGCAGCAGGCACAGCTTTAAGGGCACGGAAAGGAGAGAGACCGTGAAACGCATATTTGCTTTTTTACTCATATTCGCACTTCTCTGCACCGCGTGCGGCGCAGGGGTGCAGACGAACGCAGGCGCTTCCTCGACCGCTGCCGCGCCGGGCGGCAGTACGGCTGCTCCCGCGCAGGACAGCGCCGAAACGCTGACCGATCCGACCGACCGTTCGAGAGAAACGACGGAGGATTTTTCCGTCACGTCGGAGGCGGGAGAGATCACGCCCGACGGTTCGGTGTACACGATCGTTTCGGCGGGCGAGTACACGCTCTCCGGGGCGCTTCCGGACGGTCAGATCGTGGTGGACGCGGGCGACGAAGATGAGATCAAGCTGATCCTCGATAACGCCGCGATCTCCTGCTCGACCGGCGCGCCGATCCTGATTCAAAACGCCGCGGAGGTCACCGTAAAAGCGGCGGAGGACAGCTATAACACCGTGACCGATCTCCGCACCGGCAGCGCGGACGGGATTGAGGAGGACGCCGCGATTTATGCGGCCTGTGATCTTAAACTCTCCGGCAGCGGTACGCTGATCGTGGAGACCGCATTCGACAACGGCGTGAAATCGAAGGACGATCTCTCCGTCAAGAATCTGACGCTCAAGGTGACCGCAGTCGGCAACGCGCTGAAAGGCAACGATTCCGTCACGATCAAATCCGGCAATCTCATTCTGATCTCCACGGCGAGCGACGGCGTCAAGACCGAAAACACAGGCGTCTCCTCGAAGGACAAACAGCGCGGCACCGTGTCGATTCAGGGCGGACAGGTCGATATCTACGCGGCATGCGACGGCATCAGCGCGGCATACAACGTTGAGATCTCCGAAGAGGAGACCTGTATCGTCAACATCTGTACCGCCTCATATGCGGACCTCGGAACGGCTGCGGCGGGTGCGGAAACGTATCTGATCGTGCCGGGCTCTCTATACAGCGAGACCTGCGACTACTATGCGTATCTTTACAACGACGACGATTCCGACGGACTCTTCGTGCAGTGTGTCTATGAGACGATGGTTTACAGCGGACGCACCGGGTATTACGGGCTCGTATTCCGCATCCCGGACGGTTACCGGAACATCCTGTTCCATATCGTCACGCGCGGCGCGGTGCCGGACGGAACGAACTGCAAGGCGAGCACGACCGGCGAGACGGTCAACACCGCCATGAACGGATACCTTCTGACCTCCGTTTCCGGCGATACGGCATACGGCGACTGGGTACAGATCACAAGCGGCGGCAATTCGTCCAAAACGACGTATTCCGCGAAAGGGATCAAGGCGGAAAACGAGATCCTCGTCGACGGCGGCACGGTCACGATCCGTGCGGGCGACGACGGTCTGCACGCAAACGGCGGGACGGCGCTGGAAAACGGTGCCGAAGGGCTCGGCAATATCACCGTGAACGGCGGTTCCGTGACGGTCACGTCTGCGGACGACGGCATGCATGCGGACAACGCGCTGACGATCAACGGCGGCACGGTCATCGTCGTCGAATCCCACGAGGGACTCGAAGCGAACGTGATCACGCTGAACGGCGGCACGACGTACGTCTATGCCGACGACGACGGACTGAACGCCTGCAAAGGCGCGGCGACACCGATGGTGATCATCAACGGCGGCTATGCCGAGATCCGCACACCGTCCGGCGATACGGACGCGATCGACTCGAACGGCAGCTTTCTGATGACCGGCGGCACGGTGCTGGTGCTCGGCGGCGCACAGATGGGCGGCATGGCGGGCTCGGTGGACACGGACGGTACGGTCACCGTCACGGGCGGCACGATCGTTGCGCTCGGCGGCATCTGTCAGACTCCGCAAAGCGGTTCGGTCAACACCTATGTATCGAACGGCACGAGCTTCGCTTCCGGCGAATACCGCATTGCGGACGCAAGCGGCAATACGATCTTTTCGTTCACGCTTTCCGGCTCCTGTTCCTCCTGCTGGATCGCGTCCGACGCGTTCGCGCTGAACGGTTCTTATACGGTGGAAAAGGACGGTTCGACCTTCCTTTCGTGGACGCAGTCGTCCCAAACGGAAGGGGACGCGGGCAATTACGGCTTCGGCGGATTCGGCGGCTTCGGCAGACATTGAACGGAAAACAACAAACAGCTCCGGCGCAAAAACCGGAGCTGTTTTCTGTCGGATTCGTTTATGCCTCGAACGTCGCTTCCACGGTCAGGGACTGTCCGTCCGAGATCGCGTGGATCTTTCCCTTGTGCGCATCGACGACTGCTTTCGCGATCGCCAGCCCGAGTCCGAACCCGCCGGTCTCGGAGCTGCGCGAGGCGTCGGCGCGGTAGAAACGGTCGAACAGCCGGTCGTGGTTTCCCTTTTCGAGATTCGGCGCGGTATTTGTCACGGAAAGCAGGATCTGCCTGCCGGTCTTTCTGAGCGACAGTGTGATGCTTCCGCCGTCCGGCGAATACTTCATGGCGTTGTCCAAAAGGATCGAAACGAGCTTGCGGATCGATTTCTCATCGCCGTGCAGGGAAAGCATCGGCTGAACGTCTGCGGAGAACGTCTTGCTTTGCGCTTTGGCAACCGCCCGGTACGGCTGCGCGGCGTCCGAAACGACGTCGGACAGCGGGAAATCCAGCATCTGCGGTCCTGCGCCTTCCTCCTCCATGCGCGACAGATAGATCAGGTCGTTGGTCAGCGAGGAAAGCCGGTCCGTCTGCGTGCGGATATCGGCGATCCATTCGCTGCCCCCGACGTCCTCCTCGAGCACGTCCGTATCCGCGCGGATGATCGTGATCGGCGTTTTCAGCTCGTGCCCCGCGTCGGTGATAAACTGTTTCTGCTTTTCATAGCTGACCGCGATCGGACGCACGATCCGCGCCGACAGGAGCATCAGCAGCAGAAATACCATGACAAAGCCCGCCGCGGAGATCCCGACGCTCGTCCAAAGGAACGTGCGGAACGTCGCATGCTCGCGCTCACGGTTCAAAAAGATCCAGCGCGTTCCGGCGTCCTCGTGTACGCCCAGATACCGGTACTCGCCCGAGAATCCCTTTTCGCGTCCCTTCTTTGCGGCGGTTTTCGCCATTTCCAGCGCCGTTTGCTCGTCTACGGTCACAACGTTCTTGAGATCGGAGCTTTCGATTTCGCCGGATTCCGAAAGCGTCACCGAAAAGTAGCGCGCCTGATACGGAAGCTCGCCGTTCCATCCACGCCGCCGATCGTTCCGCGCGCCGTCGGGCGGTTCCGGCATATCCCTTCCGCCGAAGGTGAACGCGCCGGGCGGATTCCCGTTCATTTCCGCAAGCATGGAAAGCGTATCGTCTGACTCCTTAATAAAACTGCGGTAATTCAGGACGTTGATCAGCCCGATCAGAAGCCCGAGCACGATGAACAGCGACAGCATCGCCGCCAGCACGAATTTGCGTTGGAGTTTTCCGATCATTCCGACACCTCCAGATAATAGCCGACGCCGCGCTGCGCCCTGATCTTCACGTTCGCACCGACCGCTTCCAGCTTCTTGCGGAGATAGGAGATATAAACCCAGACGACGTTTTGCTCCGCTTCGCTGTCATATCCCCAGATGCGGTCCATAAACGCGTCGGTCGACAGGAGCCGCTTCGGGTTCCGCATCAGCATTTCCAGCATCTGAAACTCTTTTCCGGCGAGCTTGAACTGTCCGTCCGGACCTTTCATATCGTACGTCGCGACGTCCAGCGTCAGGTTCCCGACGCAGAGCGTCGAATCGGTCTGCACCGCGGCCTGCCGCGTCATCACGCGGATGCGCGCCAGAAGCTCCTTGGTATCGAACGGCTTCGTCAGATAATCGTTCGCGCCGGAATCGAGCCCGAACACCTTGTCGTCGATCTCGGAACGCGCGGTCAACATCAAAACCGGCGTTTTGTTTCCGGCTTCGCGCATGCGCCGGAGGACCGTGAATCCGTCGACCTTCGGCATCATCACGTCGAGGATCACGCCGTCGTAGTTCTCGGTCGCAAGGTAATCCAGCGCGTCCGCGCCGTTATAGACCGCGTCGACGGAATAGTTGTTCTTTTTTAATATCGCGCACACCGCGCGCGACAGCGATCTTTCGTCTTCCGCAAACAACAGGCGCATACCGCTCCTCCCGAAGATGTTTTCTGCATTATATCATATACCGGGAAAATAAGCACGAAAAAGTTTTGCGGATTTAGGTTCGTTTAGGGTTGACGCCGTATGATATAGGCAAGAAAAAGAGAGGTGAAGGATTATGAAGATCCCCAGGCACGGTTTTGCGGTCCTGTTCGGACTTGCGCTGCTGCTGTTCACAGGATATCTTCTGGCGGATACGTTCCTGATCAGACGCGTGTATGCGACCGCGGCGGAGGAACCTGCGGCGCAGGCGATCGAACTGCAAACCGCAGAGGAAACGGAAACGATCGCGATCCTTGCGGAAGAATCCGAAGCAGCGGAGGAACCGGTCCCGAACGAGCCGGTCGCGACCGATACGACCTATTCGGACGGGAACATTTCCGTAGAGCTTAAAACGTACCGGCTTTATGAAACGACCGTCTACGTTGCGGACGTGCGGCTTTCTTCGGCGGAGTATCTTAAAACCGCGTTTGCCGAGAACAGCTACGGACGCAACATCACCGCAAAAACCTCGGCGACGGCGGCATCGGTCAACGCGATCCTTGCGATCAACGGCGATTACTACGGCGCGCAGCGATCCGGCTATGTGATCCGCAGCGGCGTGCTGTACCGCAGCACGCCGGGCGGCGGGGAGGACCTGGTGATCTATCGGGACGGCTCGTTCGGCATTGTCAGCGAAGATGAAATCACCGCGGAGGAACTGCTGGCGTCCGGCGCGTGGAACGTGCTCAGCTTCGGCCCGGCGCTTGTGGAAAACGGCGCGGTCGCCGTTTCGGAGAACGACGAGGTCGGCAGGGCGATGGCAAGCAACCCGCGCACGGCGATCGGCGTGATCGACGGGCTGCACTATGTGTTCGTCGTGGCGGACGGGCGCACAAGCGACAGCGACGGGCTTTCCCTCTATGAGCTTGCAACGTTTCTGCAATCGATCGGCTGCAAGACCGCCTACAACCTCGACGGCGGCGGCTCGTCCTCGATGGTGTTCCTCGGAAATCTCGTCAACAACCCCGCAAACGGCAGAAGATCCAGCGAAAGGAGCGTGAGCGACATTGTCTACATCGGTTACGGCGCATAAACTGAATGCGCAGCAGAAGCTGATCTTAATCGACCTTTTCGCAGCCCTGTTCTGCGTGCTGTTCGGCGCAGTCTATGAACTGTTCAGCCACGGCGTCTATTCCTACGGTATGCTCTATGCCTTCGTGTTCCCGCTCGTGCTCGGCGTGCTGCCGCTGCTGATCATCACGATGCTGCGCGCGCCGTATCCGAACCGCTTTGCGCGCGGCGTCTGTCACGCAGGGATCGCGACGCTGACCGTCGGAAGTCTCGTTTCCGGGGCGCTGGAGATCTACGGCACCACGAACCCGCTGACGCTCGTCTATTGGATCGCCGGCATAGCGCTTGCGGTATTCGGCATTGCGGCATATCTCGTTTCGCTGTTTCGCAGAACCGGCAGGACGGCGGAATGAGCGTTTACAATGTCCATACGGCGCGCTGATCATCCGGCGGAAAACCGGGCGGCCGTTCCCGAAAATCACGGGAAAAGAACCCGTTTTATCAACCGCCTTGATGTTTTAAAGCATCAAGGCGGTTATTTTTAATGAAAACGGATGAATTCTATCAACAAATGAAGAAAAGAACTGATCTCGCGCGTCAATATAATACGCAGGTATGAATTGAACAGAGCATTGCAATATGAAACGGCCGGCACCCGGAAACGGTATTCCCGCGATCAAAACGGCGCTGTCGCGCCGGTTCAAGCGCGGGCCGCGAAGCCGCAGACAGGGGATACTGCTGCGTGATCGGATTTTTTTATGCGGGTAAAACCAAACGCGGTCTGTTCCTGTCCTGTTGAGCAGAAAGAGGAAAGGAGAGCGGCGATGACCTTTTATGAATGGATCCGGCAATGCCTCCTGTGGGATGCGGAGCGAAAAGCGCTGCCGCCCGCGCAAAAAACGGCGATGCTTTCCAGCGTCGCAGCGCGGCGGCGGGAGGACGCAGGGGGTCCCGAACGGGAATTTCAAAAAAAACCTGTCGGGAATAAAACCAAATGCAGCGGCGCCGTGTCCTGCTGTATGAAAACAAAAGAAAAGAACGATCCGTTCTTGCAGAATTGAAAGGAGAAAGAAACCATGTATTGTTCCAAATGCGGAAAACAGATCCCCGAAAACCAGACCGTATGCCCCGCTTGCGGCACCGACGCCGCACCGGCCGCGCCGACTGCGCCGCAGCCGACGCCGGTCAAACGCCAGACCTTTCTGAACGTTTTTTCCTTTATCGTCGCGTTGTATACCGCGTGGTCGACCGTTATCATCGTTTTGCTGCGCAGCGGCTTGCTCACCGCCTGGATGCCGCAGACTGCGCATCCGATGATCCTTTCGATGAGCAGGGCGTTCGTGGCGGTCGGCGTCCCGTTTTGCCTCGGGGCTGCGCTGTTGGCGCTGTTCTCCCTGTTCGGCAAGAACAAAAAGAAAGGTCTCGGCGCAACCGCGCTGATCCTCTCCTGCATCTGTCTTGCCGTTCTGGTGCTGCCGGGCGCTTTTGAACGCAGCGAACAAAGCGCCGCCGCTCCGGAGGAAAACGCGTCTGTCGTGTTTACGGTCACGCCGGTCGAGCCGCAGCCGGTCGTAAATCCGGTCGAGCCGCAGCCGGCCGTAAACCCGGTCGAGCCGCAGCAGGCCGCAAACCCGGTCGAACCGCAGCAGGGCGCGGAGCCGGTCGAACCGGCGCAGGGCGGCTGGGCACAGCAGATCTGCTCTGAAGACGTCTTTCTGACGCTGGAGCAGCCGGATGAAACGACCTGCATTCTGACCGTTGACAACCGGTCCGACCGGAACGTGAATTTCGGATGGGTTTCCCAAACGACCTATATCCTTATCACCACGGAGCAGGGCAGGTTCCGGATCGACGTCAACGAATCGATCTTCAGCCCGGTGCAGGCCTATACGCAGCGCACCGTCACGCTATCGCTCGCAGAAGTAAGCGGAACGCCGCAGACGTTTGAGCTGATCAATCTGTGCCATCTGGACGCGCGCGGTCTGCCGAGCAACGGAATGATGCAGGGGCTGATCTTTGCGCGGTGAGCCGAAAGGCGTTGCAAACAGAGCGATTCGGAGTATAATAACAGCAGAGGGATAAGGAATCATGAGCGAAAAACGGGCATTCACGGCGATCGCCGCGGACGTGCGGTCGGCGCAGAACGGCGACGGAGAGGCGATGAACCGCATCCTTGCCGACGTGCAGGATATGGTGTATTACAATTGTCTGAAGATGCTGCGCGACGAGCAGGCGGCGCAGGACACGACGCAGGAAATACTGATCGCCGTCTATCAGAAGCTCGGCGCGCTGTCCGATCCGCAGGCATACGTCGGCTGGGTGAAGCGCATCACGGCAAATCTGTGCAAAAACCGTCTTTGTAAGGTCAATCGTGAATTTCTGCTGTCCGTGAACGAGGACGGCGAGGACCCGTTTGCCGACTTTGAGGACACCGACGAACAGCGCATCCCGGACAAGGCGCTCGACAACGAGGAGACGCGCCGCATGATCGCGGATCTGGTGGACCGGCTTCCCGACGAGCAGCGCATGTGCGTACTGCTGTACTATTACGACGAACTGAAAACGCATGAGATCGCGGAGACGCTCAAGGTTTCGGAGGGGACGATCAAGAGCCGCCTGAACTATGCGCGCAAATCCATCCGGGAGGGCGTCAGGGCATACGAAAAGGCGGGCGTCAAGCTGTACGGCTTCTCCCCGATCCCATTCCTTGCGTACTTTCTCGGCAAGGCGGCGGCGTCGACCGTGTCCCCGGTGGCGGCCGCAAGCATTACGGGCGCATCGACCGCGACGGCGGCAACCGCAGCGACGGCATCGACTGCGTCGGCGGCTTCCGCAGGCGGGATCGGCGCGTTTCTGGCAACGACGGCAGGAAAGGTCGTCGCGGGCATCGCGGCAGCCGTCGTGCTCGGCGGCGCGGTGACCGGAACGGTGATCGCGACCAGATCCCCCAAAGAGTCCGTTCCTGCAATCGTGCAGACGGAAACCGAACAGCCGTCCGAAACGCCGGTCGTCGTGCATACCGCCGCGCCGTCGGCGCAGCAACGCCCGCGTCGACGGTGGAGCCGACCGAAGAACCGACGCCTGTGCCCGAAACGCCGGAGGAAAAGCTGCAGAGCTTCACGGGACTTCCGTCCGGCGATGCGGCGTTCTTTTTGGAAAAGCTGTATCAGATCCTTGCGGGAGATAACGCATACGGATACGTCAACGGCAATCCGGTTACGGAGATCCGGGAGATACACAGCATGGATGCGTACCGCGCGTTCCGCGAAACCGATGCATGGGAGCAGGGTGTTCCGGAATCGGAACTGCCGTGCTACGCGGTGTATCTTGCGGACGGGACGTGCCTGTATATCTATCTCGGCGACGGCCGCCCGCAGAACGGCGGACCTGCGCAGGATTGGGATCTTTACAGGGTGCGCTATATGGGCTTCGCGGACGGACGGGAGGACGCCGGTCAATGGACGGAGTGGAGCACGGAACGGCCGCCGGCGGATGCGGCGAAAACGGAGCAGCGGACGCAGTGGAGATACCGCGCGGCGGAATCGTGGGGCATCTATGAATGTACCTATCCGAACTGGGCCGGTGCGGAACAAGCGATACAGAATGATATCAACGGGATCCTTTCCGGTGCGCCGGGCTGCGTATACCATCACATCGCCTCGGAGAATCGGTATGTCGGCGAATGGCGCGACGGAACCGCGCCGGAGGACGTCTCCGCGCTGAACGGTCCGTATGCGGATCGGTTTGAGTATAAAACCGAAATCGACGAAGAAACCGGCGAATCCAGAACGCTGTTCCGGATCTGGAGCGTGGACGTCGATTGTTATCTCTTTTCCGCCTGGACGGCATGGCAGAATTCCGATCCGGGACAGGTTCCGGACAGTGACGACGGGGAGCCGGCGCCCGGAAGCGTGACCAGAAACGAGCTTTCGATGATGCTGTACCATAACCTGTCAAGCGGAAGCAGTATGGATCTGTGGCAGGAAACGCAGACTCGCACGATCTATCGTTATTGCATGCTGTCTGTTTCGCCCGGGGACTACCTCTATTATCAGGATTATCTGGAGGGACCGCTGTGGTCGGAGTGGTCCGAGACGAAGCCGCCCGAGGACGCGCTGGAGGTGCAGACGCAGGTTTTTCGCCGCGGGAGATGGAAAAACTATGCAGACGGGATGGGATATGCCGACTGTGCAACAAAAGCGGAATGGGAAGCGCTGGTTGAAAGCGAGAAAGGTCAGATCAGGCGGGACGGGTATCCCGTGATCGTTACCTCGGTTCGCCGCACGGAGGATTCGGATTGGGTTTATCTCGGCGAGCGGGACAATCTTACCTGGTTCCAGGATTGCAATTATTACAACCATACAGCGTCGTACCGGATCGAAGAAACTGACGGCGGAAGATGGAACGTATGGAAAAAAGAAAAGCGCATGTGCGTGGACGGAGTATGCTATACCGATTGGTCAAAATGGTACAGCGAAGCGGAAGCCGCGCCGTATGAACTGCGCGATTATCATTTCTTCTATACGGGCGATTTGTCGGATTGTGCATACGCATGGACATTTAAGCCCGATTGGGAGCTCGAGGAGAGTACCTTCTACCGCTACCGCAGACGCTGAACCTTGAGACGTTCCGAGACAGGGAAGATCTTTCCCTGTCTTTTTCTTTCGATAATACCGAACCGTTCTTCGGACACACTTTTTATTTTCCGTCGTTTTCTCTCTTTTCAAGTTTCGGCGGTTTATGGTAGAATAACATCGTACAGCGGATTCTCGATATGCGCTGAAGAAAGGGATGGCGCCTTATGAAAAAAGGATTATCATTGCTGGTTTCCGTAATCGTTTTACTCTCCGTTCTCGGCGGCTGCGCCGGCGCCGACCGGACCGGCGCCGCCCGCGTGAACGACGGAAGGGCGCGTCCTTCTTCCTGCGGACGGCTTCAGGTAAAAGACGGAAAACTCTGCTCCGAGCGCGGAGAACCCGTCATGCTGCGCGGCGTCAGCACACACGATCTCATCACCGTCGAGTCGTTTGTCAACGACGATCTGTTCCGGGAGCTGTCGGAGGATTACGGCGTGAACGTTGTCCGGCTTGCCGTTTATACCTACGGCGTGGGCGTGGTCGGATACTGCACAAAAGGAGACCGGGAACGTTATCAGAAGAATGTTGCAAACGGCGTCGCATTCGCGAAGGCGCACGATATGTATGCGATCATCGACTGGCACGTTCTGAGCGAGGGCGATCCGAACATCTATCTGGAGGACGCAAAAGCGTTTTTTGCGGAGACGGCGGAGCAGTATCGCGATCACAATCATGTGCTGTATGAGATCTGCAACGAGCCGAACGGCGTGGACTGGCAGACGGTGAAGCGCTACGCAGAGGAGATCATTCCGATCATCCGGGAAAAGGATCCGGATTCGGTCATCCTCGTCGGGAATCCGGACTGGTCGAAGGACCTCGAAAGCGTTGCCGCCGATCCGCTTTCGTATGACAACGTCATGTATACGCTGCATTTCTATTCCGCGACGCACGGACAGGAGTTCCGCGATATGCTGGAGCGCGTCGGCAGGGACGGGCTGCCGGTCTTTGTCACCGAGTTCGGCGTGACGGCGTCCAGCGGCGGACTTCCCAGAGATCTCGAAAGCGCAGACCAGTGGATCGATCTTCTGGAACGGTACAATGTTTCCTACTGCATGTGGGCGCTCTCCAAGGCGAACGAAGCGTGTTCGATGATCCGGTTCACCGTTCCGAAGTACAGCGGCTTTGCACATGACGATTTTACCGAGACGGGACTCTGGCTTCTCGAAACGCTGAAAAAGCATTGATCCGACGACCGGACAGGCAACAAAAAAGCACGGCGCGCCGCCGTGCTTTTCTGCGATCCCGTGCAAATCATATATAATTACGAAATCGATTAAGATTTCTCTTGACAAGTCGAAACAAGGGTATTTATAATAAAACTGTCCCCGGAAAGGACGATCGATCTGTGAATCGGCCGGGATCCTTCCACTCCACTCTTTGGAGAGACGACGGCTGAAAATAAAGGAGGAAACACATCCCCTCGGCTTGGGGTGCGGCAGTGTGGAGACCTGCCGCAAGGCGCGGCCGACATATGCGCGGCGCGCGAGGCGGTTCGTTGAAGAAGTTCGGGACCGTTAAAGTCAAAGCAGTATGGCAAATCTGTCACTCAGGAACATCAAGAAGGTTTACGACAACAAGGTCACGGCGGTCGACGATTTCAATCTGGAGATCAAGGACAAGGAATTCGTCGTCTTCGTCGGTCCGTCCGGCTGCGGCAAATCCACAACGCTCCGCATGATCGCGGGGCTCGAGGAGATCTCCGGCGGCGAACTGTATATCGACGACAAGCTCGTGAACAGCATTGCGCCGAAGGATCGCGACATCGCGATGGTTTTCCAGAACTACGCGCTGTATCCGCACATGACGGTGTACCAGAACATGGCGTTCGCGCTGAAGCTGCGCAAGATGCCGAAGCAGGAGATCGACAAAAAGGTCCGTGAAGCGGCGGAGATCCTGGGCATCACCGAGTATCTGGACCGCAAGCCGAAGGCGCTGTCCGGCGGTCAGCGGCAGCGCGTCGCGATCGGCAGAGCCATCGTGCGCGCGCCGAAGGTCATGCTCATGGACGAACCGCTTTCAAACCTCGACGCAAAGCTCCGCAACCAGATGCGCGCCGAGATCATCAAGCTCCGTCACCGTATCGACACGACGTTCATCTACGTCACGCATGATCAGACCGAGGCAATGACGCTGGGCGACAGGATCGTTATCATGAAGGACGGTTTTATCCAGCAGATCGGAACGCCGCAGGAAGTGTTCAATCATCCGGACAATCTGTTTGTCGCGGGATTCATCGGATCTCCGCAGATGAACTTTTTCGACGCGGAACTGGAATGCGGCGCCGACGGCTACAGCGTGCGGATCGACGACGTCCGCTTCGCGCTGAACGGGACGCAGCAGCAGACGCTGAAGGAGAACGGCGCTGAACCGCAGAAGATCGTGCTCGGCATTCGTCCGGAGCATATTTCCCTTTGCGCGGCGGATGAGCCGACGCCGCATCTGAACGCGGTCGTCGACGTCTGCGAAATGATGGGTTCCTCCATGCATCTGCACGTCAACGCAAAGGATAAGGACGTCGTCCTTGTTCTGCAGACGGTCGATCTGCCGGCCGACAAGCGCAGCGGGTTTGCATACGGCGAGCCGATCAGCTTTACGCTCGACAGCGAACTGATGCATCTGTTCTCCGCGGAAACGCAGAAGAATCTGATCTGAACGACAGAAAAAAGAACCCTGCGGATCGCAGGGTTCTTTTTGTTTGTTTCCGATTCAGATCGTCAGCACAACGGTGCAGACGGGCGCGTCGATCAGCGGAACGGTATTGCCCGATACCGGTTTTCCGTCGACGATCAGGCCTTTGTTTTCGCCGCGGCGAACGGTGACGTCATAGCGCGTGCCGCGGAACAGACGGGAAAGGCGATAGCCCTCCATCGAATCCGGCAGGCAGGGATCGACGATCAATCCGTCGTAATCCGGACGAATGCCGAGGATGCCCTGACTGACGGCGACGAACGACCATGCCGCCGTGCCGGTCAGCCATGCGTTTTTGGCTTCGCCGTATGTTTTCGCGTCGCGTCCCGCAATGGTCTGGCTGTAGCAATACGGTTCGGTGCAATGGATCTCGCTCTTGTCCTCGATATAGGCGGGCGCGTTGCGCCTGTAAAGATCGAATGCGCCGTTGCCGTCCTTCACGGTGCAGTACGCCAGCGTGATCCACGGATTGTTGTGGCAGAAGACGGAGCCGTTCTCCTTATAACCCGGCGGATAGGAGGAGATCTCGCCGAGATAATCGTGATACTCCGTGTAGCACGGATGCAGCACTTCGACGCCGAACGCGTTGCCGAGGTATTTCTCGGTGGACGCGAGCGCGCGTTTGCCGTAATCCGCGCCGCCGATGCCCGCCATCACGCAGAAGCCCTGCGGCTCGATGAAGATCTTTCCTTCTTCGTTTTCGCGGCTGCCGATCGGACGCTCGAACGCGTCGTATGCGCGGCGGAACCATTCGCCGTCCCAGCCGGACGTCAGCGCGGCGTCTTCGATCTCTTTGACCGATCCGCGCACGGTTTCCGCCTCACCGGAAAGGCCGATCCGGTCGCACAGCGCGGCGTATTCCCTGCCGTATTTCACGAACATGCCCGCGATAAAGACGCTTTCCGCCTTGCCGCTTTCAAAGTTCGAGCAGGTCTGGAAACTCTCGCCCGGCGTTTTGCTGAAGCAGTTGAGGTTCAGACAGTCGTTCCAGTCGGCGCGGCCGATGAGCGGCAGTCCGTGCGGACCGCGGTGCGTGACCGTATAATTCAGACTGCGGCGCAGATGCTCGAGAAGCGGCACTTCCGTACCCGGTTTGTTGTTGAACGGCGTCGGCTCGTCGAGAACGGAGAAGTCGCCGGTCTCGCGGATGTACGCGCAGGTACAGGCGACAAGCCACAGCGGATCGTCGTTGAAGCCGGAACCGACGTCGGCGTTGCCGCGCTTGGTCAGCGGCTGATACTGGTGATAGGTGCTGCCGTCCGCAAACTGGATCGACGCGATGTCGATGATGCGCTCCCGCGCGCGTTCGGGGATCAGGTGCACAAAGCCCAGAAGATCCTGACAGCTGTCGCGGAAACCCATGCCGCGTCCCGTGCCGCTCTCATAATAGGAAGCGCTTCGGGACATATTGAAGGTCACCATGCACTGGTACTGGTTCCAGATGTTGACCATGCGGTCGAGCTTTTCTTCGCTGCTCTTTACGGTGAAGCGGGAGAGCAGATCCGTCCAGTATGCTTTGAGCGCGTCCATCGCGGCGTCGAACTGCGCTTCCGTTTCAAATGCGGCGAGCATGGCGTGCGCTTTTTCCTTATTGATGACGTTCAGCGACGCGAACTTCCGGTCTTCCGGATTCTCGACATAGCCGAGCCGGAAGAGAAGCGTTTTGGATTCTCCCGGCTGAAGGACAACGGAAAGCCGCAGCGCGGCGATCGGCGCCCAACCCGCGGCGACGCTCGAGAACGAGGTGCGCCGTTCGACGGCCAGCGGTTCGCTCCATCCGCGGAAACGCCCGAGGAACGTATCCCGATCGGTGTCGAAACCGTCGATCGGAGCATTGACGGAATAGAATGCGTAATGATTGCGGCGCTCGCGGTATTCGGTCTTGTGATAGACCGTGCCGCCCTCGATCTCGACTTCGCCGATGTTCCAGTTCCGCTGGAAATTGGTGGAATCGTCGACCGCGTTCCAAAGGCACCATTCGACGGACGCATAAACGGTCAGCTTCTTTTCCGTACCGCCCTCGTTGGTCAGGACGAGCTTCTGAACCTCCATATCGGTGTGCATCGGCACCGTGACGGTCAGAGCGGCGGAAACGCCGTTCTTTTTGCCTTCAAAGACGGAATAGCCGAGACCGTGCCGGCAGCGATACGCGTCGAGCGGCGTCTTCATCGGAAGGAACGCCGGGCTCCACACCGTTTCGCCGTCACAGATCCAGAAGCAGCGGCCGCCGTCGTCGTGCGGAACGTTGTTGTACCGGAACCGCGTGATGCGCCGGAGCTTTGCATCCTTATAAAAACTGTACCCGCCGCAGGTGTTGCTGATCAGCGAAAAAAAGCCGTCGCTGCCGAGATAGTTGATCCAGGGCAGGGGCGTGTCCGCGCGCGTGATGACGTATTCCTTTGCGGCGTCGTCGAAATATCCGTATTGCATTCGTTCACCCCATATCGTATTGATTTACTTAATCGATTAAGTTCATTATATGCAAAACCTGCGAAAAACGCAAGATGTATTTTCGGAAAAATCAGTTTTTTTAAAAAAAGCGGCATCCGCGGGCATTTCGGCATGAAAAATCGTAAAAAAAGTATAAAAACCCCCTTGACGCGCGAAGAAGAGGACGCTATAATGAGCTTGACGAAATCGATTAAGATTTTCTTTTTGAAAGGGGACGGCGCATGGTCACCATCACGGATATTTCCAAGGCATGCGGCGTATCCCGTGCAACGGTCAGCAAGGCGCTCAACGGCGCGCCGGACATTGCACCGAAGACGGCGGAGCGGATCCGCGAGCAGGCGAAGGCGCTCGGATATCTGCCGAACGCGACGGCAAGAGCGCTGAAGGTGGGCAGAAGCTACAACATCGGCGTCCTGTTCTCGGACACGACGGGCGGCGGCATCTCGCACGAGTACTTCTCACAGATCCTCGAGAGCGTGAAAGCCGAAGCGGAGCGGCTCGGATACGACATCACCTTCATCAGCAAGGATCTCGGCGCAATGTCTATGGATTACTACGAGCACGCGAAATACCGCAACTGCGACGGCGTCGTCATCGCTTCCGCGGATTTTCAGGATCCGGCGATCGCGCGGCTGGTGACGAGCGAGATCCCGACGGTGACGCTCGATTACACGTTTGACAGCCGCACATCGATCCTTTCGGACAATGTGCGCGGCATGGAAGCGCTGGTGCGCTTCGTATATGAGAACGGACACCGGAAGCTGGCGTTCATTCACGGCGAAATGACGTCGGTCACGCAAAAGCGCATCGCGAGCTTCAAAAAGACCTGCGCGGCGCTCGGAATCACGGTCCCGCCGGGATGCATTCGCCCGGCAGTGTATCACGATCCGAGATCGAGCGGACTCGCGACAAGGGCGATCCTGGAGCTGCCGGAACGTCCGACATGCATCTTTTATCCGGATGATCTTTCGTTCCTGGGCGGCATGAGCGAGCTCGAACGCCACGGCATCGCGGTGCCGAAGGACATGAGCGTCGTCGGGTACGACGGCATCCCGCTTTCGCAGGTGCTTCGCCCGAAGCTCACGACCTACCGGCAGGGAGCGGAGCAAATGGGAAGGGAAGCGGCACGGCTTCTGATCGAGCAGATCGAGCACCCGGACACCTGGCTGCCGCAGCAGGTGATGGCGGAAGGCGAGCTGCTGCCGGGCAGCACCGTGCGGAACATCGGTTAAAACGCGCAAGCGTTTTGATATAGGAAAGAGGAGCCGAAAAGGTTTCAAAAAACAGAATAAAAAAAAGGAGTAACAATCATGAAGAAACTGGTCGCAATCCTGATGGCAGTCCTGATGCTCGTCGGCATCGTCGCCTGCACCGCGAAACCTGCGGATAAGCCCGCAGACAAGCCGGCAGACAAACCCGCAGAGACTGTCGCACAGGGCAAGGTGTTCAACATCTATGCCTGGAATGAAGAATTCAAGGGATTCTTCGAGAAGTACTACACCGTTCCGGAAGGCGTCACCGTCAACTGGATCATTACCCCGAGCGACAACGGCGCTTATCAGCAGAAGCTCGACGAGGCGCTCCTGAATCAGGCGAACGCGGCGGATGACGACAAGATCGACCTGTTCCTCGCGGAAGCGGACTACATCGGCAAGTATGTCGATTCCGATTACACGATGGATATCAGCAAGATCGGCTTCACCAATGCCGACACGATGTATGAGTACACCATCAAGGCGGCTTCCGACGTGAACGGCGTCTGCAAGGGCGTTTCCTTCCAGTGCTGCCCGGCAGCCGTCATCTATCGCAAGAGCATTGCGAAGGATGTTCTCGGCACCGATGATCCCGCAGAAGTCCAGGCGGCGATCGATTCCTGGGAGAAGTTCGACGACGTAGCGGCGAAGGCAAAGGAAAAGGGTTACTACATGACCGCTTCCTTCGCAGAGACCTTCCGCGCGTTCTCCAACAACTGCACCAAGCCGTGGGTTGATGCGAACGACAATCTCCAGTTTGATCCGCAGATCACCAAGTGGATCGAGCAGACCGACAAGTACATCAAGAACGGCTACACCCTGACCGCAGGTGTTTGGGACGCCGAGAAGACGAACGAAATGTTCAAGACCGGCAAGACCATGTGCTTCTTCGGACCGGCATGGTACTACAACTTCTGCATGACCAATGCGATGGATCCCGAGAACGGCTGCGTCGGTGACTGGTGCATTGTCAAGGGACCGCAGGCATACTTCTGGGGCGGCACGTGGCTGCTTGCAGCAACCGGTTCCGACAACACCGAAATGCTGAAGGACATCTTCGAGACGTTCACCAAGAACGAGGACGTCTGCACGAAGCTCGTCCAGAACGAAGGTCAGTATCCGAACAACACCAAAGTTGCTGAGAAGTTTGCAAGCGATCCGGCATGGGGCAACACCATGATCCTCGACGGCCAGAACGACACCGCAATCTTTGCAGAGCTTGCGAAGGACATCAAGTGGGAGAATCACACCAACTATGACCAGATCCTGAACGAAGGTCTGCAGAACAAGCTGCAGGAGTACTTCAACGGTTCCGTCGATTACGATACCGCAATGAACAACTTCTATCAGCTGATCAAGGAAACCTATCCGAACATCAAGCTGCCTGCGTAATCTGACAGCATACTGCGGCAGGGGTTTCCCCTGCCGCAGTGTTTCATCTGAACTTCTCGGAGGAGAATCCTATGGAAAAGATCCAGACGGGAACCGGCAAAAAGCTGAAGTCCGTGAGCTATGCGAAATGGGGGTACATTTTCATAGCGCCGTTCTTCATCGCCTATATCATCTTTACGCTCGTCCCGCAGTTATTGACCATTTACAACAGTTTTTTTGAGACGTATCGAATCGGTCTTCAGCAGGTCGGTCCGAACTTCGTCGGACTGGACAATTATAAAGCGCTGTTTCAGCCCGACGCGAACGGAACGATCCTGATCCTAAAATACGCGCTGAACACGATGATCCTCTGGATCGCCGGCGCGGTGCCGCAGTTTGTCATCGCGATGCTGCTGGCGCTGTTCTTTACGAGTACTCGTCTCAACATCAGGGGACAGGGCTTCTTCAAGACGGTCATCTACATGCCGAACCTGATCATGGCGGCGGCATTCTCGATGCTGTTTTACACGCTGTTTTCCCGCGTCGGACCGATCCAGGCGCTTTTGGAGCAATGGGGCGTCATCGACGAATCGTTCGACTTCTTTGCCATCCGCGTCAGCGTGCGCAGTATGATCGCGCTGATGAACTTCCTCATGTGGTTCGGCAACACGACGATCGTGCTGATGGCGGGCATCATGGGCATCGATCAGTCGCTGTTCGAGTCCGCGACGATCGACGGCGCGAACTCCGTGCAGGTGTTTTTCAAGGTAACGATGCCGCTTCTGATGCCGATCTTCGTCTACTGCCTCATTACGGCAATGATCGGCGGCATTCAGATGTTCGACGTACCGCAGGTCCTGAGCAAGGGCGACGGCGTGCCGAACGGCACAACGAGAACGCTCGTCATGTATCTGAACGGGTATCTGAAGACGAGAAACCTCGGTATGTCCGGCGCGATCTCCGTGATCATGTTCATCATCACGGGCGGGCTCGGCGCGATCGTGTACAAGATGCTCTCCGCGCCGTATAAAGATCAGAACCGCAAGCACAGAATGAGAAAGGGGAACGTATTATGATCGGTACGCTGTTCTCCGGGGCATCGGTCGCTGCGATGCAGGAATCCTCGACGCAGAGTACTGTACAATTCAGCGCAGCAGTCATTGTGTACAGTATTCTGGCAAGTATCTGCCTGATCGGCATTATTCTCGGCGTTATGGGGTTTGTAACCAGTGTTCGCCGCTCGACACGTTCCGTTTCCGGCATCGTGATGAGTATCATCAGCGTGTTTATTCTTCTCGAAGGATTGGGGTTGGCGATCATCTTCATTCTTGCCGGCAGAGCTTTCTTATGCCTTGCTGAAGAAGGCGTTGACGTCAAACTGCCGATTTGGATGCATATATCGGCGTGGATCTTCGGCATCGTCGGATTGGTACTGTCGTTTCTCGCATTCAGTCACAGGTTCAGTGAGAATACGCAGGGAAAGATCAAGCTGACGTTACTTCGTGTGATCGTATACGCGATCCTCGTTTTCCTGACGTTCCTCTGCCTGTTCTTCTTCTATCTGATGATCGTCAACGCAACGCGGTCGAACGCGGAGCTTGCAACCGGATTCTCGATTTTGCCGAAGGGGAATTTCTTCATCAACCTTAAGAACGCGTGGAACGACGCTTCGATCAACATTCCGCGCGGCATGCTGAACAGTCTGATCATCGCGCTGTCCTCGGCAGTCATCACGACCTATTTCTCGGCGTTGACCGCCTACGGCATTCACGCATATGATTTCCGCGGCAAGAAGCTCGTGTTCACGTTCATCATGGCGATCATGATGATCCCGTCGCAGGTTTCGGCGCTCGGATTTCTGCAGCTGATGAACAAGATGCACCTTACGAACAGCTACATTCCGCTGATCGTACCGGGCATCGCGGCGCCGGTCGTGTTCTTCTATATGAAGCAGTACATGGAAAGCGTGCTTCCGCTTGACGTCATCGACGCGGCGCGCGTGGACGGCTCCAACGAATTCCGCACGTTCAATACGATCGTGCTTCCGATGATCAAACCCGCGATCGCGGTACAGATGATCTTCTCCTTCGTGAGCTCCTGGAACAACTACTTCGTTCCCGCCCTGCTTCTGGATAAGGCGGAGATGAAGACGGTTCCGATCATGATCGCGCAGCTGAGAAGCGCGGACTACTCGAAGTTCGATATGGGCAAGGTTTATATGTTCATTCTTCTGGCGATCCTGCCGGTCATGATCGTTTACATCATCCTGTCCAAGTCGATCATCAAAGGCGTCACAGCCGGCAGTGTGAAAGGGTAATTTCTTCATTACCTTCCCTCCTGATAACCGCTCTGATCATGCAGAGCGGTTTCTTTCAAAACAAATTTTTTACAGAATAGGAGCAATCAAATGAACGTCTGGAACGGCTATCGGAAAGGCATCAATCTCGGCGGCTGGTTTTCCCAGTGCGACCACACGCAGAAGCGATACGATACCTTTATCCGCGATGCGGATTTTGCAGCGATCAGAAGCTGGGGCGCGGATCATGTGCGCGTGCCGATCGACTATGAGCTTCTGGAGGATAAGGACGGCGCACCGCGGGAGGACGGATACCGGCGTCTTCAAAAGACGATCGATCTCTGCAGAAAAAACGGGCTCAACATGATCCTCGATCTGCATAAAACGGCGGGGTTTTCGTTCGACGCGGACGAGGGAGAAGCGGGATTCTTTGACAGCGAAGCGTATCAGGAACGGTTCTGCCGGCTTTGGGAACGCATTGCGGCACATTTCGGAAACAACGCGGATATGCTGGCGTTCGAGCTTCTGAACGAGGTCACGGAAAAGGAATACCGCGATACCTGGAACCGTGTCGCGGCTGCCTGCATCCGCCGCATCCGGGCGATCGCGCCGGACGTGTGGATCCTGGTCGGCGGGTACTATCACAACAGCGCCGTAGCCGTCAGGGACATCGACGTGCCGAACGACGGCCGCATCGTTTATAACTTCCATTGCTACGAGCCGCTGATTTTCACGCACCAGGGTGCGGACTGGATCAAAACGATGGATCCGGCGTTCCGGATCCCGGTCACGGCGACCTTTGCGGAAATGGCGGAGGCGGACGTTCGCATGGGAACGCTGTCCTGCGCGGGCTATGAGAAATACCCGAAGGATACCGTCTTGTCGAGCGCGTATTTTGAAGCGTTCATGGCGGAAGCCGTGTCGGTCGCGGAGCGGAAGGGCGTGCCGCTGTACTGCGGCGAATACGGCGTGATCGACCGCGCAAAACCGGAGGACGCCGTCGAATGGTTCCGCATGATCCACGCGGCGTTTGAGAAGTACGGCATCGGACGCGCGGCGTGGAGCTATCGCGAGATGGATTTCGGTCTTTCCGACGCGCGCATGGACGCCGTGCGGGAAGAACTGCTGCGGTATCTGTGATGCGATGAACGGCGCAAATCGTTGACTGAAGATATCGGATCCGATCGGAGGCGTGCTGCGGCTTCATACCGCTGTTCATCGACGGGAAGGCGCGCCTGCGCGGAACGGAACCCGTTTCGGCGAAGTCGTTCTTTCGGAAACGGAATTGAGAAAAGAGATCGTTCTGAAGGCCGTTTTTTCAGCCGGAGAGGGCACGACATCTTCCGGGCCCGGCCGGAAACACAAAGTAACGCCGCCGTCTGCACCGAGTTGGATCATCATCGGAGTTTGAAGCATCTTAAAAAGATCGTCTTGTCCGGTTTGCAAAGGAAATATCGTGCGTCCGCCGCGATGCCGCATTGCCCGGCGAACGGAACATCGGTGCAGATCGGTTTTCCCGTAAACGACGCCGAACGGCAAAAACAAACAGCTCCGGCAGTACCGGAGCTGTTTTTCATTGCAGTATGTCCTGTTCCGTAAACACCGCAGGCAAAAGCGCCTGCGGGTTTTTCTGCGGTTTCAGATCGCGCCGCCGAAGAAGCGCAGGACCGTTTCGAGAAACGCCGGATCGAGCTCGTTCGCAAGCGCCTTGTCCGCATCGTTCGGATCGGCAAGCTCACACCGGTAGCGCGCGGCGCCCGCGGACAGCCACGGCGTGGAATGCTCGCTGCGGTACGGCGAGGTGATCAGAAGACTTTTTACATTCGGATTCCGGTACTGCTCCGGATCGCGGATCAGACTGTTCTCATACGGCACGAGATCGTCCGAGTCTCCGCCGACGATCCAAACGGGCGTAACCGCCGCGTCGATCGCTTCGCGCGCCGAATCGTTCGCGTCCGCGCCGAACAGGAAGAAGGATTCGAGCGCGAGGAAGGGGTACTGGATATCGGCAAGCACACCGACGCGCGCCTTTGCGTGTCCGTACATCAGCGGAACGGGACGGTCGAAGCCGGCGATGCAGACGGCGGCGCGAATCTCCGGATGATCCCTCAGCGCCGTCGCCGCGGCGTACGCGCCCGCGCTGTGTCCGTAGAGCACGACGGGAAGCCCGTTCCACGCCTTTGAGGCGGTCCGGTATTCCAGGAGCGCGGCAAGATCCCGGCGGATCTGCTGAAGCCCCTTTGACCAAGCGCCCTCGCTTTTGCCGATGCCCGTCGCGTCCCAGGTGACGACCGACCAGCCGGCGTGTACGAATTCGACGATCTCGGGAAGGTGCGCGTCCGCGCCGTCGCCGATGCCGTTGACGACGACGATCAGTCCGCGCGGATCTTCGGCGTCGTACCGGAAGCCCGAGAGCGTATTTCGTCCGGACGGAAAGACGAAGGATTCGCGCGAAACGTCCGGCTGAAGCTCCTCATAGGCGTAATGCAGCGGAGAAAGTCCGCTTCTTCGCGGAAAGAGCGCGAAAAACACGACGGCGGACGCGATCATCGAGACCGCACAGTATATGAGCAGCGCGCCGAGCGCGATGCACAGCGCTCTGCGTACCGGATGCTTTCGTTTGACTTTTGGCGCCGAATGCTTCATTCCGCTCCTCCCGAATCAAAAACGTGACGCCGGGAAACCGACGTCACGCATACTGACGCTTGATCAGTCCGGGACTGATTATCTGAGCGCGCCGCTGGCAGCAGCCGCAATGATCAAGATGAGGTAGATCGCGATAACGATCGTTGCGATGATGCCGAGGATCAGACCGACTTTGCTCAGAATAAAGCCGACCTTGGCTGCACCGGCCAGTTCGCCGCCCTGTGCGATGAATTCCTTGCCCTTTTTACGGCCGATCGCACCGAAGATGATGCCGAGGATGCCGCAGAAAACGAGACTCAGAATGCCGAACGTAAGCGTATTCGGCTGCGGCAGATTGTTCTGATCGAAATTGTACTGTTCCATTATGTTTTCCTCCTCCTTTTGGATTCAATGCATTATAGCACGCCGTACGCGCAAAAGCAACAAAAATACACTTTTTTCATCAAATTGCATCTTCTTTCGCCTTTGCGTCCAGCTCCTTAAGATATTCTATGATCGTTTCGTCGTATTTTTCCGTATCGTTGATGCGGATGCGGGAATGCGCACCGTGCGGGAACCATACGATCTTTTTCGGCGCGCTGCAATGCGCGTAGAGGTATTCCGCCTGGTCCGGCGTGGAATAGGTATCCTCGCGGCTGTGCAGGAACAGAATGGGCTTTCCGAGCTTCTCAATGCGCTTGAACGGGCCGTCGGTGACGACATTTGCGTGCGAGCACAGCCGGATCCAGAGCATGACCTCCTGCTGCACGGGGAAGCGCTTTTTTTCGGGACGGTCGACCTTCATGTGATTGTCGAACGACCGGTAGAAGGAGTAGTACATGCCCTCGCAGGACATCGCCTCGATATAATCCGGGCATTCCGGCGCGGTCAGCGCAAACAGCGCCGTGGAGGAGCCGATGCAGATGCCGTGCAAAAACACGCGCTCGTTGCCGAGATCGTCGTGCAGAAGGCGGCACCATTCGAGGATGTCGCGGTACTCGCGGTAGCCGAGGCAGCTCACCCTGCCCTCGGAAAGTCCGTGCGCGCGGTTGTCGATGACGAGCACGTTTCTGCCCGCGCGGCGGAACGGCTCCGCGAAATAGTAGGAATACAGCACGCATTCCGTGCGCCCCGCAATGATCAGCGCGGCGGAGCTGCCGCCGAAATCGAAATATTCGCCGACGAGCCGCAATCCGTCGCTTTTGATCTCCACCTCGCGCTTGCGGTCGGCGTATGATTTACCCCATTCGATGCCGATGTCATGCATCCTGCAGTATTCGGGATCCTCGGGGAAGCTGCAGCCGCGGTCCCATTTGCCGGGCTTGTTGCGCCGGAGCAGCACGGAATAGATGATCCATGCAAGGATCATCGTGGGGATGACGAAGAAGAAGAGCACCGCGCCGAGCGCGATCAGAATCCAAAGCCAGACCATACCGTTTCCCTCACATGATTCCGATTTCCCAACGATAAACCTCCTGCCCGGCGTCGACGAATTCGAGCCCGAGCATCGGATACCGCCCGGCGATCGCTTCGGCGAGCGCTTCCTCGTCGGATGCGGAGACGCCTGCGCCGCGCAGGACGATGCCGGTTTCGCGGTCGTCGATATCTTCGATCATGGCAAGCGCGCCGAGGATCGCCGCCTTCCAGTCGCGTTCGACACAGACGAGCTCGCCGCCCAGAAACGCGATTTCCTCGCCGCGGCGGCAGCGGATCTCGTGGTATGTGTAATCGCGCGAGGCGGTCGTTTCCCGCAGGGTGACGATGTTGTCGATGCCGGAGCGCATGCCGCGGATGCGCTTTTCAAGGTCCTTCTCGTCCGGAATATCCATGGCGATCGCGTAGTAGCCCTCCGCAAAGCTCCTGGACGGCAGGACCGTCACGCGCTTTTCGGGCACGAGCGACGCCGCCTGCTCGGCGGCAAGGATGATGTTCTTGTTGTTCGGCAGCACGACGATCTCATCGGCGTCGAGGGAATCGAATGCGGAAACGAACTCCTGCGCGGAGGTGTTCATGGCGGCGTCGGCGTCGAGCACACAGTCCGCGCCGAGTCCTTCAAACAGCTTGCGCATGCCCGCGCCGTTCACCACGGCGACCACGGACAGGGGCTTGTGCACGGCGGGCTTGACGACGCGGTCGCGCTCGTTGTGCTGTATCTGCATATTTTCGAGCTTGAACGTCAGAAACTCGCCGTACCGCTGCGCCAGCTCGATGATGACGGACGGCGCCTTCGTGTGGATGTGCACCTTGACGCGCTTGCCGTCCTGCACGCAGACGACGGAGTCGCCGAGCCGGTCGAGCGCGCCGGCAAACGCTTTCAGCCGGAAGTCCTGCTCATAGGCGGAGCCGTTCATGCGCTGCAGGATGAACTCCATGCAGTAGCCGTCGACAAAGACGCTGTCCTCGTTGAACAGGCCGAGGTCCGGATCGTCGTTCTTCGGCTCGCTCCGCTGCGCGGTATCCTCCAGAACCTCGCCGTTCAGGTATTTCACCATGCCCTCAAAGATCAGGATGTAGCCCGTCGCGCCGCTGTCGACCACGCCCGCGTCCTTCAGCACCGGAAGCATTTCGGGGGTAAGGACCAGCGTCTTGCGCATTTCGGCGACATAGGCGGAGAGGATGAAGTCGATCGTGGAGCCGCGGGTGATCTGCGAGCGGATGTGCTCGATGCCCTCGCGCGCGACGGAGAGGATCGTGCCCTCGACCGGCTTCATGACCGCGCCGTAGGCGACGCGGTAGCCGCGCACCAGCGCGTTCCGGAGCTCGCCCGGACCGATCAGAAGCGCGCGCGAAAGCGCCTGCGAAAAGCCGTAGAAGAACTGCGACAGGATGACGCCGGAGTTGCCTCTTGCGCCGAGCAGCATACCGGAGGCGAGCGATTTCGTAAAGACGTTGACGTCGCCGCTGCGTTCCGCGAGGGAAAGCCCGTGCTCCAGCGTCTTCACCATATTGGTGCCGGTGTCGCCGTCGGGGACGGGGAAGACGTTCAGACGGTTGATCTCGTCCTCGCTTGCGCGAAGGTTTGCGAGCCCGTTTCTGAGCATTTGTTCCAATTCGATTCCGTTGATTCGTTTGACTGCCATATTCGTTCCTGTATTGTTGCCGTACATGCGGGACGGTCCCGCAAAGGTTCACTTTTCTGTCCGCTCTTCTTTTCCCATCTGCGCGAGGGATTTCGGCAGCATAAAGGACAGCACAAACGCGATCATGACCGCGATTGCGCAGATCAGCGTCATCCATTCGACGGTCCAGGTCTTTTTCAGCGCCGTCAGAATGACGTAGCTCGCAATGCCGGAGGCGACGCCCGCAAAGAGTCCCTGCACCGCAAAATACATGGCGGCGTTCGAGATGCCGGTGCGCTGCTCGTCCTCTGCGGCGAGCTGGGCGGGTACCGAGTACGCAACGGAGAACAGCGCGCCGATGCCGAACGAGGAGATGAGACCGGTGAGGATCGCAAGGATCGTCTTCGCCGGACTCTGCGCCTTGATGGTGAACGCCTCGCGGCCGATCGTCGTAAGCGTGTCCTCCACGACGATGTCGTGTACGGCCGTCTTGCCGCGATTCTCGACCTGAACGGTGAATGTGACGGTTTCGCCCGCTTTGAGGTTGCTCGTCTTGCTTGCGGACTTGGTGACGCGGATTGCGTTGTCCGCGCGCTTCGCTGCCTGCTTCGATTCGATCGCGTCGGTTGTCAGAAGGGTATAGTCATAGGAGTCGGAGACGGTGCTGCCGTCCTCGAGACGTCCCGTTGCGGTGATCGTGCTGTCGATGTGCCCCGCGCTGACGTCCGCCTCCGTGACGGTGTAGTCAAAGGAGAACTTCACCGGGCGCGTCGGCACGAAGGAAACGAGGAACATCGCCGCCATGCCGATCGCGAAGATCGCGAGCGTATAGCGGAACGAGAAAGCAAACCCTTTCTTTTTGGTCAGCTTGTTGTAGATGATCAGCGTGAACGGCACGGGCGCGAACGCCGCCATCATGACGAAGATCATGCTCATGCCGGACACCGAGAAGTACTCGTTGATGCCGGAAAGGAAGAGCTGCACGCCGAGCGTCATGAACGAATAGACGACCATCCAGAGGATGTACTTTTTATCCATGAAGGTGTAACGGATCGACTGGAACAGACCGACGGCTTTTTCCTCGCCGTTTTCGTTCCTGACGCCGTCCTTGGTGGAGTCTTCCTTGATGAGGAACAGCGGGATCAGCATCGTCGCGACGATCGGCAGCACGATCATGGCGACCGGACGGATGTTCATACCGTTCAGCAGCATGCGCACCACGACATAGCCGAGGATGAAGTAGACGATGTCGCAGACCGATTTCACGTTCGAAATGAAGTTGCGTTCCTCCTGCGTGTCGACGATCTCGGTGAACGTCGCGTAATAGGTGACCATCGTCAGCGTATAGAAGCTGTAGAACACGCACAGCGCAATGCCGTAGAAGAACGTGTTGCCGAGCGATTCGCCGCCCTTGTACGGCGTGACCAGCGCGAACAGCACATATGCGAGGATCATCGGGACAAGACCGATGATCAGCGCCGGACGCCTGCGTCCGAACCGCGTTTTCAGGTTATCCGTAAACGACGCCATCGGAACGTCGATCACGCCGTCGATGATCTTTGCGATCAGTCCGAACACAGCCCAGACCGCCGGGATGACGAGGTCGCGGCTCCAAAAGGTCTGGTTCCCGACGACGTCGGGACCGAAGCCGGATGCGATGATCGCGCTGCACAGGTACGATCCGACCATCAGGTTCAGCATGTTGACGCCCATGCCGCCGATCGCGTACAGGAACATCTGCCATTTCTTGGTGAGCTTTCTCATGTGAATTCCTTTCCCCCTCAGAAAGAAGTTTTATTTTTCGGAAGCCAGCGCTTTTTCGATGATCGCGCGTTCTTCGCCGAGATCCTTCGAGATCGGCTTTCCGATATAGTACGCCGCCATCAGACCCGGTCCGATGTTGATGCCGCAGGACGGGAACACGTCGTTGATAAAGATCGCCTTCGGATGAAAACGCTCCTCGATGAGCTCCTGATACTTCTCCGCCTGCGGGAAACGGCTGGTCTGCGCGATGAAGATGATCTGCTCGGACGGGTTCTCGATCGTGTTTTCAATGTAGTTCAGAAGCGCGGCGTAGGCGGCCTTCGCGCCCTTCGCCTTGCCGATCACGGTGGTGAGACCGTTGTAGTCGAATTCGCCGATCGGCTTGATGCCTGCGAGCGTGCCGAAAAACGCCTTGGCGTTGGTGAGACGGCCCTTCTTCGCAACGAAGCTCAGATCGTCGAGCCAGCCCGCCTGATGGAAGCGGTTCTTGTTCGCCTCGATCCAGTCGGCGACCTCTTCCATTGTTTTGCCTTCTTCGCGGAGCATGGACGCATAGACCGCCATCAGACCGAAGCCCGGTCCGAAGCGCAGCGTATCGATGCAACGGATGTCTGCGTCGGGACAGGTCTCCCTGACCAGCTTTGCGGCGGTGCAGGCGAAGCCGTATGTGCCGGAAATGCCGCCGGAAATGGTCATCACGAGCAGCGGCGTGCCGTCTTTGACGATCTCCTCCATGGCGATGCGGAATTCCTCCACGTTGGCGGGCGCGGTGGAATAGCCGTTCGGGTTCTTCTTGAGATCGGCATAGAACGCGTCGCGCGGGAAGCGGTCCCACGTCAGAGGACCGGGAATGTCCGACTTGTCGGGCAGAACGATGTGTCCCGGAATGACGCGAATGTCGTACTGCTTCTGGAAATCTTCCTGCAGATCGCAGGTTCCGTCGCAAAGAATTGCAAATCTCTGCATATTATTTATCCTCCTGTTGGTGGTTTTCTATGGTCTGTCCCTCCCCGAGGAACGTGAATAATTCCTGTTCCGCCCGTTCCGGATCGGCAATGAACGCTTCGGCGTGTCCCGCGCCCTCCGCGGTGAAAAACGCCTTGCTTGCGCCGCATGCCTCGAATACCGCGCGCCCCGTTTCATACGGCACGGTCCGGTCCGCGGTTCCGTGCAGGAAGAAGCAGGGGATCGACGCGTTCTTCAGCACATCGTCCGTGCGCGCGCGGATGTCGAGCTTCAAAAACAGCTTCGCAAGCAGCCGGATCGGCGGCATCAGCAGAAAGCCGGGTACGTTCCGCCGTCTGCAGTCGAGACGGATCTGCTCATAGGGCGAACGGAATCCGCAGTCGAGGATCAGCGCGCGCGTTTTTTCGGGATCGAGATCGCAGGCGGCGAACCCCACCGCCGCCGCGCCCATCGACACGCCGTACAGCACGGTTTCGTTTACGCCTTCCGTTGAAAGCGCGCGTTCGTTCCATGCGATCGCGTCGTACCGCTCGAGAAGTCCGAGCCCGCAGCGCGCCTTTGCGCCCGCCTCGTGTCCGCGCTGGCGGATCAGAAGCACATTGTATCCGCGCCGCAAGAACATATCCGCCTGCACGGCGAAATTGACCATCGGATCCGTGCGGTAGCCGTGCATGAGGATCGCGGTCCTCGCGCTTCCGTTGTCGCAGTAGTCCGCCGAAAGCTCGGCGCCGTCGCGCGCCGCGATCGAGATCCGCTGCTTCGGGAACGCGTCGAACCGCGCCTTCGCCGCGCGCATCCGTTCCGCATAGGGCGCGAACTGCGCGCCGGGCGCAAGCAGCGCATCAAAGCTGTCGCCGGGCTTCGCCCGGAAGATCGTGCATACGGCGACGACCGCCGGTGCGAATACAAACACCGCGTAGCATCCGATCAGGGCTGCAGGGATCCAAAGCATACCGTTCTCCTCAGAAATGTACCGGTTCGTTCGTCAAAATCGGTTCGATCGCGGTTCCGTCCGTCCGGAACAGCCGCGAAAAAGCCGCGTGCTCGCTGCATACCGACACGATCGGCGTGCGCGGCGCAAGAAGCGTGAACGTCACCGCGCGGTCCGTGAGCGAGTTCGTTTTCACAGGCGAAAACGCGCGTTTGTCCGACGCCTTGAAGATCGCTTCCTTTCGCGTCCAGCAGGAAAGAAAGCCCTCGACTGTTTCGGGATACGCCGCGCGCTCGGTCTTCGTAAAGCATCGCGCACGGAGCTTTTCGAGCTTATCCGCGCCGAACCGCGCCGAAATACCCGCGACCGTTTCGAGATCGACGCCGACCGGCGCGTTTGAAACCGCCGCGCAGCAGAGCCCGTCCGCGTGCGAAAACGAGATCGAGAACCGGCTGCACGTCCATCCGCCGTTTTTCCGGCGCGTGAAGACGAGTTCGTCCGGATCCTGCGAGAAGCCGTGCTTCGCCGCGAGCCGCAGAAGCGCCCAGTTCGCGATCCGCGCCTGCTTCAGAGAGGGCGCGGTGCAGGAATCGATCTCGCGCTTCCGTTCCTCCGGAAGCGGAAAATCGAGCGTGAACCGGTCTGCTTCGGCAAGGTACACGTTCAGCACGGGACGCGTGTTCCACATACGGAACACGGCTTCCTCCTGCAGACTCTTTCGCTCGCCGAACACGCATTCGTAGGCGAAATGCTCGCAGTTGTTGCGGATCATGTGATATCCGTCTTCGCCGAGCCGCGCCCTTGCAAGCCGCACGGTCTCCTCCGGCGGGATACGCTTTTTGCGCTCCGCGCGGTCGAGGACCGCGATCTCGGGGATGCGTCCCGTTGAGAAGACGTCCATGTCCGTCTCCGTGACGAGGAAGCGATCGGGCGATTTTGCATATTCCGGCACGGGCGGCAGACCGAACGCAACGATCCTGCCGTCGCCCGTATAAACGCCGTAATGAAAGATCGAACCGATCTGCACCCGCACCATGTCGCCGGGCACGGGATCCCCGGGCAGCCACTTCATTTCAGCTTCGCCTCAATATAGCTCACGACGTCGCCGAGCGTTTCAAAATCGCTTGCGCCGACGTTGTCGAAGCGGATGTTCATCTCCTCTTCGATCGCGATGACCATGTAGAGCATGCTCACCGACGAGAAGCCGAGGTCCGCGACGAGCCGCGAGTCCTCGGTGCACGCCGCGACCTTGTCGCGGTTCCGGTCGTCCGCGGCGAGCAGGATCTCCCTGAGCTTTTCGATGATCTCAGTCCTGGACATGCTTGTACCTCACGATCTTCATCGCGGGCGACCGTTCGAAATCGGTATCGCGCACGACGATCCGGCTTACCTGCGAAAATCCCGGCAGGGTGCGGTTGACCTTTTCAAGCTCCGCGACGGCGAACGCCTTGCGCGCCGCGTCGTCCATATCCGTAAGCTCGGTCGGGCGCAGGACCACCTCAAGCGCAAGGATCGGCTCGCCCAGCGCGCTGCGCGCCTCGAAGACCTGCGAATCCTGAATGAACGGGAGCGCGTTGAAGTGCGTTTCGACCTCGGCGGGGGAGACGTTCTCGCCGTTCGGCAGAACGATGATCTCCTTGATGCGGCCGGTGATGTAAAGATATCCTTCCTCGTCGAGCCGCACGAGATCGCCGGTACGGAACCAGCCGTCCTCGTAAGCGCCGGGTTCTTCGACGCCGACGTAGCCCTCCATCATGTTGCGGCCCTTGAGCCACAGCTCGCCGTCGACGATTTTGATCTCCTGGTTCGGGAACGGCAGACCGACGGAATCGGGCTTTCGGATGCTTTCCGGATTGCCGGAAACGAGGTTTGCGGATTCGGTGAGACCGTAGCCGGGCAGCAGCTTGATGCCGAGCTTGTCGTATTCTTTGATCAGGAACGGAGCGACCGGCGCCGCGCCGCAGATGATGGTCTTGAGGTCTGCGCCGAGCATATTGCGTCCGAACTTCTTGGACAGCGTCAGCGCCATCTCCGCAAGCGCGGGTACGATGACGAGGATCGTCGGACGGAAGATCGCGACGTCGCGGAACATATCCTTGTTGTTGCGGCAGATATACAGCGCGCTGCCGGTATACAGCGAGGTCATCAGGTTGCGGATCAGTCCGAACACGTGCGAAAGCGGCAGCACCAGCAGATAGCGCTGACCGAACACGTCCGGATAGCCGTAGCAGCCGTTGATCGTGCCCTGCATCACGGCGTCGTTGCTTAAAAGCGCGCCCTTGCTGCGGCCGGTCGTGCCGCCGGTAAAGACGATCGCGCACGGCGTTTTCGGTTCGCACGCGACGGCGGGTTTCTTTTCGTCGGAAACGGCGGAAACGGGGATCAGCTCGATGTCGGGGCGCTTTGCTTTGACGATCGCAAGACGCGGTTCGAAGTCCGCCTGATAGACGAGCTTTTTGATGCCGAACATCATGCAGCAGCCGAACACGGCTTCCGCGGGCAGGTGCGCGGGGAAGATCGCGGCGGTCGCACCGGAGGTGACGACGGCAAGATACGCCTTGACAAAGTCATAGGAGTTCGCGGCGAAGATCGCAACGCGCGTGCCGACCGGGCAGTCGCCGAGGAGCGTACGGAAGCCCGCAACGTCCGCGTCAAGCTCCGCATAGCTTCTCGTTTTTCCTTCGTCGACGATCGCCGGCGCGTCCTTGAATTCACGCGCACAGTGCTCCCACATCGCGGAAACGGTCGTGAACTCTTTGATCCGTTCAAAGGTCTGTTCGTCCGTGTACTGACGGAAAATCTCTTTATCGGGTGTTTGCATGGTTTTATCTCCTCTTCTGATAAGCAATTTGCTTTAATTCTTCTTCTTTCTGCTGAAGCGCCTGCGCGATCGCGTCGATCTCGGACATCGACGGACGCCGTCCGTACCGCGCGAACAGGTCGATCGGCTCGCCGATCACGAAGGTCACACGGTTATAGAAATGCGCCTTCGGCTTCACATAGACCGGTACGATCGGCACCCTGCCCTGCAGCGCGATCAGCACCATGCCGGATTTGAACGCGCCGAGGTTGTCGCCGTCCTCGTTGATGTGCCCCTCCGGGAAGATGGACACCAGCGAGCCCTTTTTGAGCTCGTCCGTGATCTCGCGCAGCGAATTGAAATTGAAATTCGCGCGATCGATCGGAATGCACAGGAACTGTTTGAACAGCCAGCGGAATCCGGATTCAAAGAATTCCTTTCCGCAGATGAAATGATGCCGCCGGTACCACACCGCGAACATCAGATACACGGGATCGAAGAACCCGTAGTGGTTTGCGATGAGCAGCGCGCCGCCGCGGATGCGCTTCTTTGCCGCCTTCGTCTCGAAGATCCAGCGCGGACGCATCCATATGAGTCCGGGGATCGCCGCCGTCGCCTTGACAAAGTCATAGACGAAGTAACGCGGCGAAAACAGCTCAGCGCGATTCGTTCGTTTCTGTTCCATACAGCAGTTTCTCCAAAGCGGCGATCCGCTCCCGAAGCCGTTCGGAAACGATCGCAAGGTTTTCTTTCTCGTCCGCGCCGTCCTCTAAAAGGTCGGAGGCGAGGATCGGCTTTCCGATCAGCACGCGGGCGCGTTTGCGGCAGAAATACGATCCGTTCGTCACGACCGGAATGATCTTCGCGCCGCTTTCGAGCGCGAGCAGCGCCGCGCTCACCTTGAACGGCAGAGGACGTTCTTCGCCGGGACGGGGCAGACGGCTTTCCGGAAAGATCCCCACCACGCCGCCGCGGGAGAGGATCGAGAGCGATTTCGGCAGAAAGCCGAAATCGTGCGTGTTCCGGTCGACCCGGATCCCGCCCAGAAGCCGCAGAAACCATCCGAGCAGCGGTTTTTCATAGAGCACCTCCGCCATCTGAAAGCGCAGCGTGCGCGTCCAGAACACGAACAGATACACCGCGTAGTCAAAGACCGACGTGTGGTTCGAAATGATGATCGCGCGCCCGTCAATGTGCCTACCCTGCACGCGCCTGTCCTCATAAAGGATCTTCGTGCGGAAGCACAGAAGCTGCGCGGGCCAGCCGGTGATCTTCACAAACCAGTTGAACAGCGCGATCATGCAGGGGTCCCGCCTTTCTCGCCGCGGATGTAGTCCGCAATGCTGCGCACGGTCTTGAAGCCCGTGTCCTCCAGCGGAAACGCCGCGCCGAACTCATCCCTGAGCCGTGTCAGCATCGCGAAATAATCGAGACTCGTGCCGCCGAGGTCGAGGAAGAAATCGGCGTCAAGGGCGATCTCGTCTTCGCTTCGGTTCACGGCGGCGGCGACGATCGCGCGCACGCGGCGCATCAGCGCGTCGGCTTCCGCATCGTCGGTCCTTCCGGAAAGATCGAGCGGTTTCAGCGCGCCGGAGGCGAAGTCGCGGCGCAGACGGACGCGGTTCAGCTTGAACTCGTCCGCTTTCATCAAAGGTCCCTCGACGAGCACGATGCGCGAGATCGCGGAAGTCAGGTTCAGGCGTTCGATCTTTTCGATCAGCGTACCGCGCAGCTGTTCCGCGGCTTCCGCGGTGATCATGCGGTTCACACCGGCAAGCAGTACCGTCGCCGGTCTGCCGTTGTCGTTTGCGGGGATCAGGCAGACCTCCGCGCGGTCCGTTTTCAAAAGCGGCTCGACGGCGTTCGGGTTCAGGTTTTCGCCGTCCGGTCCGACGATCAGATCGTCGGCGCGCCCGAGGATGCGATAGTGCCCGTCGACGCATTCCGCAAGGTCGCGCGTCGGGAACCAGCCGTCGCGCTCCGCGCGTCCGTCGGCGGAAAGAATGTATTTCGCGGTCACGCGTCCGCGGACTGTAAGCTCGCCGGAATCGTTGATGCGGTATTCGACGTTTTGCATGGGCTTGCCGACGCAGCCGAGACGCAGATACTTTCGCTTTGCGGACAGCTCGACCGACGTGATGCCGATCTCGGTCATGCCGTAGCCGTTTGCAAGCCGGTATCCGATCCCGTTGAAAAACGCCTGGATCGACGGATCGAGGAAGCTCCCGCCCGTGATCATAAAGAGCACGGAATCGCCGAACAGATTTTCGCGCACCTCGCGGAACGCAAGCTTCGAGAACGCCGCGGAGAGCGGGCGGGGGAGCTTTTCGGCAAGCGCCAGCGCGCGGTCGAATTTCTTTGCGGTCTTTTCGCCGCGATCGGCAATGCCCTTTTTCGCCTGCTCATAAACCTTTTCCCAGAAAAGCGGCACGGCAAAAATATGCGTGACCTTGTGACGGCGGATCGTGTTGACGATCGTCGACGGGGAGAGGTCGTTGAGATGCACGAACGTGCGCGAGAAGAACGCGAACCAGATATACATCGCGATCAGTCCGAACACGTGATAGAAGGGCAGGAAGGTCAACAGCTTGAGGTTGCCTTCGTAATGCTTTTTAATGAGGGGTTGTTCTTTGATGATTCCGTAGCTGTCCCGGATCTGATAATAGAACTCCTCCGCGGAATACGCGCAGACCTTGACGTTTTCGGTTGTGCCGGAGGACATGACAAAAAGCTCCGTGCCGAACGGACGCGGGTCGATCGGCTCGCCGGAGGTCGGGATCGCATCCGGACGCAGCACGGGACAGGAGAAATCGCCCTTTTCGGCGATGACCGCGCGGCAGTCTGCAATGCGCATCGCACCGGAAAGCAGGGGCATCGGCAGGCGCAGGTTCATCAAAAGCGGACGGAAGCCCGCGGCAAGGATCGCCCA
>JAFRUN010000039.1 GCA_017438865.1 Clostridia bacterium
CTCCACCAAGGGCGAGCTGAAGGTCGAAATCTGCAGCAAGTGCCACCCGTTCTTCACGGGCCGTCAGAAGCTGGTCGACAGCGGCGGACGAGTAGATCGCTTCAAGAAGCGCTACGGTCTGTAAGAACAACTTTGAACTCCGACAAAACACAGAGTCGCATTCGCGGCTCTGTTTTTGTATTGCATTTTTCTGCGGGATGGACTATACTGAACGTATGAAAAAGATAGTATTGATCGGAACGGGCGGCACGATCGCCTCGGAAATGACCGCCGACGGGCTTGCGCCCAAGCTCGGCTCAAATCAGCTTTTGAACTACATCCCACGCGTCAGCGAGATCTGCGACGTGGATTGTATGCAGCTCATGAGCGTGGACAGCACGAACATGACGCCGGAAAACTGGCTGACGATCGCAAACTGCATCGAAGCGTACTACGACGCCTACGACGGCTTTGTGGTCAGCCACGGTACGGACACGATGGCGTACACCGCCGCCGCGCTTTCCTACCTCGTCCGGCGGTCGAAAAAGCCGATCGTGCTGACCGGCGCGCAAAAGCCCATCAGCATGGACGTGACCGACTCGAAGCAGAATCTTCTGGACGCGTTCACCTATGCGTGCGACGATCGCGCATGCGGCGTTTCGATCGTGTTCAACGGCAGCGTCATCCTCGGAACGCGCGCAAAAAAGGTGCGCTCCAAGAGCTTTTCCGCGTTCGCAAGCATCAATTATCCCGAGCTTGCGGTTTTGCAGGACGGACGCGTGCTGCACTACATCGACCTCGGCTACCGCGAGCGCGCAAAGTTCTCGCACACGCTGAACGACAGCGTGGGACTCGTCAAGCTGATTCCCGGCACCGACGCGGGCATGCTCAGTTACGCGCTCGATCGCTGCGACGCCGTCATCATCGAGAGCTTCGGCGTCGGGGGCTTGCCCGAAGGCACGAACGGCTGCTTCCGTTCGGTCATCGAACGCGGCGTGAAGGCAGGCAAGCTGATCGTGATCACCACGCAGGTGCAGAACGAGGGCAGCAACCTCACCGTATATCAGGTCGGACACGCTTTAAAGCAGCAGAACATCATCGAGGCGTACGACATGACCACCGAAGCCGCGGTCGCAAAGCTCATGTGGATCATGGGCGAAACGCGCGATCCGGACCGCGTGCGCGAGCGTTTCTATACGCCTTTGAGTCACGATATTCTGTATACCGAGGCAGAATAACCAAAAATCTTCTCCCGCTCCGTGCAAACGGGGCGGTTTTTGATTGACAAACGGTCACGTTTTTCATAAAATATAGTTTGATCGTATTTTACGAAAGGAAACGAATTTATGCGTTCATTAACCGCAAAGGAATTGCGCAATCTTTATCTGGACTTTTTCCGTTCCAAGGGACACGCGGTGATCTCCTCCGCCTCCCTGATCCCCGAAAACGATCCGACCGTGCTCTTTACCACGGCGGGCATGCATCCGCTCGTGCCGTATCTGATGGGTGAAAAGCACCCGGAGGGCAAGCGGCTGTGCGACGTGCAGAAATGCGTCCGCACCGGCGACATCGACGAAGTCGGCGACGCTTCGCACTGCACGTTCTTTGAAATGCTCGGAAACTGGTCGCTCGGCGACTATTTCAAGAAGGAGAGCATCGCGTTTTCGTGGGAATTTCTGACCGACGAAAAGTGGCTCGGCATCCCGAAGGACAAGCTGTATTTCACCTGCTTCGAGGGCGATAAGGACGCGCCGCGCGACACCGTTGCGCACGACCGCTGGGTGGAGATGGGCGTGGATCCCTCTCACATCGTGTATCTTCCGAAGAAGCACAACTGGTGGGGCCCCGCCGGACAGACCGGTCCGTGCGGTCCGGACACCGAGATCTTTTACGATACCGGAAGACCGGCATGCGGTCCCGATTGCAAGGCGGGCTGCGACTGCGGCAAGTATCTCGAGATCTGGAACAACGTGTTCATGGAATACAACAAGGTCGCAGACGGCGTGTTTGAGCCGCTTGAGCAGAAAAACGTCGATACCGGCATGGGGCTCGACCGCACGGTCGCGACGCTGCAGGGCGTGGAAAGCGTATTCGACACCGACGCGTTCTCCGGCATCATCGCGCTCATCGCGGAGCTGTCGCACAAGGGCTATCACGACGATCCCGAAACGACGCGCGCGTTCCGCATCATTGCGGACCACACCCGCTGCGCCGTATTCATCCTCGGCGACCAGCGCGGCGTGACGCCGTCGAACGTCGACCAGGGCTATATCCTCCGCCGTCTCATCCGCCGCAGCATCCGCTTCGCGTCGCAGCTCGATATGCCGCGCTACGCGCTCTGCACGATTGCGGAAAAGGTCATCGACCAGTACGGCGAGGTCTACAACGAACTCATCGACAACCGTGAAAAGATCCTCTCCGAGCTGCGCAAGGAGGAAAACCGCTTTGCCGACACGCTGAAGAAGGGCATCAAGGAATTCAGCAAGCTGATCGCGAATCTCAACGGCGACGCGATCGACGGCGTTTCCGCCTTCCACCTCTACGACACCTACGGCTTCCCGATCGAGCTCACCGTGGAGCTTGCAAAGGAAAAGGGCGTCACGGTCGACGAGAAGGGCTTTGCCGCCGCGTTTGAGGAGCATCAGAAGAAATCCCAGGCGGGCGCGGAACAGCGCTTTAAGGGCGGTCTGGCGGACAACAGTGAAGCGACGGCGGCGCTGCATTCCGCAACGCATCTTCTGCAGGCGGCGCTCCGGAAGGTCCTGAACGACGACACCGTTTCGCAGAAGGGCAGCAACATCACCGCCGAGCGTCTGCGTTTCGACTTCAGCTTCGGCCGCAAGGTCACGCCCGAAGAGCTCAAAGAAGTCGAACGACTCGTGAACGAGGCAATCCAGGCGAAGGTCCCGATCACCTGCGAGGAGATGACCGTCGAAGAAGCGAAGGCGCAGGGCGCGATCGGTCTCTTCGAGAGCAAGTACGGCGAGAAGGTCAAGGTCTACACGATGGGCAAGTTCAGTAAAGAGATCTGCGGCGGTCCGCATGCGAAAAACACCGGCGATCTCGGACGCTTCGAGATCAAAAAGGAGGAGGCGTCCTCCAGCGGCGTGCGCCGTATCAAGGCAGTCCTGATCCATGACTGACTGGCTGAAGTACGAATGGGAATGGAACGAGCGGGAAGCGGTTTTTCAGGTTGATCTGCAATACTGGGAGCTGCTTCCCACTTTGGCGTACTCCCAGCTCGTCTTCGTCAGCGTCGCACCGAAGGAGCCGGACGCTGCGTTTTCCCGCGCGGAAGAGCGCCGTGCGACGGCGCTGCAGCATCTGCTTGCGGAACAGATCGAGGACGCCGCGATCTTCGTCGGCGGCATCGGCATGAAGGACCTCATTCAGTTCTATTTCTACACGTCCGACGAGGCGCTGATCCACCGCGTTTCCGCGATCTGCCGCGCCGAAACGAAGCTGTCCGTCACCTGCGGGCACGTTGCGGAGCCGCATTACGCGACCTATTACTGTCTTCTGTTCCCCGACGACGCAAAGCTGCAGTCCGTCGAGAACGCGGCGTATATCAAGTCAGTCCAGCACCGGGACGGCGATCTGAGTCTGGTCCGGCGCGTGCGGCTGACCATGGCGTTCGTTTCCGAGGAGGCGTGCGACGCGTTTATCGCCGAGATCCCGCATCTCGGCTTCACGATGGGCGGGCGCGAGAGCGTCGGCAATACGACGCATCCCTATCGCGTCGAGCTGAACGGGTTTTCCACCTTAAAGCTCAATGATCTGAACCGGTTTACCGCGCGCGCGATCAACGGCGCCCTCCCCTACGGCGGCGTGCTGGATCATCTGACCGCGGACTTTATCAACCGGCATTAAAAGGCAGAAAAAGAGCAGGCGAAATGCCTGCTCTTGTTTTAATGCGCTGATTACAGACTTGCTGCGATCTTTGCCGCCAGCCGCACGTTGTTGTAAACGAGCTGGATGTTCGCCGCCAGACTCGATCCGCCGGTGATATCCTTGATCTTCGCGAGCAAAAACGGCGTCGTTTCCTTGCCCTTGATCCCCTGCGCCTTCGCCTCTTCGATCGCGTCGTCGATCGCCTTGTTGATCACGTCCGCGTCCATCGAGTATTCCTCGGGGATCGGGTTCACGATCAGCATGCCGCCGGGGTAGCCGAGCGTCTTCGAGGCGTTGATCGCGCCCGCGATCTCCTTCGGATCGTCGGACCGCCACGGGACCTTGATGCCGCTTCTGCGCGTATAAAACGCCGGAAGCTCGTCGGTTCCGAAGCCGATGACGGGAACGCCCTTCGTTTCGAGGTATTCCATGGTGAGGTTCAGATCGAGAATGCTCTTTGCGCCCGCGCAGACCACGCAGACCGGTGTTTCGGCAAGCTCTTCGAGGTCGGCGGAGATATCCATGGTGGTTTCCGCGCCGCGGTGCACGCCGCCGATGCCGCCGGTGGCAAACACGCGGATGCCTGCCGCCGCCGCGACGATCATGGTTGCGGCAACGGTCGTTGCGCCGTCCATGCCCTTTGCGATCAGCATCGGAAGGTCCCTGCGGCTCGCCTTGGTAACCTTGTGCCCTTCCCTGCCGAGATAGTCGATCTGTTCGTCGGTGAGCCCCGCGCAGAGCGTTCCGCCGATGATTGCGCACGTTGCGGGCACGGCGCCGTTTTCACGGCAGATGCGCTGACAGTTCAGCGCGGTCTCCGCATTCTGCGGGTACGGCATGCCGTGGGAAATGATGGTGCTCTCCATCGCCACGATCGGTTTCCCTTCTTTGATCGCAGTTTCGACCTCGGGGGATAAACGTATAAGCTGATTGTTGATCATAAGACTCCCTGCTTTCGGCGAAATCCGACAAATTCGGAGATGTTCGCAATTTCTGTCTTGTATTATAGCACAGTTATGATAAAATAGAAACAGAATTTTATATATTCAGTCAGAAAGAAGGAATGCATATGAAACGTGCGGCTGGTATTCTGATGCATGTGACCTCGCTGCCGAGCCGGTTCGGCGTCGGTACGCTCGGAAAGGAAGCGTATGCGTTTGTCGATTTCCTGTCCGCCGCCGGACAGACCTATTGGCAGATGCTGCCCGTCAACCCGACCGGCTATGCCGATTCGCCGTATCAGAGCAGCTCGACCTATGCGGGCAATCCGTACCTCATCGACCTCGAAACGCTGATCGCCGACGGGCTTCTGAACGAGGAAGAATGCGATCTCGACTGGGGCGGCGATCCGACACGCGTCGATTACGGCAAGCTGTGGGAAAACCGCTTTACCGTGTTGAGAAAAGCATTCGCGCGCTTTGACCGGAACGAGATGGCGGACTTCGCGCGCGAAAACGCGTGGTGGCTCGACACCTATGCGCTGTTCTGTGCGGTCAAAACGCACTTTGACAACGCGGCGTGGTACCAGTGGCCGGATCCCGGGATCCAGGACCGCACGCCGGAAGCCGTTGCGAAGTATTCCGCGCTTTTGAAGGATGACGTCGACTTCCAGCGTTTCATGCAGTACGAGTTCGATAAGCAGTGGAAACCGCTCCGCGCCTACGCGAACGAACACGGCGTAAAGCTGATCGGCGACATTCCGATCTATGTCCCGCACGACAGCGCGGACGTCTGGGCGGATCCGGACCTGTTTTTGATGGACAAGCGGCATCTGCCGACGCTCGTCGCGGGCGTGCCGCCGGACTACTTCTCCGAGCTCGGCCAGCTCTGGGGCAACCCGATCTATCGCTGGGATGCGCACGAGGCGGACGGGTTCCGCTGGTGGCGCCGCCGCGTTTCGGCGGTTGCGACGCGCTTCGACGTGATCCGCATCGACCACTTCCGCGGTCTCGAAAGCTATTGGGCTGTTCCCTACGGATCCGCGGACGCGCGTCCGGGCGCATGGTATCCCGGTCCCGGCATGAAGCTGATCCGTGCGATCAAGGAAGAGTGCCCCGGTCTGCCGATCATCGCGGAGGACCTCGGGTATCTTACGCCCGAAGTCAAAAAGCTGCTGTCCGATTCCGGCTTCCCCGGTATGCGCGTCATGCAGTTCGGCTTTGATCCGTGCGGCAATTCCAGAGAGCTTCCGCACAACTACCCCGTGCACAGCATCGCCTATACCGGTACGCACGACAACACGCCGATCATGGGCTGGGTGGAAACCGCGCCGGCGGAATGCGTCGCGTTTGCGGTGGACTATCTCGGGCTCAACGAGCGCGAGGGCATGCCGTTCGGGTTTGCGCGCGGCGTACTGAACTCCGTGGCGGAGCTTGCGATCCTGCAGATGCAGGATTATCTGGGACTCGGCGACGACTGCCGCATGAACAACCCGAGCTCTACCGGCTGCTGGCGCTGGCGTGCCGAGAAGAAGGACTTCACGCCCGAGCTTGCAAAGCGCATCCTCTACTATGCGCGGATGTCGGCGCGTATCTGAACAAATAAAAACCGCCGGACCGTTTCGGTCCGGCTTTTTTCATGCGTTTTGTTTCCTGCGCAGAAACACCGCCGCCGCAGCGGATCCGATCGCAAAGCACATCAGCAGATCGGCGGCGAGATTCCATGTCGGCCTGAACGAACCGGTATAGAGCGCCATCAGTGCGACCGAGACCGACAGCGCGAGCACCGCGGCGATCCCGCCGAAATACCACGGCGTTCGTTCCCGTCCGATCCCGATGAAGACGCCCGCTGCAAGCGCCGTCAAAACCTTGATCACCGTATTTCCGGCCGGGATCGCGGATTCCGGCAGCCATTCGAGGTATACGAACAGCGTCATAACGAGAACCGCAAGGATCAGCACGCCTGAAGCAAGCGCCGCGCTTCGCAGCAGCGGACGCCATACGCTTCCCGTCCGTTTTTTCCGTTTACCCGATGCCATGCTTTTCCACCCCCTTGCCGCATCCTATGCGCAGAAACGGGTATGCATGACAAAAAGAAAAAGCCCGGATCGCTCCGGGCTAAAAAGTCTGATCAGTCTTTTACTTCTTCGCTCATGGTATTCTCGACGCCCGCATCCTCGACCTGCGAGATCGCACCGCGTGCAAAGACGAGCTTGACCTTGTCGGGACCGACGGAAAGCACGATCACGTCGTCCTTGATCGAAGAGATCGTTCCGTAAATACCGCCGATGGTGCGAACGCGGTCGCCCTGCTTCAGAGAACCCAGCATATCCTTGACCTTCTTGTCACGGCGACGCTGCGGGATGATCATCACGACGAGCAGCACAACGACCATCAGAAGCGGAAGCATCAGCGTCATCAGGTTGCCGCCCGCGCATCCGCTCGCTGCGGAATCCCCGCCGCCGGAAAGACCGCTGAGGCAGGAGGTGTCGGCGCCGTAGAAAACAGACTGGACATAATTCAAAACCATAATCGTAATTCCTTTCCTGTGTCTTTCGATATTATACGAAAAATCGACGCTTTCGTCAATACTCGATTGTGAAAACTTTGCAACATACAAAAACGGTCTGTTGAGTTCTTCAACAGACCGAATCCTTATAGATGCATCATCCGCTGTGTTTTCTGGATGACCTTCTTCCCGTCCCGCTTCATGCGCCGCGGGATATCCGGATACAGCGTGCACATCGCGGTCGCGGCGGCGGCTGCGCCGACCGCCATGCCGATTCCGAGCATTGCCATTCGCATGCGATCACCTCTTTCTTTTTTGAGGTTAGTATGCGAAATGCCGGTTCGATTATTCCGCTTTCGGCGTTTCCTCTTTTTGTTTTTTTGCGCGATAATCCGCGATCGCCGCCTGAACGGCTTCCTGCGCAAGCACCGAGCAATGGATCTTCACGGGCGGAAGTCCCTCAAGCGCTTCCACGACCGCTTCGTTCGTCAGCTTTTCGACCTCTGCAAGCGGCTTGCCCTTGATGAGCTCGGTCGCCATCGAGCTGGTCGCGATCGCCGCGCCGCAGCCGAAGGTCTTGAACTTGACGTCCTCGACGATCTCATCGTCGTTGATCTTCAGAAACATCTGCATGATGTCGCCGCATTTGGCGTTGCCGACGGTGCCGACGCCCGACGCATCGGGAATCTCACCGACATTTCTCGGATGCTGAAAATGATCCAAAACTTTTTCCGAATACTGCATTATTGTACTCCTCCTTTGGGATAAATCGGGGACATATCTCTCAAACGCTGCACGATCGGCGGCAGGACTTCGAGCACATAGTCGATCTCTTCTTCGGTCGTGAACTCACTCAACGTCATTCTGAGCGAGCCGTTCGCCTCCTCGTGCGAAATGCCCATGGCAAGCAGCACATGCGACGGATCGAGCGAACCGGACGTGCATGCAGAACCGGACGACGCCGCAACGCCCTTGAGGTCAAGCATCAGCAAAATGCTTTCGCTTTCGATGTAGCGGATGCCGAAGTTGACGTTGTTCGGAAGGCGCCTTGTGCGGTCGCCGTTCAGATGCACCGCGGGGATCCTCTCCTCCACGCCCGCGATCAGCTTGTCGCGAAGCGCCGTCATCTTTTTCATGTTCGCTTCAAGGTTCTCCGTCTGGATCTCCAGCGCCTTTGCGAGACCGACGATGCCGGGGACGTTCTCCGTGCCCGCGCGCTTTTTGTTCTCCTGCCCGCCGCCGGTGATCATTGCAGGAACGCGGACGCCCTTTTTGATATAGACCGCGCCGACACCCTTCGGACCGTGGAACTTGTGCGCCGTGAGCGTCAGAAGGTCGATGTTCATGTCCTGCACGTCCATCGGGATGTGCCCGATCGCCTGCACCGCGTCGGTATGGAACAGCACGCCCGCTTCACGGCAGACCGCGCCGATCTCCCTGACCGGTTCGATCGTGCCGACTTCGTTGTTCGCCGTCATGATCGAAACGAGGATCGTTTCGGGACGGATCGCGGCGCGCACAGCCTCGGGATCGACGAGACCGTTCTCATCGACGTCGAGATAGGTGACCGTTATAAGTCCCTTGTCCTCGAGTTCGTTGAGCGTATGCAGGATCGCGTGGTGCTCGATCTTCGAGGTGATGATGTGATTGCCCTTCTTGCGATAGGCGTACGCCACACCGCGCAGGATCATGTTGTCGCCCTCGCTGCCGCCGCCGGTGAAATAGATCTCACTCGGATTCGCCGCGTTCAGGCACTTTGCAACCGTGCGCCGCGCGTCGTCCAGCCCCTTGTGCGCGTCGCGCGCAAAGCCGTGGAAGCTCGACGGATTGCCGTAAAACTCCGTATAGTACGGGATCATCGCTTCGATGACCTCGGGCAGCACCTTGGTGGTTGCCGCATTGTCAAGATAAACGTGCATGTTCGATCCTCTTTTTCTGTTCGATATGATCTTCGGTAAGCTCTCCGACGGTCGTTTCCTCCAGCACGGCGTTGATACGGCTCTGCAGCTTCAGAAACAGCGGACGCGCCGAGCATGTGCAGGCGTTTTCACAGACGTTTGCGCCGCTGCCGATGCAGTCGACCACGTCCGTGCTGCCCTCCAATGCCCGAAGCACCTCCAGAACGCTGATCTTCACCGGCTCCCTCGTCAACAGATACCCGCCGCTTTTGCCGCGCGCGGTTTTGACGATCCCCGCCTTTTTCAGCGATCGCATGAGCTGCTCGAGATACGCCTCCGAGATGCCCTGTTCCGTCGCCACCGCCGCGAGCGACACGGGACCTTCCCCGTAACGCGTCGCAAGCTCGACGACGGCGCGCAAGCCGTATGTGCCTTTTGTTGAAAACTTCATCGTTAATCCCTACCGTTTCACTCGGCTTTTATCTTACAAGGAATGTTCCCAAAAGTCAAGTGTTTTACTCGGCTTTTCACAATATACTTTTGGGTGACAAACGGCGAAGGGTATGATATGATATCGGTATCGGCAAAGCGAGGGAACGAACATGATCAAAACGGTTTTATGGGACGTCGACGGAACGCTTCTGGACTTTGAAGCGGCGCAGGCCGCTGCGATGCGCACGCTGTTTTCGGAGTTCGGTCTCGGCCCGTGCGCGGACGAAATGCTCGCGCGCTATGACGCGATCAATCACAGCTTCTGGCAGCGTCTTGAGCGCGGCGAGATCACGAAGCAGCAGGTCCTGATCGGACGTTTTGAGCAGTTTTTCAAAGAATACGGGATCGATCCCGCCGTTTCCGTACCGTACAATGACCGGTATCAGCTCTGCCTCGGCGACACGATCGTGCACCGCGACGACTGTCTTTCCCTCATCGACCTGCTGAAGGGCAGGGTTCGTCAGTACATCGTTTCAAACGGCACAGTTGCCGCGCAGACGAAGAAGCTGGACCGCTCCGGCATCGGAAAACGGATGGACGGCGTCTTTCTTTCGGAAGAACTCGGCGCAGAGAAGCCGAGCCCGGCGTTTTTTGAGAAGGTTTTCGATGCGATCGGACCGGTCGACCGGCGCGAAGTCATGATCGTCGGCGATTCGCTGACGAGCGACATGCAGGGCGGCATGAACGCAGGGATCCTGACCTGCTGGTACAATCGGAAGGGAGCGCCCGTGCCGGACGGTTACCGCATTGATTATGTGATACAAAGTCTCAACGAGCTGCTCTCTATTCTCGGGATATAAGAAAATGCTATGATCTGGATCGAAGAAATACAGCCGGAAGATCTCCGGGAATTCTGGGACATTCATATCAAGTATCTGGTCGACGACGGAATCATCTCCGACCAGGAGGACATCGAATACTTCACCGGAGAGGCGTATCGCGGCGCTCTGGAAGCGCATATGAAACGCGAGCGGGACCGGCAGCACATGGTATACTTTCTCCGGGACGGAATGCGCATCGGCGCGGCTTCGTACTGTATCTATCAAAGCGAGGACGGCAAATGCTTCATCCTCGATTTCTGGGTCTTCCCCGCCTTTCGCGGAAACGGTACGGGGCATCAGTGTTTTGCGGTGTTGGAGCGCTGCACGAAAGCGGACGGCGCACGCTTTTACGAGATCAACAGCGAAAAGCCGGATTCCGTGCGGTTCTGGAAATCGCTCGGGTTCGTTGAAAACGGCGTCGATGAATACGGCATGCCCCTGTTCATCCGTCGGTAACAGGAGGGATACATGATACGAATCGTAGATCACGCGGATGAAAAACGCAGAATCGCGCGGTGCATACTCGAAGCGCTGACCGATTGGTTTGCAATTCCGGATGCGCGTGAATACTACATTTCCGAGAGCGCGGACAAGACGATGCTCGTTTCGGAGGAAAACGGCAAGCCCAACGGATTTCTGTATCTCAAGAAAACCGGCAGGGACACCGCTGAAATTGCAGTCCTCGGTGTGCTTCCGGAATGTCACCGCAAAGGGTATGGCAGAAAGCTCGTGGAAGCTGCGAAACAGATTGCCGTCGAAAAGGGCTATTCCTTTCTGCAGGTGAAAACCGTGCAAATGGGCAGATACGAAGAATACGACCGCACGAACCGGTTCTATCTTGCCCTCGGATTCAAAGAATTTGAGGTCTTTCCGACGCTGTGGGACGAACGCAATCCCTGTCAGATCTATGTGATGTCGCTGAGGTGAAACGAAAAATGATCACGATCAAACAGATGGAAACAGACGACGAGATCCGCGGCAAGGCGTACGTGCATTGGTCCTGCTGGCATGAGGCGTATGCCGGGATCGTCAGCGCGGCGTATCTTGAAAAGCTGACGCTCGAAAAATGCGGGCAGATGGCGTTTCAATGGCGGGACAACGTTCTTATCGCAAAGGACGGCGAGCGCGTGATCGGCTTTGCGGGATACGGCGAATCGGATCCGGACACCGGCGAGCTCTTTGCGCTGTACGTTTTGAAGGAGTACCGCGGAAGCGGCGTCGCGCAGTCGCTGATGAGCGCGGCGGCGGAGAGACTTTCCGCTTACCCGAAGATCGGTCTTTGGGTACTGAAAGAAAACCCGCGCGCGATCCGCTTCTATGAAAAATGCGGCTTTTCGGCGACCGGCGAGGAGCAGTACCTTCCCTCCGCCGGGGCGGCGGAGATCCGAATGGTTTTGAATCGATAATGCTTGATACAGCAAACGGGAGAGGCAACTGCCTCCCCCGTCTTTTTTATTCTTTGGTTTACAGGACCTGCTCGATGAACGCGGCGAGCTGCGCCTTCGGGCGCGCGCCTGCGCTCTGGTCCACGACGTCGCCGTCCTTGAACAGGACGAGGTTCGGGATCGAGCTTACCCGATACTTTTCGCAAAGCGCGGGCTCCTCATCGACGTTGACCTTCATAAACGCAACTTTGCCTTCGTATTCGTCCGCAAGCTGCTCGACGAACGGCGCGATCATGCGGCACGGGCCGCACCAGGTCGCCCAGAAGTCCACCAGAACGGGAAGATCGCCGTTGATGACCTCGTTGAAGTTTTCGGATGTACCGGTAATGATGTTTGCCATGGGGGGTAGCTCCTTTCTTATTCTGAATTTGATTATTCTTCCTCGGGAACGACCGCGATATGCAGTTCCTCGAGCTGTTTTGCGTCGACCGGATCGGGTGCGTTCGTCAGCGGGCAGGACGCGTTCTGCACCTTCGGGAACGCGATGACGTCGCGGATACTCTGCGCGCCGCAGATCAGCATGGTCACGCGGTCAAGCCCGTACGCCAGTCCGCCGTGCGGCGGCGTGCCGTACTTCAATGCCTCCAGAAGGAACTTGAACCGCGCCTCCGCCTGTTCCTTGCTGAGTCCGATGACGTCGAACATCTTTGCCTGCAGCTCGGTCGAATGGATACGGATCGAACCGCCGCCGATCTCGTTGCCGTTCAGCACGATGTCGTACGCCTTTGCGCGGACTTTGCCGGGATCGGTGTCGAGCAGCGGAAGGTCCTCGTCCATCGGGCTTGTGAACGGATGGTGCATCGCGACGAAGCGGTTTTCTTCCTCGCTCCACTCCAGGAGCGGGAATTCGACAACCCACAGAAGATTGAACTTCTTGGGATCGATGAGTCCCAGCTTGTCGCCGAGCTTCAGACGCAGCGCGCCGAGCGCCGCCCAGACGACCGGATTTTTGTCCGCCACGATGAACATGACGTCGCCCTGCCCGAAGTTCGCCTTTGCCTTGATCGCGTTCATCTCGTCCTCGGTGAGGAACTTCGCGATCGGGGACTGCAGTCCCTCGGGCTTCCAGTTCATCCACGCAAGTCCCTTTGCCTTGTACGTCTTGACAAACTCGCCGAGCGCGTCGATCTCTTTCCGGCTGAAATGCGCTGTCGCGCCCTTTGCGACGATGCAGCGAACGCTGCCGCCTGCGGCGAGCGCATTCCGGAACACGGAGAAGCCGCAGTTTTTCACGCAGTCGGAAAGGTCCGTAAGTTCCATATCGAACCGCGTATCGGGCTTATCGGAGCCGTAACGGTCCATGGCGTCCTGCCATGTGATGCGCGGCAGCGGAAGCTGAACGTCAAAGTCCAGCGTCTCTTTGAACAGGCGCTTAATGAAGCCCTCGTTCATCGCCATGACGTCGTCCGCCTCGACGAACGACATTTCAAGGTCGATCTGCGTAAAGTCCGGCTGACGGTCCGCACGAAGGTCCTCGTCGCGGAAGCAGCGCGCGATCTGCATATAGCGATCGAATCCTGAAAGCATCAGAAGCTGCTTAAAGAGCTGCGGGCTCTGCGGCAGCGCATAGAAGCTGCCCGGATGGACACGGCTCGGCACGAGATAGTCGCGCGCGCCCTCCGGCGTGCTCTTGGTCAGCATCGGCGTTTCGATCTCCAGAAAGCCGTTTTCCGCGAAGTATTCGTGCGTGATCCGCGTAATCTCGTTGCGCATCATGAGATTCCGCTGCATGCAGGGACGCCGAAGATCCAGATAGCGGTACTTCAGGCGCAGCAGTTCGCCCGCGTTGCAGTCGTCGCCCGTGTCGATCGGCGGCGTCTCGGCGGCGCTCAGGATCTTGAACTCCCGAACCTTCACTTCGATCTCGCCGGTCTTCATGTTCGGATTGATCATATTGCCGGTGCGCGCTTCCAGAACGCCCCTGACCGCAAGAACATACTCGGAACGGATCGTGCTTGCGCGATCGAAATCCTCCTTCGACAGCGTCGACGAATCGAAGACGATCTGCATCAGTCCCGTGCGGTCACGGAGCTGCACAAAGATCAGCGCGCCGAGGTCGCGGCGAACGTTCGTCCACCCCATCAGCGTCACTTCTCTGCCGACGTCCTCTTTCGAAAGCTCCGTACAGTAGCACGTGCGTTTCCATCCGCTCAAAAACTCTCCCATTTGCTTACCCCCCTCTGTATCGAGTTTGCGATCTCGTCCGCATCGAGGCGGACCATGACCGACTCGCCGTTCGTCATGGATTTCATGTTCGCGGCGTCGTTTTTGATCTCTTCATCGCCGATGACGAGCGTATACAGCGCGCCCGTCTTGTCGGCGTACTTCATCTGCGCCTTCACGCTGCGGTCCATCAGGTCGAGATCGACCGAAACGCCCAGCTTGCGAAGCGCCCTTGCAAGCGTGAAGCACCGGTCCTTCGCCTCTGTTCCGAGCCCGATCAGCATCACGTCGTAGCGCACCGGTTTCGGCACCTCCACGCCGAGCTGGCTCATGATGAGCAGCAGACGCTCCATCCCGAGCCCGAAGCCGACCGCAGGCATATCCGGACCGCCGAGTTCCCTGATGAGCCCGTCGTACCGTCCGCCGCCGCACAGCGTTCCCTGCGCGCCCGGCATACCGGAAACGATCTCGAACACGGTCTTGGTGTAGTAATCCAGTCCGCGCACGAGCATCGGATCGATCTCATAGCGGATGCCCGCAAGATCGAGCAGACGCATCAGCTCGTTCATGTGCGCGCGGCAGTCGTCGCAGACGTAGTCCATCGTGTGCGGCGCATCCTTCACGATCTCCCTGCAGGTGTCGACCTTGCAGTCGAGAATGCGCAGCGGGTTCGTCTCGAACCGGCCGCGGCAGGTTTCGCAAAGCTCGCCGAGCCGTCCGCCGAGATACTCCTTTAATGCCTGCTGATAGCGTGCGCGGCACTTGGGGCAGCCGATGCTGTTCAGCTTGATCGTCAGATCCGAGCAGCCGAGCGTTTCAAAGATCTCCGACGCGATCGAAATGACCTCCGCGTCCGCCGCGGGGCTCGGCGATCCAAAGATCTCCACACCGAACTGGTGATGCTCGCGGAGCCGTCCCGCCTGCGGGCGTTCGTAGCGAAACACCGGGCAGTAGAGATAATACATCTTGGTCGGCTGCGCTTCGGAAAAGAGTCCGTTTTCCACGAACATGCGCACCGCGCCCGCCGTGCCCTCGGGCTTTAACGTGATGCTGCGGTCGCCCTTGTCCGTGAACGTATACATTTCCTTCTGCACGATATCCGTCGTGTCGCCCACGCCGCGCAGAAACAGCTCGGTGTGCTCGATGCACGGGGTACGCGCTTCCAGAAGCCCGTACTTTCTGACGATCTTCCGGATCGTGCTTTCCAGATACTGCCAGCGATAGCTCTCCTCCGGGAGAACGTCCTTTGTGCCTTTCGGCGCCTTGTATGCCATAGCTTCCTCCTATGAAAAAATCGCGGTCTTCCGCCCTTGATAGGGACGGAAGGACCGCGGTGCCACCCTGATTCGCAGCTTATCGCTGCGCGCTTTCCCCCGATAACGAAGGGTCTCCGTCATGCCTTTTCCTTCCGGCATGAAGCTTGCGGATGTCCTTCCCGACCGTCTCTCCGCACGCCTTTCAGCCGCGGGCGCGCTCTCTTTGGGACGATTCGACCGGTACTCTTCCGTTCAACGCTTTGCGCTTATTATACCATGCCAAACCGGTATGTCAAGAAAAATCAAGGTAAAAACAGCTTTCTTTTGGCTTCGTCGAGCGTTTCGAGCTTTGCGCCGTAGGTCGGCACATCCTTCGGGTTCGGAATGCGCTCGACGCGGTTCTCGTTTCCGAACACGCGCTTGCTCATCGCGCCCGCGCCGTGAGCAAGGATCGAGGTCGTCTCCTCCATCATGTCGATGTTGTAGACGCACAGCTTTCCGTTCGCCGCGTAGCCGACGTTCTCGAGGTTGCCGTTCTGATATTTCTGCCGGTACATGTAGTACGGCCAGAGTCCGGTCTCCCTCGCCGCCGAAAAGCCCATATCGATCATCGTTTCCACGTCCGCGCGCGGCGGCAGCGGGTACTGTTCAAGCTGATCCTTAAGCCGGCTCGAACGCTTGATCGCAAGCGTGTGCACGGTGAGATTGTCGGGTCTGAGCGCCTTGATCCGCTCCAGCGTGCGCGCAAATTCGGCGACCGTTTCCCCGGGCAGCCCTGCAATGAGGTCCATGTTGATCGAGGAAAAGCCCGCCGATCGCGCCAGTGCGAACGCCTCCTCGATCTGTTCCGCGGTGTGCGCGCGTCCGATGCGGCGGAGCGTTTCGTTCGACATCGTCTGCGGATTGATCGAGATGCGTTCCACGCCGTGATCGCGCAGAACCCGCAGCTTTTCCTTTGTGATCGTGTCCGGTCTGCCCGCTTCCACGGTGCACTCCGCGCCGTACCCCGCATATTGCTTTTCAAAATGCCCGAGAAGCGCGTCCAGTTCGTCCGCCGAAAGCACGGTCGGCGTGCCGCCGCCGAGATACGTTGCACGGACGCGGTATCCGCCGTCCTTTACAAGCCGCGCACCGTTTTCGATATCCCTGAACAGGAACGGCAGATATTCCGCGATCGCGTTCTTTTTGGCGATCTCCGCGCCGAACGAGCAGTAGAGACAGCGCGTTTTGCAGTACGGAATGCCGACGTAGATATCGACGTCGTCCGGACGCACCGATTCGATGACCGGCTTCTGCACGGCGTTGATCGTCGCGGCAAGGCGGAGCTTGTCGATGCGCACCGAAAAGACGTCGCGGAACTGCCGCACGGCTTCCTCCTCCCCGACGCGCTCGCAAAGTTCGCGTAAGAGTTTCGTCGGGCGGATGCCCGTCAAGCTGCCCCACGGCATTTCGGCAGGATGGATCTGCTGCATCAGCGCATAAACCGCGCGTTTCAGCGCGCGCTTCTCCTGCCGCTTCCGATCCAGCGGATCGTTTGCGTCGAACGCATACGGGATCACGACCGGTCCCGCGTCCGAAGCCGACGCCGCCGCAATCAAAGCCGTTCCGTCAAGCGTCGCCGTGATCGTCAGCTGCGTTTCGGGCGTCTCATCGGGCGTAATCGGAACAATGCCGAGGAACATGCGGATCTCCTCGGCGATATCGTTGAAATATTGCGGTGTGTCGCTAATCAGTCGAACCATGGTCCCTCAAAATTGATCGGATTGCTGCGCTTCTCCGTTTCGACCGTCGTGGGCTCCTCGTGCCCCGGATAGAGCCGGTAATCGTCCGGCAGCGCGAACAGCACATTCCGGATCGAACCGGACAGCGCGGCATAGTCGCCGCCGGGCAGATCGTATCTGCCGTACCCGCCGGCGAACAGCGTGTCGCCGACAAACGCGCAGCGCTCTTCGTCGCAGACAAACGCAACGCCGCCCGCGGTATGCCCCGGCGTTTCGAGCACGCGAAAGCCGAGCCCCGCCGCCGTGAACGTATCGCCGTCGTGCAGCAGCACGTCCGGCTCGACAGGCTCCTGCGGGATGCGTACCAGCTCCGAAAGACTCGCCTCGCCGCTTCGCAGTCCGTCGGCGTCCGTTTCGGAGATATAAACCGTTGCGCCGGTCGATTTTTTCAGTCCGGCGACGCCGAGCAGATGATCGAAATGCCCGTGCGTAACGAGGATATCGGTAAGACGCCAGCCGTGTTCTTTGAGAATCGCAAGCGCAAGATCGGCGTCCGACGGATCGACGACCGCGACGTCCTTTGCGCCGTCGCGTCCGAAAAAGATCATGTTTGCCGAAACCGGGCCGCAGGGACAACTGAATAAAAGCATATCAAAACCCTTTCTTGGAATCGAGCAGGATCGTAAACGGTCCGTCGTTCACGATCGAAACCTTCATGTCCGCGCCGAAGCGTCCCGTTTCGACCGGAACGACCGCGCGAAGCCGCTCGATACAGCGCTCGTACAGCGGGATCGCCGTTTCGGGACGCGCCGCGTCGATATAGCTCGGACGCCTGCCCTTTCGCGCGTCGCCCAGAAGCGTGAACTGCGAGATCAGAAGGATCGCGCCGTCTGTATCGACGACCGACCGGTTCGGAACGCCGTTTTCGTCGTCAAAGATGCGAAGACCGATGAGCTTGTCCGAAATGTAGTCGGCGTCCGGTTCCGTATCGTCGACCGAAACGCCCAAAAGCACGCAGAGACCGTTTTTGATCGCGCCGACCGTTTCGCCGCCGATCGAAACGCTTGCCTCCGTCACGCGCTGTACCACCGCACGCATGGTTCCTCCTTATGCGCGGAACACGTCCACGACCTGTTTGATCTTTTTGAGATTGCTGATGATCACGTCAAGCTGCTCCGCGCTCTCGACCGTGCAGGTGATCTCCATCGCGGCGTACCCGTCGTCGGTCGACTTGCTCGAAAGGTCGGTCATATTGACGTTCAGACCGAGCAGCACCTTGGAAACCTCCAGAAGCGAGCCCGGACGGTCCTCGATGAACACGCGGATCGTCGCGCTGAAGTTCGTGCGCGCGTCGGTCGCCCACTCGACCTCGATGATGCGGTCCGCGTCCTGCATCAGACTCTGTACGTTCTTGCAGTCCGCACGGTGCACGGAAACGCCTCTGCCGCGCGTGACGTAGCCGATGATCGGATCGCCCGGCAAAGGGTTGCAGCAGTTTCCGAAGAACACTGCCATGCCCGGATCGCCGTGCACATAGATGCCCTTCGGGTTCGCCCTGTTCACCGGCTTCTTCGCAGGATCCTTTTCGGATTCCTCAAACCGCTTCTGCAGCTCGTCGAGACGCTCCTCCTTGCGGTGCATATCGATGAGCTTGTGCACGACCTGTCCCGCGGACACGCCGCCGAACCCGATCGCGGAATAGAGATCGTCAAGCGTCGCCAGACTGTGACGCTTCAAAACCTCGTTATAGTATTCCGGCTTCATCAGGATCGTCAAGCTCTGCCCGTGCCGCTTCGCGGTCTCCTCAAGCATCTCCTTGCCGCGCTGGATGTTCTCCTCGCGGTTCTCATGCTTGAACCATTGCCGGATCCGGTTCTTCGCCGACTGCGTCTTGACGATCGAAAGCCAGTCGCGGCTCGGTCCCGCCTGCGAATTGGACGTAATGATCTCGACGACGTCGTTGGTTTTGAGCTTGTAATCGAGCCGGACGACGTTTCCGTTGACGCGCGCGTGCTGGCAATGGTGTCCGACATTCGTGTGGATGCGGTATGCGAAGTCCAGCGGCGTCGAACCGACGGGCAGGTCGATGATCTCGCCCTTCGGCGTCAGCACAAAGACGTACTCGCCGAGGAAGTCCTTTAAGATGTTGTCGACGAATTCCTTGCTGTCCTCGGTCGTTTCGTCGGCTTCCAGCACCTGCCGGAGCCACGACGTTCTGCGGTCGAGGTCCGTCATCGACTGGCGGCCCTCCTTATACATCCAATGCGCCGCAATGCCGTATTCCGCCGTCGCGTGCATCTCCTTCGTGCGGATCTGCACCTCGAACGGAATGCCCTTTTCGTCCATGACCGTCGTATGCAGCGAACGGTACAGGTTCGGCTTCGGCATGGCGATATAATCCTTGAACCGGCCGGGAAGCGGCTTCCATGTGGCGTGAATGACGCCGAGCGCCGCGTAGCAGTCCGTCACCGTGTCAACGATGATGCGGATCGCAATCAGGTCATACAGTTCGTGCAGCGTACAGTTGTTGCGCTGCATCTTGCGGTACGAGGAGTACAGATGCTTCGGGCGTCCGGAAATGTTGCCGTCGATGTTCGCCTCTTTCAGGAGCGTTTTCATCTTTTCCATTGCGCTGGACAGCAGTTCGAGACGCTCCTTCTGCTGTACGTCGACCTGCGCCTTGATGTTGTTGTACTCCTCGGGCATCAGGTACTTGAACGACAGATCCTCAAGCTCGCTGCGGATCGCGCCCATGCCGAAGCGGTGCGCGAGCGGCGCGTAAACCTCCAGCGTTTCGCGGGATTTCTTGATCTGCTTCTGCGGCGAGCACACGTCGATCGTGCGCATGTTGTGCAGACGGTCGGCGAGCTTGATGATGACGACGCGAACGTCCTCCGCGATCGCAAGGAACAGCTTGCGGAGGTTTTCCGTTTGCTCCTGCTTTTTCGTGACGTAGGTCTGTTTTCCGGACTTGGTCAGCTTCGTGACGCCGTCGACGAGGAACGCGACTTCCTTTCCGAACATCTTCTGGATGTCTTCGATCTGCACGTTGTCCCCGTCCTCGACGGTGTCGTGCAGCACGCCCGCGATCACGGTCGGCGCGTCCATGCCCATTTCCAGGAGGTAGGATGCGACGGTCAGGGGATGCGTGAGAAAAGGCGTGCCGTCGTCACGCTTCTGATTGCAATGCACGCGCGCGGCAAACGAGACGGCTTCCGCCATCTGTTTCGCCGCCTCTTCGCCGAACCGTTCGGCGAACTGTGCGATCAAACGCTCCTCCATAATCGTCCTCCTTTCTTTTAACCTTTATATTTTACTCCAAACACAGTACCGGATACAAGAGGGCTTTATGAATTTGTTTCTTTTCCTGCACCGGTTTCGCGTAAAATCTGCCGTTTTGAAACCCCGCGACGCCGATTTCACAAAGCGGCAGCAGCGCGGTCTGTTCCTTTTCGGATAAACTTTCGCGCAAGGCGCCGTTTCTGAGCCGCGGCAAAAGCGTGCGGAAGATCGCGCGGATCTCCGCTTCCGGCACCTTCATAAGCCGGTCCAGCACGGCTTTCTCCGGCAGTCCTCGCCCGTTTTTGATCGCGCGGAGACACGCGGTGATCGCGTCGTTTTTCGTTTCGTCGACCGGACGCGCAAGCGCCTGCGCAAAGACCGAAACCTCCGGTCTGCCCATGTAGCTGCCGAGCTCGATCGAAACATACGCCCGCGCAAAGCCGACAGCGCTCCAGTCCGCATAAGCGTCGCCGTTCCCGAACGAAACGAAGCGGACCGACGTTTCCGCATCGGAGAGCTTTGCGCCGAGATGCGCTCCGTCCCGCCCCATCGTGCGCACGTTTGAAAGCGTTCCCTCGATCAGAAACAGCGGCGCGCGGTTCTCCTCGCCGAACGGCGCAAGCGACTGCAGCTCACGCGCAAACTGCGGCGTGATCTCCGAAAGCGCGAGCCGGTCCTCGACGACGCACGCTTCCTCCGGCAGCCCCAGCGGGAACCGTTCGGAAAGGTCGTTCTGCAATGCCGTTTTCAGCGTCTCAAACGCATTGATTTCGATCGTTGCGCCCGCAGCGAGCCGATGCCCGCCGAAGCGCAAAAGCAGTTCCTTTCGTCCCGTAAGAAGCTGAAACAGATCGACTGCCGGCACGCTGCGCCCCGATCCGATCAGAACGCCGTTGACCTCGGAAAACAGCAGCACGGGACAGCGGAACCGTTCGACGAGCCGCGACGCCACGATCCCGATCACGCCGGTGTTCCAGTCCGTTCCGCAGAGTACGAGGATGCGGGGATCGTTTTCGTCGATCTGCGCCTCCGCCTCCTTCAGGATCCGCATTTCCTCGGCGCGGCGGCGGACGTTTTCGCCCTCCAGCTCGGCCGCAAGCGTTTTCCGCTCCGCTTCGTCGTCCGTCAGAAGAAGCAGCCGAACGGCGCGTTCTGCGTCGCCCATGCGTCCCGCGGCGTTGATCCGCGGCGCGAGAATGAACGAAAGCGTGCTTTCTCCGGCGATCTCCGAAACGCCCGCCGCGTCCAGAAGCGCGGACAATCCCGGGTGTGCGCCGATGAGCGGCAGACCTCTTCTGACGATCGCGCGGTTCATCTCGGTCAACGGAACGACGTCCGCCATCGTCGCAAGCGCGGCGACGGGCAGAAACGCAGCGATCCGCACGCCGAGCGCGGACGCGAGCAGCATGGCGACCGAAGTCCCGCAAAGGCATTTCAGCGCGGGATCCTGATCGGCACGCGACGCGCATACGACCGCAGCGGCGCCTGGCAGTGTTTCGTGGCAGCGGTGGTGGTCGGTGACGACCGTATCCATGCCGGCTTCTTTCGCGTAGGCGATCTCCCCGTGCGCGGAAATGCCGTTGTCGACGGTGACGATCAGCCGGACGCCGTCCCGCCGCATCGTGTCGACCGCGTTCCGGTTCAGTCCGTATCCCTCGCCCTGCCGACTCGGCAGCAGATATATGACGTTCGCGCCGAGCGATCGCAATGCGTCCGTAAGGATCGCCGTTGCGCACACGCCGTCGGTGTCGTAGTCGCCGTACACGCAGATCCGCTCGTTTGCTTCGATCGCCCTCCGGATGAGCGAAACCGCGCGGTCCATGTCGGCAAACGCGAACGGATCGGGAAGCGGCCCCGATTCCGGATGCAGAAACGATTCGATCGCGGCGTCGTCAGCAAGACCACGCCGCGCAAGCATGGCGGCAAACGGTCTCGAAAAGCCGAACCGGGTACTCAGGTCGCGTATGACGGCGTCCGATGCGTCCGTGTTTGTGCGCAGTACATATCGCATACGGCATAAAAAGGGCCGCGGAAGCGAATCCGCAGCCCTGTTGCGTTTTACAGCGCGATCGCGGCGGTATCTCTTGCGATCGCAAGCTCTTCGTCGGTCGGGAGTACCATGACGGTGACCTTCGAGCCGGGCTTTGAAAGCACGACCTCTTTGCCTCTCGGCGCGGTGCGGTTCAGCTCGAAATCGAAGTCGACGCCGAGATAGTCCATGTTCTGCATGACCAGCTCGCGCGTTGCCGCGTCGTTCTCGCCGACGCCCGCGGTGAAGACGATGCAGTCCACGCCGTCCATTTCGGCGGAATAGCCGCCGATGAGGCGCTTGACGCCCTGCGAGAACATATCAAGCGCCAATGCCGCGCGCTCGTTGCCCTCGGCCTTTGCCGCCCACAGATCGCGGAAGTCGCTGGAAACGCCGGAAACGCCGAGCATGCCGCTCTTCTTGTTCATCATGGTGTCGACTTCCTTCGCCGTCACGCCCATGCGGTTCACAAGGAACGGGACGATCGCCGGATCGATGCTGCCGCAGCGGGTGCCCATCGGAAGACCTTCCAGCGGCGTGAGGCCCATGGAGGTGTTCACGCACTTGCCGCCCTTCGAGCAGCTTACGGACGAACCGTTGCCGAGGTGGCAGGAAATCACGCGGACGTTCGGATCGCCCTCGCGGCCGAGGCGCTTGATCGCTTCGCCGGTGACGAACATATGCGACGTGCCGTGGAAGCCGTAACGGCGGACTTCGTAGTTCTCATAGACCTCGTACGGCAGCGCATAGAGGAAGTTTTTCGGCTCCATGCTCATGCCCCACGCGGTGTCGAACACGGCGACCATCGGAGTGTCCGGCATGACGGCGCGGCAGGCGTTGATGCCCATGAGGTTTGCGGGGTTGTGAAGAGGCGCCAAAGGAATGCACGCTTCGATCATCTTGATGACGTCGTCGGTGATCAGCACGGACTTGGTGAACTTCGTGCCGCCGTGAACGACGCGATGCCCGACCGCCACAATGGACGCCATGTCGGAGATGACGCCGATTTCCGGATCGACGAGCACGTCGAGGACCATTGCGATCGCTTCCTGATGCGTCGGCATCGCCGCGTCCTTTTCGAGCTTGTCGCCGCCCGTGGGCTTATATGTCAGCTTGCCGTCGATGCCGATGCGCTCGCAAAGGCCCTTTGCGAGAACGCTCTCGCTTTCGATGTCGATGAGCTGATACTTCAGGGAAGAACTGCCTGCGTTGATAACAAGAATGGATCTCATAGTCTTTCCTTTCTCACATGTTCTGTGCCTGTACCGCCGTGATCGCAACGACGGAAACGATGTCCTCGATGCTGCAGCCGCGGCTCAGATCGTTGATCGGCGCCGCAAAGCCCTGGCAGATCGGGCCGATGGCTTCCGCACCCGCGAGACGCTGGACGAGCTTGTAGCCGATGTTGCCCGCCTGGAGGTCCGGGAAGACGAGAACGTTCGCCTTGCCGGCAACGGGGCTGCCCGGGCTCTTCAGCTGCCCGACGGATTCGACGAGCGCCGCGTCCGCCTGCAGTTCGCCGTCCACCATCAGCTCCGGCGCGCGTTCGTGCACCATTTCGGTCGCGATACGGACCTTGTCGACGTTGTCGTGCTTGGCGCTGCCCTTCGTGGAGAACGAAAGCATTGCGATGCGCGCGTCCATGCCGCAGAGCGCCTTTGCGCTCGCCGCGGACGAGATCGCGATCTCGGCAAGCTGTTCGGAGGTCGGATCGATGTTGACCGCGCAGTCCGCGAAGATCATCAGACCGTCGTCGCCGTATTTTTTGTTCGGGATCTCCATGATGAAGAAGCTGGAAACCGTGTTGATGCCCGGCTTCATCTTGATGATCTGCAGGCCCGGACGGAGCGTGTTGCCCGTGGTGTTGATCGCGCCGGAAACGAAGCCGTCGCCCTTGCCGTCCTTGATCATCATCGCCGCGAAGAACAGCGGGTTCCTGATCATATCGGCGGCCTTTTCGGGCGTGACGCCCTTCGCCTTGCGCATTTCATAGAAGCGGTCGACATACGCCGCGTAATCCGGATGCGTTTCGGGATCGATCGTGTCGATGCCTTCGAGCGATACGTTGAACTTCTTCGCAACCGCTTCGATCTCGTCGCGCTTGCCGAACAGCGTGACCTTCGCGATCCCCTCCGCCGTGATGCGGGCGGCCGCCTGCACGGTGCGTTCTTCGGTTCCCTCGGGCAGCAGAATGTGCTTCTGATCCGCCTTTGCTTTTGCCTTGATCTGGTCCATCAATGACATAACAAAATCCTCCATAATAGATTTACAAATTATTCTAACACATCTGCGCAAAAAATGATATACTTGATTTGGATATATTTTCGTTTTTTGAGAGGAGTGTACCATCATGCGCGTCGTCGGGATCATCGCGGAGTACAATCCGCTGCATAACGGGCACATCTATCACATGGAAGAATCCAAAAAACAGGCGGGGACCGAGTTCTGCATCGTCGCCATGTCCGGCAACTTCGTGCAGCGCGGCGAGCCCGCCTGCACCGACAAGTTCACCCGCGCCGAATGGGCGGTCATGGGCGGCGCAGACCTCGTGGTGGAGATCCCGACCGCATACGCGGTCTCTTCCGCGGAACGCTTTGCGGAGGGCGCGGTGAAAACGCTTGCCGCGACCGGCGTCGTCACCGATCTCGCCTTCGGCGTGGAGACCGAAAACGTGAATGCGCTCTATCACCTCGCCGATCTTCTGGACCGCGAGCCGCCGAATCTGCGCATCTATCTCATGCATCATCTGAAGCAGGGCAAGTCCTATCCGCGCGCGCAGCACGACGCGCTTGCCGATTACGGCGTGCCGGAGGACGAGCTTACGATTATGCAGCAGCCGAACAATATCCTTGCCGTCGAATACCTGAAATCCCTGCGCCGCTTTGCGCCGGAGATCCGTCCTCTGCCGATTCATCGGATCGGCAACCGCTATAACAGCACGGTCCTGACCGGAAAGCTATCGAGTGCCACCGCGATCCGCGAAGCGCTTCTGGGCGGCGACGAATCCGTGTACGATGCCATGCCGATGAGCGTCGCCGCGGCGATGCGGTTCGACGAGCAGTTTCCCGTCACCTTCGACAGATTCGCCCCGATGCTCTTATACCGGCTGCGGTCCATGACGATCGAAGAGCTGCAGGCGCTGCCCGACGTCGGCGAGGGCTTTGAGCAGGTGCTGTACCGCGCCGCGCGCGAGTCGGTCGATCTCCCCTCCCTTCTGGAGGCGATCAAGTCCAAGCGCTATACGCTCGCGCGGTGCAAGCGCATTCTCGTTTCCGCGCTGCTGCACGTTCCGGACGGCATGACCGCCGCGCTCGGAAAGAACGTCGACGATCTGTATCTGCATGTTCTCGGGCTGAAGCGCGTGGGACGCGGTCTGCTTGCCGCAATGGCCAGCAACGCAAAGGCGCCGGTGATCCTGCGGCATTCCGACCTGATGAACTGCACCGAGATCGCGCGCGCTTCGCTTGCGATTGATGCGCTGTCCACCGATCTCTATGCCTACGCGCTCGGGCGCGAGCTGCACAGAGATGCGCAGAGCGCGATCACGGTTTGATTTTTGACAGCAGAACGCCCCGGGAAAAACTCCCGGGGCGTTTCTTTGTTTTCTTATTTGAAGGTCAGCGTTTCGGTCCAGAACTCGTTGCCGTAGATGTCGGTCAGGCAGTAGCTGACGTCGCATTCGAGGTCGCCGAGATCCATATAGGCGACGGTGAGCGTCCCGTTGTATGCGATCTGTTTGCCGTACTTATAGCTGCTTTCGTAGGTTCCGTCCGCATTGTAGCAGTCGAACAGAATGTCGATCTTATCCCCCGTCTTCAACTGGATGAAGCCCTTGGAAAGCGTCGGCGTGACCGATTCGTCGTAGACCGGCTGTACGCCCGCTACATAGCCGTCCTCGTGACCTTCGACCTCGTTGTCGAACACGATGAACATATAATAGCGTTCGCCGTTCAGCAGGATCGGAACGTAGCCGACCTCCGCCCAAAGATCGCCGTCCTCGACGTGCTCCATGAAATAGTACGCGACCGGCTGCCTGTTCACGGTCAGCCACGAATTGTCGAACCGGATGCGAAGATCGCCGTCTCCGTCGAACATGCCCTCGTCGTTTTCATCGAGCGTATCGGCGTTGTCCATGCCGAGGTCGACATAGTGATCGCCTTCCGCCGCGAATACGTTGATGCGGACGCTCTTGACGAGCTCCCACTTTTCCTTGCTCATGGAGAGCACATACTCGCCCTCATTCTTCTCCGTAAGCTCGAGATCCGCAAGCGTCAGACTGTTCTCGGTGTAATTGTCCTTGTTCCGGAGCACACGGTCCGAATCGAACCAGCTCGAGGAATCGCCGCCGAGGATGCTGCCGAGAAAATCCATCGCGCCGCCGGAGGACGAGCCGCCGTACAGCGACTGCGAACCGCCGAAGAGCGAGGACAGCGAATCGTTGCTGCCGGACCCGCCGAGATAGCCGCCGAGCAGCGTCGAAAGCATATCGCCGGAGGAATACGAGGAGCTGTCCGAATAGTTGCCGAACAGCGAACCGAACGGCGAACCCGCCGTGCCGCCGGTTGCGATCTGACCGCCCGCCGCGAGAGAAGCGAAGCTCTTGATGCAACGGGAGTATTCGCCGGAAATGCCGATGTTGTTATACAGCGCGACGGCGGAGTTCATGTTTTTGAAGCTCGAATACGGGAAGTAGATCGAAAGCCCGTTCGAGTTCTTCATCGAAACGGAGGTTCGGTTATACTTCACGCAGCCCGACAGCGCCTTTGCAAGCGCGTTCGCGCTCGGGGTGCCGATCTTCTTTGCAAAGTCGATCACGTCGATGTGGTTGACCTGCGCGGAAACGCCGAATTCGCGCGCGTCGGCGCGGGCGTCGGCGACCTGCTTATAGTCGTCGCTGTCGAGCATCTTGCCGATATCGCCGGAGAAGCTGTTGAACGCGGCGGGAACGGTTCCCGCAAACTCCGCGAGGTCGACGATCGAAAGCGTCGTATTGCAGCCGGGATAGTTCTTTTTGCTGACGTCGGTGAAATCGTCGATCAGGGTTTTGGAAAGTTCCACCGTGCCGATCGACGGATTCTTCGAGAGCGCGGTCAGCCAGTTCGTATAATACCAGCCGGTGCCGGGTTCCGCTTCCTCGGATGCGATCAGATAGTCTGCATACTGCTCGGTGACGACCGCGGTTTCCAGCGTTCCCATCAGGCACGCGTCGAAGCCGATGAAGTCAAACTTCACGCCGCCCTTTTTGAGCGCGTTGTTCAGCTTGTCGAGCGTCATCGTGCCGCTCGCGCTCTGGTCGTAGCCGTAACCGGAGATCGCGCCGCCGCCGTGATCCCACATGATCAGCATATACCGGTCCGCGGGATAGTTCTTCGCGCAGAACTGAATAAAATCGGTGAGCGTGTCGGGATTGACCATGCTCTTTTTGCCGACGTCCTTGTTCAGGATCTGGATGCCGCGGCTCGTGACGCGGTAGCGCTGGTTGGTCTTGTTCGAGATGACCGAGTTGTTCCACTTTTTCGCGCCGCCCGTCTCGACGATGATGTTGACCTTGTCGTCGTCCAGGTTCGCATGGAGCATCTCGTTGAGGTCCGCCGTCGCCATGCCGTGCTCGCTCTCGAGGTCGCTGCCGCACAGATAGATCATCAGCGTGACGGTGTCCCTGCCGCCGCCCTTGATCGTCGTGTACTTCGAACGCGACTTGTTCGACACGGTATAGTCCGCGTCCGAATACGATGTGCTGGACGAGACCGCAGCGGGCGCGTTGTTGTCCGTTTCATCGAACGTGTTGACGGTCGGGAACAGCTGCGACAGAAGATCGGAGCCGTAGCCCTGCTGCACGGAGCTGTCCGGAATCACGTCGCTGCCGCCGATATTCTGCGTGATTTCGCTTTCGTCGGAGTAAATGTCCGGCATCGAGCAGGTGCCTCCGCCGCCGAAGACGCAGCGGATCAGCAGAAAGATCGCAACACCGATCAGCACAAAAAGCAGGATCTTTCCGAGCCCCGTGCCGAACAGCCCCTTGCCGGTGCTTCCGCTGCCGCTCGCGCCGCCGCCGTTGTTGAGAGACGAATAGGTCGGCTGTGTGTTCTGGCTCTCGCTGCTCTGGCTCTGCGTGCTCTGGCTGCTCTGGTTCTGCTGATTCTGGCTCTGCGTGCCGCCGAACAGCGACGAGAGCGGCGTTCCGCTCTGACTGCCGCCGGAGGGCTTCTGCGAACCGTACTGCGTTCTTCTGCCCTGATAGCCGTCCTTTCTTCCGACCGGACCGCCCGTTTCGACCGGCTTGTCGTCGCGGCGCTTCAGGCTTGCGGTACCGGAAATGATCTTCTTTTTGCGCTTATTGGAATCCGAAGTGTTGTTCATATGTTCGTCCTCCCTTTGGATGCAACTATTATATCAAATTCTCACGGAAAGAAAAGAATTTTTTGACGAATCGTGCAAAATCGGACGAAAAAAGCCCGGGATGCGCTCCCGGGCTTTTTGATTGCCGCAGCTTACAGTTCGGCAAAGTATTTGATCGTGCGGACCATCTGCGAGGTGTAGCTGTTCTCGTTGTCGTACCAGGACACGACCTGCACCTGATAGGTGTTGTCGTCGATCTTCTGGACCATGGTCTGGTTCGCGTCGAACAGGGAGCCGTAGGTCATGCCGATGATGTCGGAAGAAACGAGCTTCTCGGTGGTGTAGCCGAAGGATTCGCTCTCCTGCGCCTTCATTGCCGCGTTGACCGCCTCCTTGGTGACGTCCTTGCCCTTGACGACCGCAACGAGGATCGTGGTGGAACCGGTGGCGACCGGGACGCGCTGTGCGGAACCGATCAGCTTGCCGTTGAGCTCCGGAATGACGAGGCCGATCGCCTTCGCCGCGCCGGTGCTGTTCGGAACGATGTTCGCCGCGCCTGCGCGTGCACGCTGCAGGTCGCCCTTCTTATGCGGACCGTCGAGGATCATCTGATCGCCGGTGTATGCATGGACCGTGGTCATGATGCCGGAAACGATCGGGAAGTTGTCGTTCAGCGCTTTCGTCATCGGCGCAAGGCAGTTGGTGGTGCAGCTTGCCGCGGAGATGATCTTGTCTTCCTTGGTCAGGATGTTGTTGTTGACGTTATAGACGATGGTGGGCAGATCGTTGCCTGCGGGCGCGGAAATGACGACCTTCTTTGCGCCTGCGTCGATGTGCGCCTGCGCCTTTGCCTTGCTGGTGTAGAAGCCGGTGCACTCGAGCACGACGTCGACGCGCAGCTTCTTCCAGGGCAGGTTCTGCGCCTTCGGCTCTGCATAGATGGTGATCTCCGTGCCGTCCACGGTGATGGAGCCGGGAACCTTCACGGTCTTGCCGTCTTCTTCAAACACCGGCTCTTTCGAGGTGACGGTGTGCTTGTTCTCGCCGATCACGCCGCAGTAACCCTTCTGCGCGGTGTCGTACTTCAGAAGATGCGCCAGCATCGCCGGGCTGGTCAGATCGTTGATCGCAACGACTTTGTAACCCTTCGCGCCGAACATCTGACGGAACGCAAGACGGCCGATGCGGCCGAAACCGTTGATAGCAACTCTTACCATAAAGATAATTCCTCCTCAGAATATATTTTTCTTTTGTTATGGTACAACAAACGAGCGAAAAAAGCAAGCGTTTCGCGTAAGTTTTGCGTAAAAATGTCATCCGTTCCCCCGTGTGCCGCGGTCGGCAGCTTCAAAAAAAGAAGCCCTTGTTCGGGGCTTCCTTAATCATGATGCCGGATCACGGTCCGAAGGTCGGAGAATACGGCGCCGACGTCGGTTTCGGCGTGATGGCCGGTCTGGGCGTGGGATCGGGCGCGCCGCCGGAACCGTCGGACCAGCAGGCGAAGACCTTGCACGCCATCGGACGTGCCATCGCGCGGTCCGTCTTGACCTTGGCGGTCGGCAGCTTCTCAAAGAAGTCGTAATAGGTGACCGCGTCGATCATGTATCCGTCGACGTCGCACCAGCCGAGGAACGTCTTGCCCTCGCACTCCGGCACCGGGAACGGCGCCAGATAGACCAGCCCTTCGGAATCGACCGGGAAGCCGACGTAATAATCGCCGAACAACTCCGTTCCGTCGTAAAACTCCAGATGGAACTGCGTGCTGTCCGCAAGCCAGATCACATGGATCTCCGCTTCGTAGACGCCCTCCA
>JAFRUN010000040.1 GCA_017438865.1 Clostridia bacterium
TGCGCGGTCCTCGTGACCTTGCCCTCGTTGACGTATGCGCCCGAGATCGTGCCGACGCCGGAGATGCGGAACGTGCTGCGCACCGTGCAGCGGCCGAGCTCGACCTCCTTGAAGACGGGTTTGAACAAGCCCTTCATGGCGTTCTCGACGTCCTCGATCGCGTTGTAGATGACGCGGTAGGTGCGCACGTCGACCTTTTCCTTTTCGGCGGTCGCGCGCGCCGTGGAATCCGGACGCACGTTGAAGCCGATGACGATCGCATTCGACGCGGATGCGAACATGATGTCCGATCCGGTGATCGCGCCGACGCCGCTGTGGATGACGCGCACACGGACTTCGTCGTTGCTGAGCTTTTCCAGCGCCTGCTTGACCGCTTCGACCGAGCCCTGCACGTCCGCTTTGACGATGAGGTTGAGATCCTTGAGCTCGCCCTCCGCCATCTGACTGAACAGGTCGTCCAGCGATACCTTCTGCGCCTGCTTGATCTGCGCCGCCTTGAGCCGATCGCGGCGTTCTTCCGCGACCTGACGGTTCAGCTTGTCGTCGTCCGCGGCAAAGAGCGTGTCGCCCGCCGCCGGGACTTCGTTGAAGCCGAGCACCTCGACCGGGACGGACGGACCGGCGGAATTGACGGTCCTGCCCTTGTCGTCCATCATCGCGCGGACGCGGCCGTAAGCCGTACCGGCGACGATCGTGTCGCCCTTCTTCAGCGTACCGTTCTGCACGAGGACGGTCGCCACCGGACCGCGCGCCTTGTCGAGCTGCGCTTCGATGATCGTGCCCTTCGCAAGGCGGTTCGGATTTGCCTTGAGTTCCAGAACGTCCGCCTGCAGAAGCACCATTTCAAGGAGCTGATCGAGGTTGATCTGCTTCTTTGCCGAAACCGGCACGCAGATCGTGTCGCCGCCCCATTCCTCGGTGACGAGACCGTATTCGGTGAGCTGCTGCTTGACGCGCTCGGGATCCGCGGTGTCGCGGTCGATCTTGTTGATGGCAACAATGATCGGAACGCCCGCCGCCTTTGCGTGATTGATCGCCTCGATGGTCTGCGGCATGATGCCGTCGTCCGCCGCGACGACCAGAATGACGATATCCGTCACCTGTGCGCCGCGCGCACGCATCGCCGTGAACGCTTCATGACCGGGCGTGTCGATAAAGGTGATCTGCTTTCCGTTCAGCGTAACGGTATACGCGCCGATGTGCTGCGTGATGCCGCCTGCCTCGCCCGCGGTAACGTGCGAATTGCGGATCGCGTCGAGGAGCGACGTCTTGCCGTGATCGACGTGGCCCATGATCGTGACGACCGGCGGACGCGGCTTCAGCGTTTCCGGCGCGTCGACGTCCTCTGCGGCGTCCATCAGAACGTCCTCGAACGATTTTGCAAGCTGCTGCTCGAGCGTGATGTTGAACTCGCCCGCGATGAGCTCGCAGGTATCGAAATCCAGTTCCTGATTGATGTTTGCGATGATGCCGAGCATCAGGAGCTTCTTCAGGATCTCGTTTGCCGGCTTGCCGAGCTTTTCGGAGAGGTCCTTGACCGTGATCGTTTCGGTGGTGATCACCGCGTGGTCGATCACGACGGGCGCGGGCTTCGGCTGCTGCGTTTCCGCCTCGTGCTTCTTCACCTTGCGGCGGTTGCCCATCTGGCTGTCGTCCTCCCATCCGCGCGCGTTGGGACCTGCTTCCTTCATCATCGTCTTCTTGTTTTTCGCTTTCTTGTCCGCCGGATCGAACGTCTTTTTCTTATCCGTTCTCTGCTTGCCGATGTCGGACGGGCTCGGCGGATTGATGACTACGGCGCGCTGCGAGCCGGTATTGTCGCGGCGCGGCGGACGGCTGTCGCCCTGACGGCGGTCGGTCGTTCCCTGCTGACGCGTGTCGCTGCGCGGGCGGTCCTGACGCGGCGCGTCGCTGCGCGGGCGGTCCTGACGCGGTTCCCGCTGAGGAGGCGTGCGCGGCTGCCGCTGCTCCGCCGGTCTGTTCTCTCCGGACACGAAGGTCCGTTCCTCCGGCTTCGCCGCAACCGGTTCGGGTGCGGGCGTTTCCGCCGGCTCCTGCTCTTCGACACCGCCTGCGTGCGCGGCGAGATCCGCGTCGCTCTCGAGCATCGCCTTCAGGCGCTCGGCGCGTTCGCGTTCCTCCCGTTCCTGCTTCTCGTTCTCCTCACGGTCGATCATACTGCCTTCCGTGCGGCGTGCGGAATCGAGAAGCGTTCCGATAGTTCCCTTCGTCGCGTCGAGCTTATGCAGAAGCGCCTGCATCTCCTCTTTCAAACTTTTTGCTGTTTCCAGAAAATTCGCTGCCATATTCATCCCCGCTTTTCATCGGTATTGCGCATTGCGCGTTCTATCATATCCTTGAAGTTCGGATCCGTCACCGCCATCACGATGCGCGAATCCTTCCCGATCGCACGTCCCACGGTCTCCGTCAGAATGAGCGGAACGCCGTGCACCGCGCACAGTTGTTCGTAATGCGTCCTTGTCGCCTCGGACGCGGTCTCCTCCAGAAGAACCAGCTTCGCCCTGCCCGCTTTGATCGCGCCCTCTGCGGCAAACGCGCCGCTTTTGGCCTTTCCGGCACGCTGGCAAAGCCCGATCGCGTTATACAGCCGGTCCGTCATATCGTCCGATCTCCGATTCCATCGCCGTCTTCACCGTGTCGTTCAGCGGCGCTTCGAGGGCGCGCTCGAGCGCGCGGATCTTGATCGCCTTAGCGAGACAAGCGGCGTCACGGCAGAGATACGCGCCGCGGCCGGACAGCTTGCCGGTCAAATCGAGGACAAGCTCCCCCTCCGCCGTGCGCACAATGCGCATCAGGTCTTTTTTCGCCCGCATTTCGCGGCAGGCGACGCACATCCGCATCGGGATCTTTTTCAATCGCTTACTCCTCCGCGTTCTCTTCCGCACGCGCGGCGTCCACCGCGGCGTCCGCCTGCGACTGGCTCTTGATGTCGATCTTCCAGCCGGTCAGCTTCGCGGCGAGACGCGCGTTCTGCCCCTCCTTGCCGATGGCAAGCGAGAGTTGCGAATCCGGCACGACCACGCGCGCCGCTTTTTCGTCCTCATTGACGTAGACCATGAGCACCTTTGCCGGGCTCAGCGCTTTTGCGATATAAATCGCGCTGTCGCTGTCGTACTCGATGATATCGATCTTCTCGTTGTGCAGCTCGTTGACGATGCGCTCCACGCGTGCTCCGCGCGGACCGACGCACGCGCCGACCGCGTCGACCTGCGGATCGGTCGAGAACACGGCGATCTTGGTGCGGAAACCCGCCTCGCGCGCGATGCTCTTGATCTGCACCGTGCCGCTCATGATCTCCGGCACCTCGAGCTCAAAGAGGCGCTTGACCAAGCTCGGATGCGTGCGCGAAACAACGATCTGCGGTCCCTTGTTCTCCTTGCGGACCTCAAGCACATAGACCTTGATGCGCTCGTTGTTCTCGTATTCCTCGCCGGGGATCATTTCGTTCGCGGTGAGGATGCCGTCCGTCTTGCCGAGCTCGACGTAAGCGTTGCCCTTTTCGACGCGCTGCACGATCGCCGTCAGGATCTCGTTCTCTTTTTCGACGTATTCGTCGTAGATGTTGCTGCGTTCCGCCTCGCGGATGCGCTGCATCATGACCTGCTTCGCGGTCTGCGCGGCAATGCGGGAAAAGTCCTTCGTGAACACTTCCTCCTCGAGCACGTCGCCGAGCTCGTAGAGCGAATTGACCTTCTTCGCGCGCTCCAGCGAGATCTCCAGCGCGGGGTTCTCGACCGTTTCGACGACGGTCTTGCTCGCGTACATATGGTATTCGCCGGTGTCGCCGTTGACTTCCGCGCGGACGTTCGCCGACTTGTCGTAGTTCCTCTTGTATGCGTTGACGAGCGCAAACTCAAATGCGTTCAACAGTACGGCCTTCTTGATGCCGCGTTCCTTTTCCAGCGCGTTCAGTGCTTCGATAAACTCTGCGTTCATGTTTGTTCCTTTCTTTTCTTAAAACCTGATATTCGGACGGACAAGGGCACAGTCCTTCTTTTTGACGGTCAGCGGATTCCCCGATTCGGTTTCCACGGTGAAGCTGTCTTCATCGAATGCGGTCAGCGTCCCGATCCATTGCTTTTTGCCGTTCAAGCCCGCGTAGAGCTTGATCTCGAGTTCCGTTCCCATTGCGCGTTCGTAATCGCGCTGCTTCTTCAGCGGGCGGTCGATGCCGAGCGAGGAAACCGAAAGCACATATTCCGATTCGATCGGATCCGCCTCGTCGAGGATCGGCTCGATCGCGCGGCTCACCGTTTCGCATTCGTCGATCGTCACGCCGCCGGGCTTGTCGATATAGAACGTCAGCACCCAATCGCCGTATTCCTTTTGGTATTCGACGTCACAAAGCTCGAAACCCATCGATTCGATCTTTGCCTTGCAGAGATTTTCGCAAATCCCGGTCGTTTTCATTCGCATGCCCTCTCTCAAAACGAAAGAGTGGGTTTTCCCCACTCCTTCAAGTTCAACATTCCAACAGATGCAGTATACCACATCTTTTTCGGGAATGCAAGCATTATTTCGCCAAACGGTCGAACTTCTCGAAGAGCTTTTCCTCCTCCGCGTCCGGCGCATCCTCCCGCGGCACAAACAGCTGCGTCTTTGCGTAATGCGCAAGCGCGACATACGAAAGCGCGATCGCCGCCGCCAGCACCGCGATGTTCCACGGTTCGATCCCGGGCGCCGCAAAGCTCAGGAGCGTCAGCACGACGCCGATCGCAAAGAGCCCGGTCGCGGTCTTGCCGTACCAGTCGGAATAGGCGACCTTGCGCTGCTTCAGCATGATGAGCCCGCCGATCATCATCAGGATCTCCTTGACCGCGACCAGCGCGACCAGCGTAAGATAGATCCACAGAAGATCGTCTTCCCGCGCCTTGCCGATCAGGATCACGACGAGCGCCGTGATCGACATCAGCTTATCGGCAAGCGGATCCAGAAGTTTTCCGACCGGAGTCACCCAGTTGAACGTGCGCGCCAGGAATCCGTCGAGCACGTCGGTCAGAAACGCCAACACGAACACGCCGAGCGCCCACCAGTATCGCGCCGTATGGTCGGGAAACGCCGAAAGGAACAGCCATGCGAATACGCCGACCATGGCGATGCGCAGGGAAGAAAGAATGTTGGGAATATGCTTCATTCAGATACTGATATCCTCCACATACAGTTCGCGGACCGCGTTCGGATTGACGGGCGCAACCGTTTTCTCGGGAACGGGCGCCGGCTCCGGTTCGTTCGCCTTGCGATCCTGCTCGTCGCGCCAGTCGAAATACTTCATCGCTACCTGCGGCAAAAGCGCGTAGCTTAAGACGTCCTCTTCGCTTCTCGCGCGGTCGCCGAGCTCCGCCCTGTACTTTTCGAGCTCCGGTTCAAGAAGGTCCGCGGGACGGCAGGTGATGACCTCCTCGTCGCCGATCGCCAGCTTCCGGACCTCTTCGTTCACCTCGCCGGGGAGCTTGCCGTATTCGCCGCGAAGGACCGCCTTACTGTTGTTCGGGAAGTTCTTATAGCGTCCGACGAGCACGTTGAACACCGCCTGCGTACCGACGATCTGACTGGTCGGCGTGACGAGCGGCGGATAGCCGAAGTCCTTCCTTACGCGCGGGATCTCCGCGAGAACGTCGTAATACTTATCCTCCGCGCCCGCGTCGCGAAGCTGTTTGATCAGGTTCGAGAGCATACCGCCCGGCACCTGATACAGCAGCGTGTTCGTGTCGACGTGCAGGGATTTATCCGAAATGAGACCGTCCTGCTTCAGCCGTTCGTACACCTGACGGAAATACTTGGCGCATTCCGAAAGCGCGTTGAGATCGAGCCCCGTGTCGCGCTCCTGTCCCTTCAGCGTCGCGACGAGCGATTCGGTCGCGGGCTGGCTTGTGCCGTTTCCGAGGGGAGAAAGCGCGGTGTCGACGATATCGACGCCCGCCTCCGCCGCCTTCAGAAGAACCATGTCGCCCGTGCCGGTGGTGTTGTGCGTGTGCAGGTGGATCGGAATATCGACCTCGCTCTTCAGCTTTTTCACCAGAGAGTATGCGTCGTACGGGAGCAAAAGATTCGCCATATCCTTGATGCAGATCGAATCCGCGCCCATCTGCGCAAGCTCTTTGCTGAGCTTTACAAAATACTCCTCGCTGTGTACCGGCGAGGTCGTATAGGAGATCGCCGCCTCACAGAAGCCGCCGTATTTCTTGGTATACTTGATCGCGGCTTCGAGGTTGCGGATATCGTTCAGCGCGTCGAAGATACGGATCACGTCGATGCCGTTTTCGATCGCCTTGCGGCAGAACTGCTCGACGACGTCGTCCGCATAGTGCTTGTAGCCCAGAATGTTCTGTCCGCGGAACAGCATCTGCAGCTTCGTGTGCGGCAGCGCTTTGCGGAGCGTGCGGAGACGTTCCCACGGATCCTCGTTGAGGTACCGGAGACAGGAATCGAACGTTGCGCCGCCCCAGACCTCGAGCGACCAGTAGCCGATCGCGTCGAGCAGCTCGCAGGCGGGCAGCATTTCCTTCGTGGTCATGCGCGTCGCGGCAAGCGACTGATGCGCGTCACGCAGGATGGTATCGGTGACAAACAGTTTTCCCATATGCGTTCCTCCTTAATGACCGAACAGCGACAGGAATACGCCCGCCGCGATCGCCGAGCCGATAACGCCCGCGACATTCGGTCCCATTGCATGCATCAGCAGGAAGTTCTTGGGGTTTTCCTTCTGCCCCACGACCTGCGATACGCGCGCCGCCATCGGAACGGCGGACACGCCCGCGGAACCGATCAGCGGATTGATCTTCTGCTTCAGGAACAGGTTCATGAGCTTCGCCAGCAGCACGCCGCCGCAGGTGCCGCCGATGAACGCGACGATGCCGAGCGCGATGATGACCAGCGTGGAAAGCTGCAAAAATGTCGTGCCCGTCGCCGTTGCGCCGACGCAGACGCCGAGGAAGATCGTGACGATGTTGCAAAGCTCGTTCTGCACGGTCTTGGAAAGACGCTCGGTCGCGCCGCATTCCTTGAAGAGGTTGCCGAGCATCAGGCAGCCGACGAGCGGCGCCGCAGAGGGAACGAGCAGCGCGACGAAGATGGTGACGACGATCGGGAACAGGATCTTCTCGGTCTGCGAGACCGGACGAAGCTGCGCCATGACGATCTGACGTTCCTTTTTGGTCGTGAGCAGCTTCATGAACGGCGGCTGAATGACCGGCACCAGCGCCATGTACGAATACGCCGCGACCGCGATCGGTCCGAGGTAGCTCGGCGCGAGCCGGGAGGTGACGAGGATCGCCGTCGGACCGTCCGCACCGCCGATGATGCCGATGGACGCCGCAATGTTCTGCAGCGGCGTGCCGTCGGTCGGGATCCACTGGAACGCAACGACAGACAGCGCGAATGCAATATAGATGCCGAGCTGCGCCGCCGCACCGAGGATCAGACTCTTCGGGTTTGCGATCAAAGGACCGAAGTCCGTCATCGCGCCGACGCCCATGAAGATCAGGCACGGATAGATGCCGAGCTTGACGCCGAGGTACAGATAGTCCAAAAGCCCCGTCTTGTGGATGTCGCCGAGCTGCGCCCATTGGATCACACCCTGCTGGGCGTTGTTTGCGCCGAGTCCGAACAGCTCCTCGTGGAACAGCCCCGCGCCGGGGAGATTGGTAAGAAGCATACCGAACGCGATCGGAACGAGCAGAAGCGGCTCGAACTTCTTGACGATCGCAAGGTACAGAAGCACGCAGGCGATCGCGATCATGATCAGCATTTTCCAGTTGTCTCCCTCAAAGAACAGGGCAAACCCCGAACTTGTGAAGAAATCGGAAAAAGTCTTCCAGATGGCTTCCATAGGCGCCCCCGATCAGGCGATGGTGCACAGCAGCGCGCCGCTTTCGACCGAGGAACCCTTCGCAACGCCGATGGAGGTGATCCTGCCCGCGCACGGCGCGAGGATCTCGTTCTCCATCTTCATGGCTTCGAGGATCATCAGCTGCTGACCTTCCTTGACGACGTCTCCGGGATTGACGTTGACCTGCAGGATGTTGCCGGGCATCGGGCTTCTGACCTCGGTGCCTGCGCCTGCGGGCGCCGCCTTCACGGGCTCCTGCTTGGCTGCCGCCGCGACGGCGTTGGCGTCGATCTCTTCGACTTCCACTTCGTATCTGGTTCCGTTGACATTGACTGAAAACTTACGCATGATTTCTTCCCCCTTATTCCGCTTTCTTAAAAGATACAATTCGAATTCCGCTGACGCTTTCGCCCAGCACGGTGGCGATCGCCGCCGATACGGCCGCGATGATCTCGCCTCTGTCGCCCTCCGGCACGGTTGCCGGCGCTTTCGCTTCCGGTTCCGGTTCGGGCGTCGCTTTTCTCTTTCCGAGCGCGCGCATGACCGCGCCCATCACCTTAATGATCAGGATCAATGCGATCAGCCCGATGAAGACGATCCCGAGTCCCAAAAGGAACGTGACCAGCGTCGACGTTGCCGCCGAACCTCCTTCAAATGACATAAGCAGAACCTCCATCCTTCCGGGAAAGACGATATCTCCTTCTTCCCCTCTTATGTAGTATTCGACAAAAATCCTTTTTATCCGTTTTCCGCCATATAATAGTATATACGGATTTTCGCAAGATGTCAATTCGAATAAGACGCAAAGCGGCGGGAAATACTGTGCCTATGCTGACATTATTTTTACGCGCGGTCTTTCTGGACCTCTTTGTGCTGCTGATCTTGCGGCTGACCGGGAAGCGGCAGGTGAGCGACCTGCAGCCGTACGATCTTCTGATGACGCTGATCATCGCCGACCTTGCGAGCACGGCGATCGCCGACACGGACATTCCGCTGCTTTACAGCGTCGTGCCGATCCTCGCTCTGTACCTCGTCCAGCAGCTTCTTGCAAAGCTCTGCCTGAAATCGTCCCTGATGCGGCGGATCATCTGCGGTACGCCGCAGATCCTGATCCTCGACGGCGTTTTGCAGGAAAAGATCATGCGGCGCACGAACTACACGGTGCGCGACCTTTTGGACAATCTTCGCAGCAAGGACATCTTCGACGTCGGCGAAGTCGCCTACGCGATCCTCGAGACGAACGGTACTTTAAGCGTGCTTGAAAAGGCGGCGTTTCAGGTGCCGAACAAGCAGGAGCTCAACCTCCCGCCGGGTTCTGCGGCGCTTTCGCACCTGCTGATCCTCGAAGGAAAGATCCAGAAAAGCGGACTCGATACCCTGCATCTTTCCCGGACCGAGGTGGAGCGTATCCTGAAGGAGCACGGCCTGGCGCTGAAAAATGTGTTTTTTGCACAGATGAACGGCGACGGCGATCTGCACATCCAGCTCGACCGCTCGCATCAGAGCCGCGTGTATTCCATCCCGGCGGCATAGGAGGGCGTATGGGATTCACCGTATTCCGGTCGTGCATGACCGTTCTGATCTGCCTGTTTCTTCTGATGCTTTTTCTGGTCCCGTCCGCGTATCTCGACCGGTTCTGCGCGGATGCGAACGCGTACATCGACGCTGCGGAGGCCGCTTTGCTCTCGGGCGATCTGCCCGCCGCCGCGCCGCATTGCGCCGCGCTGTTTTCGCTTGTGCGCGAACGGATGCCGGTGCTCGAGCGGTTTCTGAACCATGCAAGCATCGATGCGCTCGACGCCGCCGTAGCGGTCGCGGACTGCGCGGTGCGGGCAAACGACGCGGGCGCCGCTGCCGAAGCGCTTCGCGAAGCGCAGTCGATCCTCGTCCGGATCCGCGGAATCGAACTTTTTTCGTGGAATTCTTTGCTGTAACGATTTACTCCGTACAAATCATGTGGTATACTGTATAAAATATGTGAAACGAGGTATCCACATGAACGCAGGCGAGCTTTCCCGACTGATCCCCGCCGCGCGCAGCGGAAAACCGGACTTTGTCATCCGGGACGCGCGTGTGATCAACGTCTTCACCAACGAAATCACGGAAACGAACGTGGCGATCGCCGACGGCACGATCATCGGCGTCGGCAACTACTCCTGCGAACGCGAATACAACGCCCACGGCGCATACCTTGCGCCGGGGTTCATCGACGGGCATGTGCACATCGAAAGCTCGATGGTCACGCCCGCTTCTTTTGCGCAGGTGATCCTGCCGAAAGGCACGACCACGATCATTGCCGATCCGCACGAGATCGCAAACGTCGCAGGCAAGGAGGGACTCCGCGCCATCTTCGCGCTTTCCGAGGGACTGCCGCTGGATATCCGGTTCATGCTGCCCTCCTGCGTGCCGGCGACGCCGTTCGAGCACAGCGGCGCGACGCTTTCCGCGGCGGATCTTGCGGAATTTCTGAACGAACCGAACGTGCTCGGGCTCGGCGAGGTCATGGACTATCCTTCCGTCGTCGCGGGAATGCCGGACATGCTTGATAAGCTCGCGCTGTTTTCCGGCCGCCCGATCGACGGACACGCGCCGATGCTCACCGGCAAGGCGCTGAACGCCTACTGTCTTGCGGGACCGCAGACCGACCACGAATGCTCGAACTTCTCGGAGCTCAAAGAAAAGCTCCGGAACGGCATGTATATCCTGATCCGTATGGGCTCGGCGGCAAACGGCGTGCTGGAGATGTTCGACGGCATCGTATCCGCGGGACTGCCCACCGACCGCATCTGCTTCTGTACCGACGACAAGCATCTCGAAAACATCCGTTCCGAGGGGCACATCAACCACATCATCAATACCGCGATCTCGCGCGGGATCCGCCCGCTCGAAGCGATCCGCATGGCGACGCTGAATACCGCGACGGCGTTCGGTCTGAAACGCGTCGGCGCGATCGCCCCGGGGTATCGCGCAAACCTCGTGCTGTTCGACGATCTGCACACGATCGTGCCGAAGGCGGTCTTTGCAAACGGCGCCCTCGTTGATCCCGACGCGCCGATCCCCTCCCCCGCGGTCCCCGAATCCGTGAAGAACAGCGTGCACGCCGCGCCGATCGGACCGGACGATCTGAAGCTCAAAGCAAAAACGTTCATGCCGATCATCGAGACCGTTCCGCATCAGCTCGTGACGCGGCTGGTCTCCGGCATCGTTCCCGCCGATAAAGACGGATACTTCCTTGCGGACGACTGGCTCAACAAGCTCGCGGTCATCGAACGCCACCACGCCTCCGGGCACATCGGCGTCGGCATCGTCGAGGGTATGCACATCAAAGGCGGCGCGATCGCAGCAACGGTCGCGCACGACTCGCACAACATCGTGGTCGTCGGCGACAACGACGCGGATATGCGATTTGCGGCGGAAACGCTGCAGGCGTGCGGCGGCGGGTTCACGGTCGTATCGCACGGCGCGGTCATGGCGCTTCTGGAGCTTCCGGTCGCCGGGCTGATGAGCGACGCTCCGGTCGGGACCGTTCTTGAAAAACAGCGCGCGCTGCTTGACGCCGCGCACGCGCTCGGCGCGGACGACGCCTGCGATCCGCTGGTGCTGCTGTCATTCCTTGCGCTGCCCGTCATCCCTGAGGTGCGGCTGACCGACTGCGGGCTGTTCGACGTCCGCACCATGAGCTTCCTGTATCAAAACGAGAGGTGATCCCCGTGTGTCTGTTCCGTAAAAAGCAAACCGTTTCACAGACCTCCTCCGACGTCTGGCGCGAGCAGTGGCAGGCGCTGTTTCCGCCCGAATGCCGCAATGTGCCCGTCACCGTCGACGGCACGACCTATGACGCCTTCGTGCTGGTCGGGCACAACGCCATGATGCTGCAGGACGGACTTTTGATGGAAGCGGCGTTCTTCGACGTATGCGAACTGTTCCAGAAAGCGGGCTATCATGTGATCTGGCTGATGCGCTGCACGCAGGATATTCGCAACGGCTATCTGAAGCTCCGCAAAAAAGAAGACGGCGGCAAACGCATGCAATGGCTCTGGAAACGCCCCACGACGAACTTCGGGCGCTGGAGTTCGGATCAGAAGCACGCCTCGATCCTTTTGCAGATCGAAGAACTGCCCGAGGAAGGCGCGGTCGGCTGCGAGAAGAAGGTTTTGCAGCGCGTCATCTGGGCGGAAAGCAGCGACGCCGAACAGATGGTGCCGAAGCGCACGACCTTTACGACCGTCAATGTGCCCGATACGCCGCCGGAACTGGTCCGCTGGCTGAACGGCGAAACACTGAGCAGTTTTCAGGATTAATACAGAATGCCCGACGGGGCGGAAAGAGGACGTATGGAACTGTGTGCACGCAAAGACGTTCCCGTGAACGAAACATGGGATCTTTCGCTGATCTTCAAGGAAGAACAGCAGATGTGGGAAGCGCTTGAACAGGTGAAAGCAGATGTCAAGGCGTTCGTCGAGACGTATGCAGGAAAACTCACGACCGCGGAAACAATTGTCAACTGCCTCGACGACATGGAGAAGCTCCTGCCGGCGATCGGCAACCTCTGGTCCTATACCGGACTTGCGGTGGAAGCGGATTATACCGACAACAAACTCCGGGAACGCAGCGAAAAGATCGGCGACGAGACGACGCGGCTCTTTACGGACATGGCGTTCGTGGACAGCGAGATCCTGCTTGCGCCCGAAGCGGAGCTCAATCGCGCGGCGACGTTTGCAAAGGGCTGCCGCGTATATCTCGAGAACCTGATTGCGAAGAAGGCGCATATGCTTTCGCCGGAGACCGAAAAAGTGCTGGCAGCGCTCGACCGTTCGTTCGGCGTGCCCTACGACGTATACAACACGCTGAAGCTCGCGGACATCGCCTTCGATCCCATCACGGTCGACGGAAAGGAATACCCGATGGGCTATTCGCTGTATGAGGATGATTACGAGCTTGAGGCGAATACCGCGGTGCGCCGCGCCGCGTTCCGTGCGTTCTATGACACGCTGAAAAGGTATGAAAACACCACCGCGACCGCATACAATGCCTGCGTCACGCAGGAAAAGGTCATGGCGGAGCTGCGCGGGTACAAGGACGTGTTCGACTATCTGCTCTTCCCGCAGAAAGTGACGCGGGAAATGTACGACCGACAGATCGACGTGATCACCGAGCGCCTTGCGCCGCATATGCGCCGCTATGCAAAGTTGCTTCAGAAGAAGCACTGTCTGGACAAAATGACGTTCGGCGACCTGGAGATCGCGGTCGATCCGGAATACGATCCGAAGGTCACGATCGAAGAATCGCACAAGCTGGTGCGGGAAGCGCTCTCGATCCTCGGTGAAGATTATACAGACATGGTGGACCGCGCATACCGCGAGCGCTGGATCGACTTTGCAAAAAACGTCGGCAAGTCCACCGGCGGCTTCTGCTCGGGCATCTACCGGCAGAATTCGTTCATTTTGCTCAACTGGAACGACCGCATGTCGGACGTGTTCACCGTGGCACATGAGCTCGGACACGCCGGTCAGTCCATGTACAGCGACGCGGCGCAGTCCTATTACGACTGCGATCCGTCCATGTATCTGGTCGAAGCGCCGTCCACGATGAACGAACTGCTGCTTGCGAACCACCTTTTGGGGACTTCCGAAGACAAGCGGTTCCGCCGCTGGGTGCTCTCCAGTCTGGTCACGAACACGTACTATCACAACTTCGTCACGCATCTCAGAGAGGCCTGGTATCAGCGCGAGGTTTATAAGATCATTGACGAAGGCGGAAGCGTGAACGCAGATATTCTGAGCGATCTGTTCCGCAAAAATCTCGAGCTGTTCTGGGGCGACGCCGCGGAGATCACGGAAGGTTCGGAGCTCACATGGATGCGTCAGCCGCATTACTACATGGGACTCTACCCCTATACCTACAGCGCGGGGCTTACGGTCGCCACGCAGGCGATGCTGCGCATCCGCGCAGAGGGCGAACCGGCCGTTGCGGACTGGAAAAGCTTCCTTGCCGCCGGCGGCTCGAAACCGCCCGTGGAAATGGCGAAGATCGCGGGCATCGATATCGGCACGGACGGTCCGTTGAACGCCACGATCGACTACATCGGCTCTCTGATCGACGAGATCATCAAACTCACCGAGGAGATCGACGGGATCAAGCTGTAAGAAAACCGCATACAAAAAGGGCAGCCGTTCGGCTGCCCTTGATGTTTGTTCTGTTTTTACCGTTCCTCGCGGAAGTACGCAAGGCCCAAGCTCTGCGGCGGCTGATTCTCGCGCTTCTTGCGCAGCGAGACGATGATCAGCACGAGCAGCGTGACTACATACGGCGCGAGCTTATAGAGTTCCTTGACGCCCAGCGGCAGCGAAAGATGCTCAGAAAGAATGATCAGACCGCCGAACAGGATCGACGCGAAGATGCTGACGCTCGGACGCCAGGTCGTGAAGATGACCAGCGCGATCGCGAGCCAGCCGCGGTCGCCGAATCCCTCGTTCGCCCATGTGCCGTGCGCGCACTCCATGACGTAGTACAGTCCGCCGAGACCGGCGATCATGCTTCCCACGACGGTTGCAACGTATTTGTACCGCGTGACATTGATGCCCGCCGCATCCGCCGTCGCCGGATTCTCGCCGACCGCGCGAAGCTGCATACCCTTGCGCGTGAACCGCAGAAACACCGATGCGAGGATTGCAATGCCGATGCCGAGATACGCAAGCCAGCCGGGGATCTTGCCGTCGCCGAAGAAGTTGCAGGTCGACGCAAACGTCAGACTCGGAACCTCGCTGTGCGCGAGCTTGATCAGCGAGCCCCCGAAGAAGTTGCCGAAGCCGACGCCGAACATCGTCATGGCAAGACCGGTGACGTTCTGATTCGCGCGAAGCGTAACGGTCAGGAAGCAATAGAGAAGCCCCATCAAAAACGAGCCGAGGAGACAGCAGAGCATCGGGATCAGCACCGCAAGGATGCCGATCATCGGCTTGCCTGCGCCGACCGTCGCCTGTTCATAGAAGAACGCGCCGATGACGCCGGAGATCGCACCGACATACATGATGCCCGGAATACCGAGGTTCAGGTTGCCCGCTTTTTCGGTCAGGATCTCGCCGGTGCTGCCGTACAGAAGCGGCATACCCTGCATGACCGCTCTCGGAACGAAGGATACCAGAAATTCCCACATACTGTTACACCTCCCGTTTCTTATGCCGGCTGAACTGCAGCTTGTAGGAGATAAAGAACTCGCAGCCGATGATGAAGAACAAAATGATGCCGGTCAGGATATCCGCAAACGAATGGTTCAGCCCGAGCTCCGGCTTGCTCGCGACCTCCTTCGCGCCGTACTGCATGAAGACGATCAGAAACGACGAAAAGATCATGCCGATCGGATTGAATTTCGACATCCACGACACCATGACCGCGGTATAGCCGCGACCGTCGACCAGCGTGTCGGTGAGCGTGCGGTCGGTTCCCGCAAGAAGGCACCCCACGAGACCGCAGATCATGCCGGAAAGCACCATCGTGCGGATGATGACGCGGTTGACCTTGATGCCCGAATATGACGCGGTGCGTTCGCTTTCGCCGACGACCGCGATCTCATAGCCGTGCTTCGAGTACTTGAGATACAGATACAGCACGACGGTCAGAATGCCGATGACCAGCGCCGGCAAAAGATAGCGCGAACCGGCAAGCTCCGGAAGCCAGCCGACGCCGTAGGAGCCGAGCGCCGCGTTGGAATTGAAGATGCCGACGACCGTGCCGTTCGGCGACCATACATATTTGAAACCGCGGTAGGCGATCATGAACTTGACGAGCTGCAACGCAACGTAGTTCATCATCAGCGTAAACAGCGTTTCGTTCGTGTTCCAGCGGGATTTGAA
>JAFRUN010000041.1 GCA_017438865.1 Clostridia bacterium
ATGCGAAGGAGCTGACCTACTGCTTCCGCCGCGCCAAGGGCGAACGCGTCGTCGTGCCGAAGGGCATCGAGACGGTCAAGGAACTGAGACGGCGCGGCTATAAGGTCGGCATCATCAGCGACCTTATCGGCACGCTCGAAATCGACGAGTGGCTCGACCATGACGGCATCCGCGACCTGTTCTGCACGGTGCAGCAGTCGAGCGTCACGATGCTCCGCAAGCCGCACCCCGCGATCTACTTCCTCGCCCTGCAGGAAGCGGGCGTAAGACCCGAGCACAGCGCGTTTGTGGGTGACAATCTGAAGCGCGACATCATCGGCGCCAAGCAGTCGAACTTTGCGGGCACGATCGGCGCGGAGTACCCCGGCGGACTGGAATTCAAGCTGACCGAGGAAAACAAGCCGGACGGCATCATCCATCACTTCGACGAGCTTTTGAAGGTCTTCCCGGGCGAGGGCAGGTTCTGCCCCGAAACGGTCGAGGACCCGACGCCCCGCATCAACTGATTCCGTCAAACAGCGCGCTGTTCGACGGGGCTTTGCATGGATGCCTAAAACGCGAGGCGTTTTCGGGCAGCATCCGTGAAAGGAGTCAAAAGCGCCGCGCATGTCGCCGCTTTTGACGGATTATGAGAAATTCTGTTGTAATCTATTGTAATAGGAGGAAAAATCATGGCGGAATACAAACTGTCCGGCGGCGACGCACTCGCCCGCGCGGTCGAAAAGCTGTACGAGAACGGCGGTTCGGAGTATCATTTCGAGCCGATGAACTTAGTGGACAAGGACGGCAAGGCGGAAGGCACCGTGAAGCCGGGCGACGGCGTGATCTTCTGCTGCCGCAGAGGCGAGCGCGAAACCGAGCTGACCGACGCGTTCACCGACCCGAACTTCAAGGGCTTCGAACGGGAAATGCTCAAGCCGCTGGACTTTGTGATTCTCACGATGTACAGCGAAAAATATACGTACCTGCCGATCGCGTTTGCACCGTCCAAGGTACAAAAGACGCTCGCCGAGGTGCTGAGCGCCAACGGCAAGACGCAGATGCACCTTGCCGAAAGCGAAAAGTATGCGCACGTCACGTTCTTCTTCAACGGCGGCAACCAGAAGCCGTTCGACGGCGAGGACGATTTCCGCATCCCGTCGCCCAAGGGCGTGCCGTTTGAGACGGTGCCGGAGCTGAAGCTGCCGGAGGTCGCCGCAAAGCTGGAGGAAGGCATCGACAAGGGCTATGACTTCATCGTGACGAACTTCGCCAACGGCGACGTGATCGGCCACACTTCGTCCGACGCCGCCAAGCCGGTTGCCTGCGAAGCGATCAGCAAATACGTCGGAAAAACGGTTGCGCACGCGCGCGAAAAGGGGTATACTGTACTTGTGACCGCAGACCACGGCAACATCGAAGTGCTGCATACGCCGGAGGGCAAGCCGCACGTTTCGCACACGACGAATCTTGTCGCCTGCATCGCGCTCGGCGAGGGCACCGAAAAGCTCAAAAACCACGGCAAGCTCTGCGACGTAGCCCCGACGGTGCTGTCCGCCATGGGCCTCGAGCAGCCCGCGGAAATGACCGGCGAGCCGCTGTTCCGCTTTGCGAACACGGGCAAGGTGCTGCTTCTGATCTGCGACGGCTGGGGCCTCGACGCGCCCACCGAAAACAACCCGATCTTCACGGCAAGCACGCCGGACTGGGACGGTCTGCTGCGCGACTATCCGTGGGCGGAGCTCGAAGCGAGCGGCCCCGCGGTCGGTCTTGCGGAGGGCAAAACCGGCAACTCGGAAGCGGGTCATATCAACCTCGGTTCCGGCCGCGTCGTTCTGCAGGACGATGTGCGCCTGGACAACGCGATGAAGGACGGCTCGTTTGCCAAGAACCCCGTGTTCCTGGAGACGCTCAAGACCGTCAAGGAGCGCGGCACGGCGCTGCATCTGTTTGCGCTGCTGACCAAGAAGTCCTCGCACGGCTCCATCGACTATCCGCTGGCGCTGGTCGATATGGCAAAGGAAGCGGGGCTCAAAAACGTATACGTACACATCATCTTCGACGGCCGCTCGACGCAGCCCGGCAGCGCGCCCGCGCTGCTGCGGGAATTCGGCGAGACGATCCAGAAGAAGGGCGTCGGCCTGATCGTGTCCGGCGTCGGCCGCGGCGTCGCGCTTGACCGCGACCAGAACTGGGCGAAGATCCAGCGCACCTACGCGTCCTTGGTGGACGGCGCGGGCGCGGCGTATACCGAAGCATAACGGAAATTCCCCGAAAGGGTATTATTTCAACATCATACGGAGGAAGAACTATGATTAACGTTGGCATTATCGGCGCGGGCCGCATCGGACAGGTTCACGCCAAGAGCATCCTCACCGGTGTTCCCGAAGCGCACATCCTTGCGATTGCCGATCCCTACATGAAGCCCGCTGTGGCGGAATGGGCAAAGTCGGTCGGCATCGAGGGCGTCTATGAGGACTACACCAAGATTCTGAACGACGAGCGTATCGACGCGGTTCTGATCTGCGCATCCACGAACCTGCATGCGAAGATCTCCCTCGAAGCGATTGCCGCCGGCAAGCACGTTTTCTGCGAGAAGCCCATCGACCAGAGCGTTGAGAAGATCGAAGAGGTCAAAAAGGCGCTGCTCGCGTCCCCGAAAAAGCTGATCTATCAGGTCGGCTTCAACCGCCGCTATGACCACAACTACCGTGCGCTGCGCAAGGTCGTCGAGGACGGCAAGATCGGCGAGGTGCAGTACGTTCGCGTTTCCTCGCGCGATCCGGAGCCCCCACCCGCTGAATACGCGGCGGTTTCCGGCGGCATCTTCATGGACATGATGATCCACGACCTCGACATGGTGCGCTACCTGTCCGGTCAGGAGGTCGTCGAGGTCTATGCGCAGGGCGCTTGCCTGATCGACCCCGCCATCGGCGAAGCCGGCGACGTGGATACCTGCACGATCACGATGAAGCTCGCCAACGGCGCTCTGGCGACCGTGGACGGCTCCCGCAAGGCCGTATACGGCTATGATCAGCGCGGCGAGGTGTTCGGCTCCAAGGGCTGCGCGACCACGCAGAACGATACCGCGTCCAACGTCATCCTGTCCAACGTGGACGGCGTGACCGGCGAAAAGCCGCTGTGGTTCTTCCTCGAACGCTACATGGGCTCCTATCAGGCGGAGGTCCGCGAGTTCATCGAGTGCATCTTGAAGAACGAGCAGCCCAAGACCGGCATCGAGGACGGCCTCGTTTCCATCAAGCTCGCTTTGGCGTGCAACAAGTCTCTGAAGGAAAATCGCCCCGTTCGCGTGGACGAAATCTGAACATCGAAAGTATACGAAAGGAAGCAATTCGGTATGGCAAAGATTAAAGTCGGTGTAGCCGGTTACGGCACCATCGGTCAGCGTCTCGCTGACGGCGTGGCGATGCAGGGCGACATGGAGCTTGTCGGCATCGCGGACCTTGCGCCCACCCTGTCGATCCGCGCGCTGCGCGAGAACGATATGATCGGCGCGAACGGCGTGAAGTACGATCTGTACCTTGTGGACGGCGCGGATCGGGAAGCGTTCGACAAGTATGATATCCCCGTCGCGGGCAGCTTCGAGGAGCTTTGCCGCAAGGTCGATATCATGCTCGACTCCTCCCCCGGTGGCGTCGGCGCAAAGAACAAGGAGCTGTATAAGAAGGTCGGCGTCAAGGCCATCTTCCAGGGCGGCGAAAAGAACTCCGTCGCGGACGTGTTCTTCCACGGCTATGCCAACTATGAAAAGGGCGTCGGTCAGGAATACCTGAAGCTGACAAGCTGCAACACCACCGGCCTCATCCGCACGGTAGACTGCCTCGACCGTGTGATCCCGCTCGAAAAGGTTGCCATCACGATCATCCGCCGCGTTGCGGACCCCGGCGACTATCATCGCGGCCTCACCAACGCGCTGCAGATCGACAAGGCGCCGTCGCATCAGGCGGTTGACCTCATGACAATCATGCCGCACATCCAAGCGACGGGTATCCTCGTCCACACGCCGGTCACGCACGGCCACATCATCACCGTGCTCGCCACCGCAAAGGACGGCAAGAAGATCACCCGCGAGATGGCGCTCGAAGCGTTCCGCGCGCATCCGCGTATCCGCACCGTCACCATCGACGAGGGCTTCAAGGGCAATGCGAGCCTGTTCAAGTATGCGCGCGATCTCGGCAACCGCCGCGGCGATATGTATGAGATCGGCCTTTGGGAGGACAGCATCGTCGAGAGCGGCAACGACATCATGTATGCCATCAACATCCCGCAGGAGAGCGTCACGATCCCCGAGACCATCGACGCGATCCGCGCTTCGATGAAGATGCAGCTCACCCGCGAGGAAGGCACCGCCAAGACGAACGAGTATCTGCACATCGGCAGATTCAAAAAATAAGACGCGTTAAAAGAGAGGTTGTCACATGCGATTCGGAATCAGAACGCTGGACGAACTTTCGGTGCGCGGGAAAACGGTTCTGTGCCGTGTAGACATCAATCAACCCGTGGATCGTGATGCGGGGACGCTGAAAAGCGTCAAC
>JAFRUN010000042.1 GCA_017438865.1 Clostridia bacterium
GCGAAGCGCGTTCAAATGCGTTTGGATCTCCGACATTGAGGCAGGTTCCGAAGCCGTCAATGAAAACGACGAGATCACATCCGTACGGACTGCCGTCTTCAAACTCCACCGAAAGCCCGTTGACAAAGGCGTCCGCCTGCTTCTGCGACAGATCGCTGCTCTTTGCCGGTTGAGGCGACGCTTGTGCATCGGTTTCCGGCAAGTTTTCACCCATCCGCTTCAGCGTTGCATACACATACTGCCCGGGCGAGGGCTGATAATTCAGCTTCAGATTGCCCGTCAGCGGATCGAGGTAACCGTTAATGGAGCGTTCGCCTTTGATGAAAACATGGTCGTCATACACTTCATAGGCGTATTCGACCGGGTGCCCGAACGCCTTTTCATAATCCGACGAGATTGGGACCGTCTCGTTATAGACTACCGTGCCGTCGGGCTCGAAGCGGTATTCCTTCCAGAGATCTTCAAATGCGAAGGTATAGAGCACATTGCCGTCGTTGTCTTTTTCTTCCTCCACAAGCCATTCGCCGTAAAGCTCCGATTCGTGCAGCTCGGGAAGCAGCGCGGTATAGGAGACGTCGCTTTGCCACAGGCAGCAGGGGACGCCGTTGTGCATCTCGAGCGTGCCGGTATCGAGCAAAGGCGCCGTGCTGTTGTTATACGGCCGTTTATTCACCTGCAGCTTGCCGTCGACCGCGGAAAGATGATAATCGAATTCGCCGCGACTCCAAAGGGTATAAGCTTGCCTGTTCGCATAGTTGTAGACGATGATATGCTCGTCGACGATGCCGGAACCGTAGCTGACCGAAGCGCAAAGCTCCGGCTTGCTGTCGCCGGTCACGTCTGCAAAGAACACGCTCCACACCGGCATACCGGCAAACAGCGTGCGCGTCCTGCCGCTTTCGATCGCTTCCACGCTGCCGGCGGTCCAGCGGAACGTGACGTTCGGGAAGGCGTCAAGCGTGATTTCTTTCGCACCGTCCCACGGCATTTCGCCGGAGTTCTTGTAATAGTCCAGCCATTCCGTGACCGGTGCGGACGCCTTCGCTTCGGGCGCGTCGCCCTGTTTCGGCATCGTCAAAAAGCAGACCGCAACCGCGGCGCAGACGAGGACTGCGGCAAGAATGATCCAAAGGAGCGGCTTTTTGTAAATCGGTTCGGACGGGCTCGTTTCCATGACGGCGACCTCCTGTTATGCTATACAGATTATACACGATTTTCCGCAAAACGGAACGGTACCGGAAGAATCGTTACGATTCTTTTGCATTTTGGACGAATCCGCGCATACAACGCCCGTTCCTGCATGAGACCGCCGCCCCGACGGAACCGCGTCCGTTCCGGCTTTGTGACGAATCCGTGACATTTCACGCCGATCCATTGACCGCGGGGGAGAGAACGTGTATAATTATACCGGAGAAAGGAAAGGAGATTCATATGAACCTGTTGTTCTTTCTGCTTCCGAAGTGCGATGTGTGCGTGCTGGAAAGCGATTACACGCTCCGGCAGGCGGTTGAAAAACTGAATGCGACGGGACGCAGCGCGGTCCCGGTGATCGATGCAGAGGGGCACTACTGCGGGACGGCGTCCGAGGGCGATCTTCTGCGGGCGGTGCTCAAGGAGGACACCCAGAAGGACTGGGAGCATGTGCGGCTGATGGACATCATCCGACCGGACTTCAATCCGCCGGTCAACGCGTTCGCTTCGATCGAGGACCTTTTGCAGCGTGCGATGGAGCAGAACTTTGTGCCTGTGGTCGACGACCGCGGGATGTTTATCGGCATCGTCACGAGAAAGGCGATATTAAGACATTTCATGGAATCCATGAAAAAACAGGCGTAACGAAAAAAGCCCGGAGATCCGGGCTTTTTCATTTTGCTCATTCGGGCAGATAATAGGTCTGTTTCGGGCCCGTGTCGCATACCAGAAGCTGCGGATCGCGGAAGCGGAACAGCATCAGGAACACGCCGTACAGATCGCCGACGCATCCGGCGACATGCGAGCAGAACAGCAGAACGAACGCGAACCGCAGTGCGGGCATCTGAACGAACAGCGCAAGCGGAAGAAGGACAGCCGTGAACACGACGAACGGCGCAAGCGTGGCGATCAGACTCGCTTTACGGTACACATAGATATCCGGGACGCCGCAGTAGGCGACGCTCAGCGCAAAGCCGAACGTCAGCTTGCGGTGCGTGAGCAGCTTGTACGCCGCCCCGTGCACAAGCTCGTGCAGAACGATGTAGACGATATAGCCGACGAAATAGACGGCGAACATCAGCAGAAAGCGGCCGCGGATTTCGGAACGGAACAGCTCGCGGAAGCCGAACGCAAATGCGAACAGCAGAAAAATGAGAATCCCGATCAACAGCGCGACGACGTTCAGGATCACGCCGGTCTTTTTGTTTTTCGCGTTGATTTCACAGACCGACCGGTATCCTTCGGGCAGCTCGGTTTCAAAATGCTTCATACAGCTCCTTTCAAAAAAAAGCGGCGGGGATCCCCGCCGCTGATGTTATACGTTGAAGAAGAATTCGACGACGTCGCCGTCCTGCATGACATACTCCTTGCCCTCGGAACGGACGAGCCCCTTTTCTTTGCACGCGGCGATCGAGCCGAGCTCAACGAGCGTTTCGTACGGTACGACGGCGGCACGGATGAAGCCGCGCTCAAAGTCGCTGTGGATCTTGCCCGCCGCCTGCGGGGCTTTCGTGCCTTTCTGGATCGTCCACGCGCGGACCTCCTTCGGTCCGGCGGTGAGGAAGCTGATGAGACCGAGGAGCCGGTAGCACGCCTTGACGAGCTGATCGAGACCGGATTCCTTGACGCCCATTTCCTCGAGGAACGCCTGCTTTTCGTCCGGATCGAGCTCCGCGACCTCTTCTTCCAGCTTCGCGCAGACGGTCATGGCTTCGGCGCCTTCGTTCTTTGCGATCTCGTAGAGCGATTTCACATAGTCGTTCGGCTTGCCCGCAAGATCGTCCTCCGAGACGTTTGCAACATAGATGACCGGCTTCGAGGTGAGAAGGAAGAGGTTTCGGATCGCCTCCTGCTCGTCCTTGTCCGCCTCAAACGTGCGCACGGGCTTGCCGCTTTCGAGATGCGCGTAGATGCGCTTCAGAAGCTCGATTTCGACGAGCAGCTTCTTGTCGCCGCTTTTCGCCATCTTCTGCTGGCGGTCGATCCGCTTTTCGACGGTCTCCATGTCGGCGAAGATCAGCTCGAGATTGATCGTTTCCGCGTCGCGCGCGGGGTTCACGCTGCCGTCCACATGCACCACGTTGTCGTCGTCGAAGCAGCGGACCACGTGCACCACGGCGTCCACCTCACGAATGTGCGACAGGAACTTGTTGCCCAGGCCCTCGCCGCGGGAAGCGCCGCGCACGAGCCCCGCGATGTCGACGAACTCAATGACCGCGGGCGTGTACTTCTCGGGATGATGCATCTCGGCGAGTACGTCCAGCCGGTGATCCGGCACGGAGACGACGCCGACGTTCGGTTCGATCGTGCAGAACGGATAGTTCGCCGCCTGCGCGCCCGCGCGGGTGATGGCGTTGAACAGCGTGGACTTGCCGACGTTCGGCAGTCCGATGACACCCAGCTTCATATCCGTTCCTCCTTATCCGAGCTTTTCAAGACCGAGCTTCAGCCGGCGCAGGGACTCCTCACGCCCCAACAGGATCGCGATCTCGATCGCGCCGCCGGGCGTGACCTGCTTGCCCGCAAGCGCGATGCGCACCGGCCAGAGCATCGTTCCGTTCTTCATGCCCTCTTTTTCGGCAAGCCCTAAAAGCGTATCGTGGATCGACTGCTCCTCCCATGCGGGAAGCGCTTCGAGCGCCTCGATCGCGATCGTAAGCACATGCTTTGCGATCTCCGGGTTCGTCTTGCTCTTCTTGTTCGTGAACAGCTCGGCGTCGTAGTCCGGGAGCTGCGGGATAAAATCGAGCATCTCGGGGATCTGCGCGAACGTCTCGGTGCGCTGCTGCAAAATCCGCGCCAGCAGATCGGCGTGCTCGGCATTTACGCCCGCTTTTTCATAATAGGGCAGAGCGTATTCGGTGAACTGCTCCGGCGTGAGCCGCCGCACGTATTCGGCGTTCATCCAGGTCAGCTTGTTCACGTCGAAGATGGCGGGGGACTTGCTCATCCCGTCCACGGAGAACGCGTTGATTAGCTCGTCCATCGTGAAGAACTCACGCTCGTCGCCGGGGTTCCAGCCTAAGAGCGCAACGTAGTTTACGATCGCTTCCTTGAGGTAACCCTTGTTGATGTAGTCCTCGAAATACGCGTCGCCGTCGCGCTTGCTGAGCTTATGCGTCGCGTCGCGCATGATCGGCGTCATGTGGATGTAGACCGGCTTTTCCCAGTCGAAAGCGTCATAGAGCAGGTTGTACTTCGGCGTGCTCGAAAGGTACTCGTTGCCGCGCATGACGTGCGTGATGCCCATCGTATGATCATCGATGACTTTTGCGAAGTTTTTGGTCGGAATGCCGTCCGCCTTGATCAGGATAATTTCGTCGAGGTCGGAGCAGTCGACCGCGATATGCCCGTACAGCACGTCGTCGAACGACGCTTCGCCGTGCTCCGGCACGTTTTGGCGGATCACATACGGCTCGCCCGCGGCGATGCGGCGCTGCACCTCCTCGGGGGACAGGCGCAGGCAGTGCTTGTCATACTTGAAGGTCTCGCCGCGCTTTTGCGCTTCCTCGCGGCGGAAGCTCAGCTCCTCCTCGGTGCAGAAGCAGTAATACGCCTTGCCCGCCTTCACAAGCTGTTCGGCATAGGGCAGGTACATATTTTTGCGCTCGCTCTGCACATAGGGACCGAAATTGCCGCCGATGTCGGGACCTTCGTCCCATTGCATACCGATGCTTTTCAGCGTGCGGTAGATGACGTCCACCGCGCCGGGCACATAACGGCTCTGATCGGTGTCCTCGATGCGCAGAATGAACTTCCCGCCGTTGGCTTTGGCGAACAGATAGGTATAGAGCGCGCTCCGGAGGTTTCCGAGGTGCATATAGCCCGTCGGGGACGGGGCGAATCTGGTACGAACTTCCATGACGGTCTCCTTACGAAATCTTGAACGAATCCTTCAATCCGACGACGCGGTTGAACACCGGAAGGTCTTCGACCGAATCGGGATCCTTTGCGAAATATCCCATACGCACGAACTGGAACGGTTCGCCGACGGCGGCGTCCTTCAAAGCCGGTTCGATGTATCCGCGCTTTACTTCCAGCGAATCCGGGGCAAGCAGCGCGGTGAAGTCGGAGACTTCTTCGCCTTCTGCGGCTTCGCGCATCAGAGGTCCGTAGAGCCGGAACTCCGCGGGGACCGCGTCCGCCGCCGCAACCCAATGCAGCGTGCCCTTGACCTTGCGCTCGCATTCGCCGCTTCTGGTTTCGGGATCGTAGGTCACATGGACCTCGGACACCGTGCCGTCGGGCTCCGTGTTCCACGAAACGCACTTGACGATGTACGCGCCCTTCAGTCGAACCTCGCCGTCCGGCTTCAGCCGGAAGAACTTCTTGACCGGTTCCGCCATGAAATCGCTGCGTTCGATCCAGAGCTCCCTGCCGAACCGCACCGTATGCGTGCCGGCGCCGGGATCGTTCGGATTGTTTTCGAGCTCGACGGTCTCGAAACGGCCCGGCTCCCAGTTGTCGATGACGAGCTTCAGGGGCTCGGTCACCGCCATGCGGCGCAGCGCGTTCGTATTCAGGTTCTCGCGCACGCAGTGCTCGAGCATCGCGGTGTCCACGACGGAGTCCGCCTTTGCCACGCCGATCCGCGCAAGAAAGTCGCGCACGGCGGCGGCGGGGTAGCCGCGGCGGCGCATGGCGCACAGCGTGGGCATTCTGGGATCGTCCCAGCCGCTGACGAAGTGCTCCTCGACAAGACGGCGGAGATAGCGCTTCGACATGATCGTGTTGGTGAGGTTCAGCCGCGCAAACTCGATCTGTCTGGGCTTCGGATCGAACCCGCAGGCGGTGACCACCCAGTCGTAGAGCGGGCGGTGCGCCTCGTATTCCAGCGAGCACAGCGAATGCGTCACGCCTTCGATCGCGTCCTGGATCGGGTGCGCAAAGTCGTACATCGGGTAGATGCACCACTTGTCGCCGGTCTGATGGTGCGGAATGTGCAGAATGCGGTACATCGCGGGATCGCGCATGTTGATGTTCGGGCTTGCCATGTCGATCTTTGCGCGCAGCGTTTTCGATCCGTCCGGGAACTCGCCGTTTTTCATGCGCTCGAAGAGATCGAGGTTTTCCGCGACGGACCGGTCGCGCCACGGGCTGTTTTTGCCCGGCTCGGTCAGCGTGCCGCGGTATTCGCGCATCTCGTCCTTGCTGAGATCGTCGACGTACGCCTTGCCGTCCTTGATGAGCTTTACGGCAAGCTCGTAGCATTGATCGAAATAGGAGGAGCCGAAGCGAAGCTGATCCCACTCGAAGCCGAGCCACCGGATATCCTCTTTGATGGCCTCGACGTATTCGACGTCTTCCTTCGTGGGGTTCGTGTCGTCAAAACGCAGGTTGCAGGTCCCGCCGTATTCCTCGGCGATGCCGAAATCCACGGTCAGCGCCTTGGCGTGTCCGATGTGCAGATAGCCGTTCGGCTCGGGCGGGAACCGCGTTTTGACGCGGCGGTTCATGGTTTTGAGGTCTTCCTCGACGAACTCTTCGATGAAGTTCTTGCTTCGTTCTTCCATGCGGTATCCTTCCTTCGGAGACGCGCTCCGATCCGGTTTTCAAAAATTAACATCTTATTATAACGCATGCGCGCGTACAGGGCAAGACGCGATTTCCGGTTTTTTCGCAATCTTTACATAATCGACGCGCCGCGGGATACAATAACGGCGCCGGCAAACCGGCAATCTGAAAACGGAGGAACATTCATGATGCTGACGAACGAAAAGAAACGTGAGAACGACAACCGCCGGAGCGATCCGAACGCGCGCAGGCACGCCGACTCGAACCGTGACGGCGACAGTCAGAGAAACCGCACCGACGACGATCTCTACGGCACGGAGGAGTATTGACGTGCGAAGAGAGAAGCGGGAAAAGATCCGCTATGTCCCGCGCAGGACGGTGACGATCCCGTCCGACGTGAACGGCAGCTACACAGGCAAGCCGACCGGCGAAACGCGCCCCGTGCAGGACGCCGACGACCTCTGAAGAAAGGACCTTGCATAAGGTCCTTTTTGTCTGTCCGTGCGGCGCAGCCGCAATTCGCGCCGCAGGCAATTCATGCATCGCAGATGCAATTCATCAAATGAATCCCCGCTTCGCTCCGTGAACTGCGCCGGAGGCGCAGGAACACAAGGGAAAGGCCTTTTTTGTTGACAGACCACAATATTTCGTATATAATACCTCTGTTATGGATCATAACACGGTAAAACCGGCGTTTTCCGGGAGGAGGAAGGGAAGCCGGTCAGCGCCCGGACCGGAAGGTCGACGAGGATGGCAGTTTATCGAAAGATTCGGCGGATGCTGCCACGGTCACAAAACGGCGGACCGAAAGAGGGACGACAAAAAGCGGAATCGACACCGTAACAGAACGGACCTCATCGCCCGATACCGGCGGTCATTTTTTTGCGCCGCGCCGCATATAAGCGGACAGAACGCTTTGACCGCAAATGAAAAGGAGAAAAACATGAGAGTCGTTATTCAGGACAATTACGAAAAGATGAGTCTTTGGGCTGCGCACTATATCGCGGCGAAGATCAACGCGCACAGGGAAGCGCGTCCGTTCGTGCTCGGGCTTCCGACGGGATCGAGCCCCATCGGCGTCTATAAGGAGCTTGCCCGCATGAACAGGGCGGGGGAGGTATCCTTCAAAAACGTCGTCACGTTCAACATGGACGAATACCTCGGGCTCCCGCATGAGCACGACCAGAGCTACTGGTACTTCATGCATGACAATTTCTTCGATCATCTGGTCGATATGAAGCCGGAAAACATCAATATTCTGAACGGCATGACTTCGGATCCCGAGGGCGAATGCGCCCGCTACGAGGAGAAGATCAGATCCTGCGGCGGCATTGACCTGTTCATGGGCGGCATCGGCGTGGACGGACACATCGCGTTCAACGAGCCGTTCACCTCGCTGTGCTCGCGCACGGGCGTCCGAAACCTCACCACCGACACGCGCATCGTCAACTCCCGCTTCTTCGGAAACGATCCCGAAAAGGTGCCCTCTCAGGCGCTTTCCGTGGGCGTCGGCACGGTCACGGACTCGAAGGAGGTCCTGATCCTCATCAACGGGCACAACAAGGCGCGCGCGCTTGCGGCGACCGTCGAAGGCGGCGTCAGCCACAAGTGGACCTGCTCCGCGCTGCAGATGCACAACGCCGCCATCATCGCCTGCGACGAGGCGGCGTGCGGCGAGCTGACCGTCGATACCTACAAATATTTCCTCGATATCGAGAGAAACGAGCGGCTGTAAGATATGGTTACGATCAACGATTTATACGACCTTGAACATACGCTTGCGAAGGAGTATCTTTCGCAGTTCACCTATCCCTGGGAAGCGCTGAAGGGCATCAAGGACTTCATCCTTGCGCTCGGGCCCACGCTCGGCGAGGACTATGAAGAGGTTTCCGAACACGTCTGGGTGCATAAGACGGCGAAGGTGTTTCCGTCCGCGTATCTCGGCGCGCCCTGCATCATCGGACCGGGAACCGAGGTCCGGCATTGCGCGTTCATCCGCGGATCGGCGCTTGTAGGCAGCAACTGCGTCGTCGGCAATTCCGTCGAGCTCAAGAACGTCATCCTGTTCGACAATGTGCAGACGCCGCATTATAACTACGTCGGCGATTCGATCCTGGGCTATAAGAGCCACATGGGCGCGGGCAGCATCACGTCGAACGTGAAGAGCGACAAAAAGCTCGTCGTCGTGCACAACGGCGCGGAGCAGATCGAAACCGGCGTCAAGAAGTTCGGCGCGATGCTCGGCGATTTCGTCGAGGTCGGCTGCAACGCGGTCTGCAACCCCGGCACGGTGATCGGGCGGCACAGCAACGTATATCCGACGTCCTGCGTGCGCGGCGTGGTGCCGGCGTACAGCATCTGGAAGGACAACGGAACGGTAGCGACGAAGGAGGAACGGTAATGGGAAAGTATTTCGGAACGGACGGCTTCCGCGGCGAAGCCAACAAGGACCTGACCTTCGACCACGCGATCAAGATCGGCCGCTATCTCGGCTGGTATTACGGCGCGAGGCTGGACAAGAAGGCCAAGGTGGTCATCGGCAAGGACACGCGGCGCTCCTCCTACATGTTTGAATATGCGCTCTGCGCCGGCCTGGTCGCCAGCGGCGCGGACGCCTATATCATGCACGTCACCACCACGCCGTCGGTCGCGTACATCTCGCGCGTCGACGATTTCGACTGCGGCATCATGATCTCCGCGTCGCACA